>JAGUXX010000206.1 GCA_020061585.1 Betaproteobacteria bacterium | reverse complement strand
GGGGCTACTCGCACGCGTCGGTCCTCATTGCTTTGTCGTGTGAAGGTACCGACTGGCTGTAGGAATATAAGTTCCATCAAGAGTGCAGCACTACACTAGGCAGCAGCCTCAGCGATCTGGATTTCGCTTCGAACAATGTCGTGGCGCGGAATCGGTTCCACAAATTCGAGCCGAACAAAATCATCCGCGACGATAGTGGCGGAAACTACATTGCGGACAATCAGAAACATGCGCCAGGTTCTGCTTTTTGACTTGCACGCACGCGAAAAGTGTATTCAGGTCAAGTTTTTTATATTTTCCGCTTCAGGTTCGGGGTGCGACTACCGCTGTTTCCACCCGATTGCGGCCATTCTGTTTGGCGCGGTACAACGCGGAATCGGCTTGCGCCATCAGGTCGGTCTGGTCGATGGCATTTCCGAACGCAGCGGAGACGCCAACGCTGACGGTGACCGCCGGGGTATGGCCGGCCAGCGCCTGCTGTACAGCCAGTCGCACTTTTTCGGCGACCAGACACATCTGTTTCAGCGTGGTGTTGGGGGCGATCACGATGAATTCCTCGCCGCCCCAGCGGCAAGGCAGGTCCGAGCCGCGCAGCGAATTCTTGATTGCCTGGGCTACATGAAGTAGGACCCGGTCGCCGGTCAGATGGCCGTACCTGTCGTTGACCGACTTGAAATGGTCGATGTCGATGAATGCCAGCCCTATGGACAGGTTCAGGCGGTGGCAGAGTTCGATCTGAGCTTGCAGATAGGTGGCGCCCTCGCGCCGGTTGGCCAGGCCGGTCAGCGGGTCGTTGGAAGCATGTTCATGCAGTAATAGCTCCAGTTGCTTGCGCTTGCTGATGTCCTGCACCATGCCGACGACGCGGGCGGGTTGGCCGTCCGGCGCAAATTCGCAGACCCGGCCGCGGTCATGCACCCAGAGATAGTGCCCGTTGCGGTTGCGGATGCGGTACTCGGCTTCGTAGCGCGAGCGTTTGCCGCGCAGGTGTTCATCCAGAATCGCCAGAACGCGCGGGGCGTCTTCGGGATGCACGTTGCGACTCCAGGTTTCCAGCACCGGCGCCATCTCGTCCGGTCCGTAGCCCAGCATGCGTTTAAGTTGCGGACTGAAGAACAGCGTTCCGCTGGCGACTTCCCAGTCCCACAGGCCATCGCTGGCTTCGTTCAGCGCGAACCAGAGCTGCTTCTCGCGACTCTGCGAGTCGGCTTCCTGCGCGACACGATTGGTGATGTCGCGCGCGACGGACAGGAAATAGGCCTTGCCATGCAGTTCGAAATGCGTGGTGTTCACTTCCACCGGGACTTCATGGCCTTGCTGGTGTCGATGCCGGCCGATGAAGCGAAAACAATCCGTGGCGCGAATCGCGTTGGCGATCTCCGACCATTGCGGCAAACCATGCACATCCATTTGCAGACTCAGGACGCTATGGTCGAGCACATCTTCGGGTCCCAGCCCCAGACCTTCCCAGGCCTTGCGGTTGCACCAGAGTATGTTGGAGGTGTGCGGGTCGATCAGATACACCGCGTCGGCCAGATGCGCGAACAGCGCTTCGGCATCGGTCAACAAATGCGCGTTGGCTTGCGGCGTAGGGTCAGCTTCCAGCATGTTCCGTGGTTTCGCGGGGTCGGGTTGCGGCAATCCAGAATCGTCAATAGCTGGAAGCGAGTATAAAACATGCGCTTGGCGTAACGTCCAATGTCGCCAGAGCATTTCCGGTCGGGGGGCGGAACGGGTTGCCTTGCCCTTTTCGACCGGCTTTGCGATAGTCGGCGCTATGGGTTTTTGTTACCCAGAATCCGTGACCGAATACCCTGCCGCCCACGCCGCAAGATTCAACGCCGAACCGAAATGGCTATTCGTCTGAAATTGCCCCAGGAATTGCCAATCCAATTGGATGCGTAGCGTTTCACGCCGCTGAATATGGCTCGCAGCCAGATTTTCTGAGCGATGGACGAACCCTTCCCTGCCTTGCGGCATCGGGACCTATTCCGGGATGGAGAGCTTCAGTCGGTGAAACGAAGCAGCGCCTGGTGATGCCGCTCGAATACCGCAAACGCCGCGAAATGTTCCGCCAGAACCAGGGTCAAATGACGGGCATGCTTGGCACAGCGCAGCAGGTGCCCATTGGTTTCGTCCGGCGCGGTCAGCGCCGCATCGCCCGACTCTGCCATGGTGTCCATGCGCTGCCGCAGTGTTGGCGAAAAGGGCACCGCTGCCAATTCCAGAGCCGATTTGAAGAATGCATCCTGGCGCAGCGATTCGATGGCGTCGAAATCACCCGCCAGGTGCGGGGAAATTCGCTTGCAACCCGCGTCAGTGCTGGGTTGCGGGAAAAGTGGTCCTGGATTCAGGTTAACCGCAAGGCCGATGGCATGCCCGGTCCGCAGACGATCTGGATCTTGCTGTGGCGATGCAAGGCTTTTGTGTTGACGCTGGGGGCGCAGGCGGCGGCGAGAGAATCGGGATAAGGGTAATGTGTGGAACTGGTGCCTGCTCGGAATGGTTGAATATTGGGACTGGCGCAGGAGCATCGATTGATGACCGAGAGGTGGCCCCGATAGTTTGGACAGAGAAATCGGCACTGAACGTCATCAGCCGTGATGACTTATTGGAGGCCATTGAACCGTGTCCGAACTTACACAAGCAGGCGCCAATCGCCAAAAAGCGGGCAGGGCGCGCCTGGCGCACCCCGCATCATCCGCGCCGTATCCAGTCAGCCCGTTGGCTGGTGCAGCAGGACCAGGGACCGCGCCTGGAGGGGATAAGCGCTGCCGCGTGCATAGCGAAATGACTCGTATCCCTCGCCCCCCATCCGCGAGCCGGCCTGGGTTGCGCGAGACATCTGACGGGGGGCGAGGGATACGAGCTGTTGGACTGAACCGCTTGGCTCAGGCAAAGAAGCCAGAGGGGCTATGTAAATTGAATTCGACCAGCCGGGCTGGCGGTTGAAGTTCAGCATCACAGCGAAGCTCTCTCCCAAGAAATGTGGTCGGTTGTTGTGGTTGTTTTATGCCCGAACAATGGCCGTGACTATGGCCTCGCGCCCCGTTTTGGTCAACCGGCTTGCACCTTTCCCAACCGCCGCCTGGACGGTCAATGCTTGGGGTTTTCCTGCGCACCTTAAACATGGTCGGGCGGTCCGGTTGAACGGGGCAGTGTCTCCATCTGGCGCATGCGCCCCTCGTGGCAGACCGGGCAACGCAGGATGTCCACCCCCAGCACCCGCCGCGCGAAATCCGCCACGGTCTCCTTTGCCACCGGTTCCGGCGGCGGCAGGTTCAACGCCGATCGCGCCTGCGCCAGGCAGGCCGCCTTGTGCCGATTGGCTAGCAGGCCATAGTGGCGAATCCGCTGGAAACCCTTGGGCAGCACATGCAGCAGAAAGCGGTGGATGAAGTCCTCGGCTGGCAAGGCCATCACCCGCACCTTGTTGGCGTGCGCCCGATCGCGCCAGCGGAATTTGACTTGGCCGTCCTCCAGCGCCACCAAGCGCTGATTGCCGATCGCTGTGCGATGGGTATAGCGGCCCAGGTAGGCGAGCACTTGCGCCGGCCCGGCGAACGGCGGTTTGGCGTAGACCACCCAATCCTGGCGGGTCAGTTCCGCCAGCAAAGCGTCCGGCGCCTGACCAGGTAGCAGGCGTAGCGCGCCCGTGTTCAACCCGTCCGCCAGCGCGGCGATGAACTTGCCGCGAAACACCTTCGACAGGGCCCGGACCGGGAACAGGAAATGCGGCTTGGCATTCACCCACGTGCCCTCGCTCGTCAACCCGCCGCCGCTGATCAGGCAATGCACATGACGATGTGCCCGCAGACGCTGATCCCAGGTATGCAGAATTATGGTGATCGCCGGTTCCGCGCCCAGCCATTTCGGGTCGCGCGCAAAGGTCAGCAGGGTTTTGCGCCGCGCAGGCGAACAACAGGCTGTCGACGCCCGAGGTCGGCGCCACAGCGTTGATCGCATGGGGCAGCGTGAAGACCACGTGGAAATGTTCCACCGGCAACACCTGCGCGACTTGTGCGGCGACCCAGCGTTCCTTGGCCAGGGCCTGGCACTTCGGGCAATGCCGATTGCCGCAGGAGTGGAAACGCACCTCGTCATGGCCGCAGGCCGGGCAGTGGTAGCGCTGGCCGCCCAGTTCGGGGGTGCGGCAGGCG
>JAGUXX010000041.1 GCA_020061585.1 Betaproteobacteria bacterium | reverse complement strand
GGTGGGGACTGCAATGACGCCTCGTTCACAACAACAACTCTCCGTGCTGGTGATGAGCACGCTGGCCTTCACGGTGTGTTTCGCCGTGTGGATGATGTTTGCCGTCATCGGCATCCCGATCAAAACCCAGCTCGGCCTCAATGAAACCCAGTTCGGCATCCTGATCGCCACGCCGGTGCTGACCGGTTCGCTGATCCGCCTGCCGCTCGGCATGTGGACCGACAGGTTCGGCGGCCGCATCGTGTTTTTCTTGCTGATGCTGTCCACCGTCGGCCCGATCTGGATGATGGAATTCGCCACCGAGTTCTGGCACTTCCTGACCATCGGCCTGTTCGTCGGCTTTGCCGGTGGCTCGTTCTCGGTCGGCATCGCCTACTGCGCGCGCTGGTACGAGAAGGAGCGCCAAGGCATGGCGATGGGGGTGTTCGGCGCCGGCAACTCGGGCGCGGCGCTGACCAAGCTGGTTGCGCCGGCCATCGTCATGGCCTACGGCTGGACCATGGTGCCGCAGGTCTACGCGGCGGCGATGCTGGTCACCGCCATCCTGTTCTGGTTCTTCACCTACGACGACCCGGCGCACAAGGTGCCGGCCCACGTCACCGTGCGCGAGCAGCTCAAAGCGCTGAAAGACCCGGTCGTGTGGAAGTACTGCCAGTACTACTCCATCGTATTCGGCGGCTATGTCGGCCTGGCGCTGTGGATGACCAAGTACTACGTCACCGAATACGGTTTCGACCTGAAGACGGCAGCGCTGCTGGCGGCCTGCTTCTCGCTGCCGGGTGGCGTACTGCGCGCGGTTGGCGGCTGGATGTCGGACAAATGGGGCGCGCACCGGGTGACCTGGTGGGTTCTCTGGGTGTCGTGGATCTGCCTGTTCATCATGTCCTACCCGGATTCCGAGTTCACCGTGAAGACCGTGAACGGCCCGCAAACCTACCACCTGCACCTTGGTCCGGAAATGTTCACCGCGCTGCTGTTCACCGTCGGCGTGGCGTTCGCCTTCGGCAAGGCCAGCGTCTTCAAATACATCTCCGACGAGTACCCGCACAACATCGGCGTCATCTCCGGCATCGTCGGCCTGGTCGGCGGCCTCGGCGGCTTCCTGCTGCCGATCATGTTCGGCGCGCTGGTCGACCTGACCGGCATCCGCTCCTCGGCCTTCATGCTGATGTACGGCGTGGTCTGGGTGTCGCTGATCTGGATGTACACCACCGAGGTCCGCAAGCTGGACCTGATCAAGAAGCCGGTTGTCACGGCGGACACGCTGGAATGAACCGCCCGTCCGCCCCCTCCCGTCATTCCCACATTCACGGGAATGACGAAGCAAACCCCAAGCCACTCAACGGAGCAAAACCATGAGCACCAACATCAAGGACTGGGACGTCGAAGACCCGAAGTTCTGGGATTCCACCGGCAAGTCCATCGCCAACCGAAATCTGTGGATTTCCATACCCAGCCTGCTGCTCGGTTTCGCCATCTGGATGATGTGGGGAATCATCACCGTGCAGATGCTGAACCTGGGCTTTCCGTTCACCAAGGACGACATGTTCGGCCTGACCGCCATTGCCGGCCTGTCCGGCGCGACGCTACGCATCCCCTCCTCGTTCTTCATCCGTATCGCCGGCGGCCGCAACACCATTTTCCTGACCACGGCGCTGCTGATGATTCCCGCCATCGGCACCGGCATCGCCTTGCAGGACAAGACCACGCCGCTCTGGGTGTTCCAGTTGATGGCGCTGCTGTCCGGCATTGGCGGCGGCAACTTCGCCTGCTCGATGTCCAACATTAGCACCTTCTTTCCCAAGCGTCTGCAGGGCACGGCGCTGGGCCTGAACGCCGGACTGGGCAACTTCGGCGTCACCACCATGCAGATCTTGATTCCGCTGGTGATGACTGCCGGCATCTTCGGCGCCTTCGCGGGCGGATCGATGGAACTGATCAAGGATTCCGGCTGGATCATGGGCAAGATCGTCGCCGGCACGCCGACCTGGATTCAGAACGCCGGCTGGGTCTGGATGCTGGCGCTGGTTCCGCTCGCCTTCCTCGGTTTCTTCGGCATGAACAACCTGCTGCCGATCTCGCCAGCCATCGGTTCAACAATCAGCGCGTTCATCAAGGTGCTCTGGCTCTACGGCCTGGCCGCCTGCGTCGCCGCCGTCGGTCTGTACCTCTATCTACCGGTCAAGGCCGGTGGCCTGGAACTGCTCAACATGTGGGTGGCGCTGCCGCTGATCATGGTCAGCACGCTGCTGCTGATGCGGGTATTCGCCATCGGTGAAATGAAGGCCGGCATCCAGAAGCAGTTTGCGATCTTCTCCAACAAGCACACCTGGTCGCTGACTGCGCTGTATCTGGTGACCTTCGGCTCGTTCATCGGCTTCGCCGCTGCCGTGCCGCTGGCGATCACCGTGATCTTCGGCGACACGCACACGCTGAATGCCGCCACCGGGCTCTGGGAACACGTCAAGAATCCGAACGCACCGTCGGCGCTGACCTACGCCTGGATAGGCCCCTTCGTCGGCGCGCTGGTGCGCCCCATCGGCGGAATGATTTCCGACAAGGTGGGCGGTTCCATCGTCACCCAGATCATCTCCGCCATCATGGTCGTGGCCTCGGTCTATGCCGGCTACATCATGATGCAGGCGTATCACTCGGCGACGCCGGAAGTCTATTTCATGCAATTCCTGGTGACCTTCGTCGTGGTGTTTGCCGCCTCCGGCATCGGCAACGGCTCCACCTTCCGCAGCGTCGGCGTCATCTTCGACCGCGCCCAGGCCGGCCCGGTGCTGGGCTGGACCTCGGCGGTCGCCGCCTACGGCTCGTTCATCGCCCCGGTGGTGATCGGCGGCCAGCTCAAGGCCGGCACCCCGGAAAACGCCATGTACGGCTTCGCCATCTTCTACGCCCTGTGCCTGGTTCTGAACTGGTGGTTCTACCTGCGCAAGAACAGCGAGATTCGCAACCCGTGAAATGTGAAACGTGAACTCGCCGCTGCGCGGCTTTGGGTGAAACGTGACCCCCGACGCAGCGCCCGCCTTTCACCTTTTCACCCTTCACCCTTCACTTTTCACGTTTCACGTTTCACGTTTCACGGCATTACTCAAGGAGCAAACAATGAGTCACTTTCTCGACCGCCTGACCTACTTCACGCATCCGCGCGAGCCGTTCTCCAACGGCCACGGCACGATGACCATCGAAGACCGCAAATGGGAAGACGCCTACCGCAACCGCTGGCGGCACGACAAGATCGTGCGCTCGACGCACGGCGTGAACTGTACCGGCGGCTGTTCCTGGAAGATTTTCGTCAAGAACGGCCTGGTCTCGTTCGAGATGCAGCAGACCGACTACCCGCGCACCCGCGAGGACATGCCCAACCACGAACCGCGCGGCTGCCAGCGTGGCGCGTCGTTCTCCTGGTATCTGTACAGCCCTCACCGCATCAAGTACCCGATGATTCGCGGCCGCCTGCTCGACCTCTATCGCGCCGAGAAAAAAACCGGCAAGGATCCGGTCGAAGCCTGGGCCGCGATCCAGGCCGATAGCGCCAAGCGCGACAAATACGTCAAGGTGCGCGGCCTCGGCGGCTTCGTGCGCACGACCTGGGATGAGGTGCTGGAAATCACCGCCGCCGCCAACGTGCACACCATCAACAAATGGGGCCCGGACCGCATCTACGGCTTCTCTCCGATCCCGGCCATGTCGATGATTTCCTACGCCGCCGGCTCGCGTTATCTCAGTCTGATCGGCGCCGCCTGCGGCTCGTTCTACGACTGGTACTGCGACCTGCCGATCGCCAGCCCGCAGACCTGGGGCGAACAGACCGACGTGCCGGAAGCGGCCGACTGGTACAACTCGACCTACCTGATCATCACCGGCGCCAACCTGCCGATGACGCGGACACCGGATGCGCACTTCGCGATCGAGACCCGCTACAAGGGCACCAAGATCGTGTCGATGGCGCCGGACTATGCCGAATACGTCAAGTTCGCCGACCTGTGGATGCCGGTCAAACAGGGCACCGACTCCGCCGCCTTCATGGCCATGGGCCATGTGGCGCTGAAGGAGTTCTACATCAACAAGGAAACTCCGTACTTCCAGGAATACGCCCGCAAGTACACCGACATGCCGATGCAGGTGATGCTGCGCCAAGGCGGCAATGGTTATTTCAGCGACCGCAACCTGCGCGCCTCCGACTTCACCGGCAACCTGAACGAAGCCAACAACCCGGAATGGAAAACCATCGCCTGGGACGAAACCTCCGGCCAGTTCGTCGCGCCCAACGGCACCATCGGTTTCCGCTGGGGCGAGGATGGAAAATGGAATCTGCTGGAGAAATCGGCCGGCGCCGACACCCGGCTGGAACTCACCTGCCAGGGCAAGGCCGGCACCGAAGTGGTCTCCGTCGGTTTCCCGCACTTCACCCCGGGCGAACCGGAACTGCTCTACCGCAACGTGCCGGCGCGCCGCGTGAAACTGGCTGACGGTAGCGAAGTGCTGGTGACTTCGGTGTTCGACCTGCTGGTGGCGCAGTACGGCGTCGATCGCGGCCTCGGCGGCGGCAATGTGGCCAAGTCTTACGGTGATGCCAACGTCGCCTATACCCCGGCCTGGGCGCAGAAAGTTACCGGCGTGAAGGCCGCCGACATCGAGCGTACCGGCCGCGAATTCGCCGACAACGCCGCCAAGACCAAGGGCAAGTCGATGGTCATCATGGGCGCGGCGATCAATCACTGGTACCACCACGACCAGTCCTACCGGGCCATCATGAATTTGCTGCACATGTGCGGCTGCGTCGGCCAGAGCGGCGGCGGCTGGGCGCACTATGTCGGCCAGGAAAAACTGCGGCCGCAAGCCGGTTGGGCGCCGATCGCCTTCGGTCTGGATTGGCACCGTCCGCCCCGCCACATGAATTCCACCTCCTACTGGTATTTCCACACCGACCAGTGGCGTTACGAGACCTTGAAGCCGGACGACATGCTCAGCCCGGCCGGCAAGAACCGTAACAAGGGTTACAGCCTGGCCGACTACAACGTGGTCTCTACCCGTCTCGGCTGGCTGCCTTCCGCGCCGCATTTCAACCGCAACCCGATGGAACTGGCGAACGAGGCCGCCAAGGCCGGCGCCACCGACGAGGCGGGCGCGGCCAAGTACATCGCCGAGCAGCTCAAGTCCGGCGCGCTGGATGTGGCCTTCGCCGACCCGGATAACCCGGTCAACTGGCCGCGCAACCTGATCGTCTGGCGCGGCAACCTGATCGGCACCTCCGCCAAGGGCCACGAGTACTTCCTCAAGCACCTGCTCGGCGCGCAGAACGGCGTGCTGCAGGAAGGCGGCGTCGGCAACGACTGCAAGGAAGTGAAGTGGGTGGAAAACGCCCCGACCGGCAAGCTGGACCTGATGGTGGACATCAACTTCCGCCTCAATTCCACCGGCGCCTACTCGGACATCATCCTGCCCACCGCGACCTGGTACGAGAAGAACGACCTCAACACGACGGACATGCACCCGTTCATCCACCCGCTGGGTGAAGCGGTCAGCCCAGGCTGGGAGTCCAAGTCGGACTGGCAGATCTTCAAATCGCTGGCGAAGAAATTCTCCAGCCTGGCCGGCAAACACCTGGGCGTGCGCAAAGATTTGGTCGCCCTGCCGATGCAGCACGATTCCGCCTTCGAGATGGCGCAGCCGTTCGGCCAGGTCAAGGACTGGAAGAAAGGCGAGTGCGATCCGATCCCGGGCAAGACCATGCCGCTGATCAAGCTGGTCGAACGCGACTTCAGCCAGACCTACAACAAGTTCATCGCCCTCGGCCCGTTGATGACCAAGCTGGGCAACAACATCAAGGGCATCGACTGGAACACGGACCAGGAGTACGAGGAACTCAAGAAGTGCAACTACACGGTGAAGGAGCCGGGTGTTTCCTTCGGCATGCCGTCGCTGGAAGAGGACATCTCGGTGTGCGACTCGGTGATGCGCATGGCGCCGGAAACCAACGGCGAGGTGGCGCACAAGTCGTGGACCGCCCTGTCGAAGAAGACCGGCATCGACCATCACCATCTGTATGCCGGCCGCCACGAGGACAAGATCACCTTCCGCGACATCCAGGCGCAGCCGCGCAAGATCATCACGGCGCCGACCTGGTCCGGTATCGAGTCGGAAACCGTGTCCTACACCGCCGGTTACACCAACATCCACGAGCACATTCCATTCCGCACGCTGACCGGCCGCGCCCACTTCTATCAGGACCACGAGTGGATGCTGGACTTCGGCGAAGGCTTCTGCACCTTCAAGCCGCCGGTCGACATGCAGGCGCACAAGAAGGTGCCGGCCCATGTCACCAAGGGTCCGCACCTGACCCTGTCCTGGATCACGCCGCACTCCAAGTGGGGCATCCACTCCACTTACCAGGACAACCTGCGCATGCTCAACCTGTTCCGCGGCGGACCCTACTTCTGGATCGCCGAGGACGATGCCAAGAGCGTCGGCATCCAGGACAACGACTGGGTCGAAGCGGTCAACGCCAACGGCGCGACGGTAGCAAGAGCGGTGGTCAGCCAGCGCGTTCCCCGAGGCATGGCGATGATGTACCACGCTCAGGAAAAGAACGTGAACGTGCCCGGCAGCCCGACCACCGGCAAGCGCGGCGGCATCCTCAACTCGGTCACACGTGTCGTGGTCAAGCCCACTCACATGATCGGCGGCTATGTGCAACTGGCTTACAGCTTCAACTACTACGGCCCGGTCGGCAGCAACCGCGACGAGGTGGTGGTGGTGCGCAAGCTGGAAGACCAGAGCATCGACTGGCTGGAACGCCCGCTGACGCCGGAACGCGAGCAGCAGCGCAATCCGGTCGGAATTGGTCCGAAGTGACGGAGCCGAGGTAATGAATTTCTCCCTCGCCCGCAAGCGGGAGAGGGGGGTACAGGGTTTAACCGCCGAGGTTCAAAGGTTACGGGTCTCATGGCTGGGTGCTGCATCCCAAGAGCCTCGGTGGTTAACAAATTTCGTGGGTGCGTCAGGCACCCTACAAGGAGCGTGAAATGAAAGTCAGAGCGCAATTTGCCTTCGTCTTCAACCTGGACAAGTGCATCGGTTGCCACACCTGTTCGGTGACCTGCAAGAACGTCTGGACCAACCGCAAGGGCGTCGAATACGCCTGG
>JAGUXX010000177.1 GCA_020061585.1 Betaproteobacteria bacterium | reverse complement strand
TGGTCGGCCTGGGGGGCGGCTGGCTATTGGTGCTCGGCGCCGGCTTGCTGGCCAGCCGCGCGCTGCTGCGGGCACCGCCGATGCACAGCCTGCGCCGCGAATAGCGCGAAACGTCGCGTGTATCGCGCCGGCTTTGCTGGCATCATCTTCTTCAGGGAAATCGAGCAAGAAGAAATGACCCAAGCAAACACCATCAAGCTGATTGGCATCGGCCAGTTGCGTCCCGGCATGTATGTCCAGGACGTCAATTGTTCCTGGATGGATCACCCCTTCGCGACCAATCACTTCATGGTCAAATCGGTCGATCGGATCAACGAAATCAAGGCATTGGGCGTGCACGAGCTGTATATCGACACCGCCCGAGGGTATGACGTCGAGGGTGTGCCGGCGCGCAGCGCGGACGATCTGCGGCATGAGGTCGATGCCAGAATGGTCGAGATCGCGCGGCAAATCCAGACCGAGCCGCAACGCGCCGACCTGCGGCTGGAAGTCGAGCGCGCCCGGGTGTTGCACACTGAAGCCAATCGCATCGTGCGCGGCCTGATCCAGGATGTCCGCCTCGGCAAACAGGTCGAACTGGAACAGATCGAACCGGTGGTGGAAAACATCATCGATTCGGTGTTTCGCAATCAGGACGCACTGCTGCCGCTGGCGCGACTGAAGGATCACGACAATTACACTTTTCAGCATTCCGTGTCGGTCAGCGCCTTGCTGGTGTCGTTCGGCCGCGGACTGAAACTGGAGCGGCCGATCATCAAGGAAATCGCCATCGGCGGCCTGCTGCACGATGTCGGTAAAGCCAAGGTGCCGGACGACATCCTCAACAAGCCGGCGAAATTGACCGAAGCCGAGTTCGCCAAGATGAAATCGCATGTCGTGCAGAGTATCCTGATCCTGCAACACACCCCCGGCATCAGCCGCATCGCGCTGGATGTCGCCGCTCAGCATCACGAACGCTACGATGGCACCGGTTACCCGAACCAGCTCAAGGGTGAGCAGATTTCCCTGTACGGCCGCATGGGCGCGATCGTCGATGTCTACGACGCCATCACCTCCGACCGCTGCTACCACAAGGGCATGGCGCCCACCGCCGCGCTGGGCCGGTTGCTGGAATGGAGCAAGTACCACTTCGATCCGGAACTGGTGCGCGCCTACGTGAAATGTGTCGGCATCTACCCCAGCGGCTCGCTGGTGCGCCTGAAGAGCGGTCGCCTGGGCGTGGTGCTGGAGCAGCACGTGGACAAGATGATGCAACCCAGAGTCCGGGTCATGTTTCACGCCGAACACAAGCGCTACTTGCAACCGGAGGATATCGATCTGGCCTGGCCGGGCTGCATCGACAGCATCAGCGGCCACGAGGAGTATGAAGAATGGAATATCGATGCGAAACGCTGGCTGGGGTGACGAGCCAACACATGGAGCTATCCGATGTATGAATCCCACACGCTGGCGCCGAGCGACAGCCTGGTTACCTTGTCCCACGTCATCTACGCGTTGCACGCCCTGACCGTGGTCACCGGCCTGATGACGCCGGCGTTCATCGTCACCGCCTTCCTTACCGGTTGGCCATCGTTGATCGCCGTGGTGTTGAGCTATATCAAACGCGGCGAAGCGCGCGGCACGTTTCTCGAAACGCATTTCCGCTGGCAGATTCGGACCTTCTGGTTTGCGCTGCTGTGGCTGCTGATCGCGCTGCTGCTGGCCTTCACGCTGATCGGCATTCCGCTGGCGTTCGTACTGGCGGTTATCGCCGGGTTCTGGGTGCTGTACCGGGTCGTGCGCGGTTGGCTGAATCTGAACGATCGACGGGCATTGCCGATTTGAGGCCCGGCCGCGCAGGGGTGCGGCACAGGCCAATGCAGGGTAAAGCGGCGCTTCAGAACAAAATGATCGCAACCCGGTGCGGGTCGGTAACAGCGGGTCGCGATCAACCGCTTTGCGCTGTACTTACATGCGCGGCGCAATCCTGCCATTGGCGTCGGAGAGGATGATTTCCACCCGACGATTCAATTGGCGATTGTTGGCCGTGTCGTTGCCCGCAATCGGGTACGCCTCGCCATAGCCCTTGGTGGTGATCCGCTCGCCGCCGATCCCCATATCCATCAATGCGGTGCGCACGGAATCGGCACGTCGGTCGGACAGCGCCAGATTGTGACTGTCACTGCCGGCGCTGTCGGTATGGCCTTCGATCAAGACCTTCTGTTGCGGGTACTGCTGGAGAAAATCGGCCAGTTTTTGCACGTTGCGCGTACCGCTCGCCTGTAGGTTGGTCTGGTTGGTGCGAAACAACACATCACCCAGCGTAATTACCAGACCACGTTCCGTCTTCTTGGCATTCAACGACTCCAGTTGCATTTCCTGTTGGGCGATCAGCGCCCGGTCGCGCTCCGCGTTGGCGTTGGCGACAGCCAGTGCCGCCGCCTGTAGAGCCGCCGCATCCTGAGCAACCGTTGCTTGCCTTCTTGCCGCATCGGCTTCAGCCGCTGTCGCTTCCAATCGGCGTTGATCGCGCCTGGCGTTTTCCTGCGCTATGGTTGCTTCTCTTCTTGCCGCATCGGCCTCCGCCGCGGTCGCTTCCAGTTCGCGTTGATTTCGACTGGCGTTGGCCTGGGCGACGGCCAGCTCCTCGGATTTGCGCTGGGTGGTGGCTTGAGCACTCAGCGTTTCGAGTTTGGCGGCGTCAGCCTCGGCGGTGCGCGCGTCGAGACGCATCCGGTCACTACTTGCACTGGCCTTGGCAACCGCCGATTCGGCTGATTTCCGCTTTGCGGTTTCCCGTGCGATCGCCACCTGTTGCTTGGCGAGATAGGCCAGTTGATCGACTGTCGCCTCGCTTTCGCCCTCTTTTAACGCCAGGTCGGCTTTGTTTAGCGAGTCGCTGGCCTGTTTCAGTTCGAGCGCGGCCAGATTCGATATCTCGGCATTGGTACGCGCGCCGTTGTATAGACCATGCGCTTCCGCGAGGGAGGCATTCTGTGGTGTGGTCGAGCAGCCTGAAATCATCGCGACGGCGATCAGACTCATGGGGAAAAATTGATTCAGTTTCATGATGGTTTCCGATCCGGGTTATGGAGCTTTGCGGTCTAACTCAAGATTCAGTACGCGGTTGGCTTCCTGCAATGCCACCGCCGCTTTGTTCGCTTTGGCGGAGCGCGCCATGGCGGCAGCCAGTTGGGCGTCGACCTGGGCTTTTTCCGCCAATTGGCGGGCAAGCTCGAAATCCTTGTCGTTGATCGCCCGTTCGGCGGCATCCATTTTCTGCATCGCCTGATTCATCTGAAACGGTGCGAATTCAGTGCCACCGGCACTGCTGGCTGAGCTGATCGCGTTGCGCGATGTGGCCATCTGCTCGGTCGGTGGTGGATTGCTCGCACAACCCGCAATCAAGATCGCCGCGGCGACAGCGAGGTAAGCTGCGCGCGGCCATTGAACAGACTTTCCGGAATTGAAATGGGTCATCGTTGTGTTCATCCAGTGTGTTGAACGTCGCAGGGAATCCATGCAATGACGATCAGATTGCGATCGCATCGATTCAAGGTTGAATAATTCCCGCAAATACAAAGGGCTATGACGTCAGAAAGCCTTTGACGCGCGAATCATCCGGCGCGACACGTGTTGATGTCTGTGCGATGGCGAACATGGGAAGCACAAGGGACCGAGAACAAGTTGATTCGAGGAGCACGTTGTTTTCCCGATGGGCACGGGATCGGCGCGTCCAAGGCCCATCAATATTTTTATGGGTCACAGGCTCCTAGTGTTATGTTTCACAAATGCCTATACATTTAGGTGGGCTGACTCTGTGCCACCAAGACCTCACGGGCATGCTGAATCTTGCGCAGGATTTCCTCG
>JAGUXX010000090.1 GCA_020061585.1 Betaproteobacteria bacterium | reverse complement strand
GCACCCGCCATGGCCGCGCTGTTGGCGCTGACGCGCACCGACCTGTCGGCGCTGCTGGGCTGGAGCGCCGCTGGCGGCACGCTGCATGCGATCTGGCTGTGGCGATGTCTGCACCGGTTGGCCAACGACAAGCTGCCCGATCGCATCGATGGCCCGATTGTCCTGGCCTTGACCTTCATGCTCTGGTTCTGCGTGCCGCCGCTCATCGTGTTGGCAAGCGCCGCAGGCTGACCGCCAACAATAAGCACACTCTGCCCAAGAGCCCAGGAGCCTGTCGGACTTTGGTCGTCGATAGCGAAAATCGAGCCCGCCGAGGCCGTTTTTTGCCGGGTTCGCCGCCGCATGGATATTCCATGGGGCAGCGGAGTCGTAGCGCTTCAGCGCGTACGAATTCAGCCCACCCCTTGCGGGGAGCCCGCGCATCGACCTGTCACATGAACAAGGAACGGGCAAAGAGCGTTTGCTACCGCACAGATAGCCAAGGAAAAAAACCCGATTGTGTACAGGACACAAAAAAGCGGTTTGAGTGAACAGACATGTTTTTCCGTTTTTTTGTCGAAGCGATTGCGCGGACCTTGGGTTGAGTGCCTTGGCTTGCGTTAGCAACAAATGGTCCATTCGAGGAGTACTACATGCTGGTGACTTTCACGACTGATGCCTATGCCGACATCACCATGTTCGGGCATGTCGCGCTGGCGATGCTCAAAATGATGGGGCACAGCACAACCGTGCCCGGCGCGATTCTGGCGGCAGATGTTCCTGCAGCCCTGAGTAGCCTGACCACCGCCATCGATGCAGGACAAGCCGCCCCGCCCATTCAGGACAGGGATGCGGACGAGCCGAAGGTCAGCATGGCTCACCGCGCATTACCACTCATTGGTCTTCTGGCTGCTGCAGCCAAAGCTGAATCCAACGTCATGTGGAAATAAAAACAAGTTCACTGGCGGGGAAGCGCGTCTACGCGGAGAGCTTACTTGGCGCGGAGCATCCGCGCCGCATCCAGGAAGAGGCGCTGACAAGCGTCAGCGCTGCGCTGGCGGCGCCCGCGTAGCGGCCGAAGATTGCATCCAGCCAAATCAATGAAAGGCTGCGCCAGATGAATAGCCAGCTAACCCAGGAAACTCGCCGGGCATGGGCGATATTCCGTCTCGCGGCCAGAAAGTTTCTCCAGATCGACGGGCCAGCGTGGGCTGGAGCGTTCGCCTTCAACGCGTTCTTCTCGCTGTCGCCCTTGATGGTTCTGCTCGTCACGACAGCCTCGGCCTTCATTGATCGGGATCAGGCCGCAACGGCGGTCATTGCCTATGTTGAAACCTTCGTCCCGCTAAGTGGCGACATGCAAGCTCACATTTTGACACCATCGCCAGCGTGATCAAATTTTGTATACGTCCATCTCAACCGGATCATCCGGCAATATGACCTGAGCATCATCAATGTCACCGGCCCCGGTCATGGCGGCCCGGGCAGCCCACCCGGGCGCATGTCGTGCCATAGGGACCGTCGTTGATCAGGACGAAGTTATCGGTGCTTTTTTTGACCTGCCGCACGGCAGCCAGTCCGGCCGAACCGGCGCCGATGACGATGACGTCGAGTTCCGTGGTCATAACCGTCCCTTTCCTCACTGATCGAACGGCTTGTCGGTAAACAGCCAGTTACGCAATTCCTTGTCGAACGCCGGGTCGCGACGACGAATCCATTCCATCAGCATGGCGGCATGCTCTTTTTCCTCGTCCGCGTTGTGCTTGAGAATCGACTTGAGCTCGACGTCTTTGCAGGCATCGACGCGCTGGTTATACCAATCCACCGCTTCCAGTTCCTCCATCAGTGACACGATGGCTCGGTGCATGTCGCGGGTTTCCCCTGACAGTTCATTAAAGGGTTCGTGATAGCCTTCGTTTGCCATTTTTCACTCCATTTCCGGGTTAAGAATTCGTCGCCGATTAGTTTTCAGAGCGTCTCAGCCTGAGCCTTAATGCCGACCTCATGCCGCCGACTCCATGCCTTCTCGGTCTCGATGATCAGGAAAACCGCCATACCGATACCCATAGGCGCCAGCCAGTGACGGAGCTCGAGCGCTGCACTGCCAAACCAGAGATTCATGAACGGCAGGTAGACAAATCCCAGATGCAGAAGCGCCAGCACACCGACCGCCATGAGCGCCGGCCGGTTCGAAAACAACAACGCCAAACGCAGGCTCGACGCGGTCAGGAATCGGGCATTGAAGAGATAAAACATTTGCGCGATGACCAGGGTGCTCACCGCCATGGTGCGCGCGACATCGAGTGCAACGCCCTGCTTCAACTCGTATTCGAACAAGGCGATGGTGGCTGCACCGATCAATACTGACACGATGATCAGCCGCAGCAGCATGCTCCGGTCCATGATCGGCGAGCCTGATTTGCGCGGCGGGCGCTGCATGAGGCCGGGCTCGGCCGGTTCGAAGGCCAGGGCGATGGCCAGCGTGACGGCGGTCACCATGTTCACCCACAGGATTTGCACCGGCATCAGCGGCAGGGCCAAGCCGAAGATCACCGCCGCCAGAATCACCAACCCCTCGGCGCCATTGGTAGGCAGAATGAACAGGATGGATTTGCGCAGGTTATCGTAGATCGTGCGTCCCTCTTTTACCGCGCGCTCAATGGAGCTGAAATTGTCGTCGGCAAGGACAATATCGGCGGCTTCCTTGGTGGCTTCAGTGCCCTTGATGCCCATCGCCACGCCGACGTCGGCACGCTTCAGCGCCGGCGCGTCGTTGACGCCATCGCCGGTCATCGCCACCACTTCTCCACGCGCCTGCAGGGCCTTGACCAGGCGCAGCTTGTGCTCCGGACTGGTGCGGGCAAAGATGTCGCAATCCTGGGCAAGCTGTTGCAGCGCCTCGTCCGAGGCGGCTTCGATCTCGGGTCCGGAGATCACCTTGATTTCATCTCCTGTGCCCAGCCCCATCTCGATGCCGATCGAGCGCGCGGTGCCGGCATGATCACCGGTGATCATCTTGACGCGTATTCCTGCCGCGTGACAGGACTTGATGGCTTCGATCGCTTCCGGGCGCGGGGGGTCGATGATGCCGATGAGGCCGAGGAAGATCATGTCTTCCTCGAGGTCGTCCAAAGACAGTTCGTTCTTGCTGTCGGGGACTTCGCGTGCCGCCGCGGCGAGTACGCGCAGACCTTCGGCGCCGAGCTTGTCGATCTGATCTTCCCAGAAGCCACGCTCCAGCGGCTCGGATTCCCCGTCGGCACCCAGTTCCGTGTCGCAACGATCAAGCAGACGGTCGGGTGCCCCTTTGAGCAGAATGCCACGCGAGCCATCCGGTCTGGAATTGAGGGTGGCCATGAATTTGTTGGCGGATTCGAACGGAATGCTGTCGTGACGCTCGTGGCTCGCGGCGTCGAACGCCAGCTTGAGCGCAAACGTGCGCAGAGCGCCCTCGGTGGGCCCGCCGATTACCCGCCACTCCCCGTCCTCTTCAGCCACTTCGGTATCGTTGGCGACGGCGGCGACCTCGACCATGGCTTGCAGGTGCTGGTGCTGCTTCAGCTCGACCGGTTCGCCATCCAGAGTAATGTCGCCCTCGGGCTGGTAGCCGATACCCTCCACTTGATAATTGCCGCCGCGGGTGATGACGTGGCGGACGGTCATCTCGTTCTTGGTCAGCGTGCCGGTCTTGTCCGAGCAGATCACCGTGACCGAGCCCAGGGTTTCGATCGCGGTCAGTTTGCGCGTAATGGCATTGTGCTGCGCCATGCGTTGCACGCCGAGCGCCAGCGTGATGGTCAGGACGGCGGGCAAGCCTTCGGGGATGGCCGCGACCGCAAAACCGATGGCGGCGAGGAACAGCTCGGCGAGCGGAAAGTCGTGCAAGGTGAAGCCAATCACCAGCAACAACAACGCCAGCGCGACGATGATGACCGACAGGGTTTTGCTGAACTGCGCCATCTCCAGCGTAAGCGGGGTTTGCAGCTTCTGCACCTCGGCGATCATCCGGTTGATGCGTCCCAGCTCGGTGTTCGGGCCGGTGGCGGTGACCACGCCTATGCCGCGACCGGCGGCGACCATGGTGCCGGAAAACGCCATGCTGAAGCGATCGCCGACGCCCGCTTCAGCCTCGACCTCGTCAGGGCTCTTGTCGGTGGGAAGCGACTCGCCGGTGAGCGCGGACTCCTCGATGCGCAGGTTGGTCGTTTCGATCAAGCGCAGATCGGCCGGCACGCGGTCGCCCGAGCTCAGGCGGACAATATCACCCGGCACCAGCGTATCGGCCTCGATCTCGACCCATTGCCCGTCGCGCGTCGCCTGAGCGTCGAGGGAGAGCATCTTGCGTATGCCTTCCAGCGCCTCTTCGGCCTTGCCTTCCTGGATGAAACCGATGATGGCATTGATGATGACCACGCCGAGGATGACGCCGGTGTCGATCCAGTGCCCAAGCAGCGCGGTGATGCCCGCTGCCGCGATCAGGATGTAGATGAGGATGTCGTGGAAGTGTTTGAAGAAACGCTTGAGCGGCCCCTCCCTGACCGGCGCAGGCAAGCGATTGGGGCCGACCTTGGCCAGGCGCCGCGCGGCCTCTTCCAACGACAGACCATCCTTCTCGGCGGAGAGTTGACGCATGACCTCATCCAACCCAAGTGCGTGGGGCTTTTGTATCTCGAGCAAGTCGGGCTGTGCCAAGGTAATCGCCTTTCAGTCGGAAAATAAAATCCGGCGCATTGCCGCGCCCGCGGTGCTTAACAGGGTGTCGAAAAACGTGCGATTCCTTGATAAAAACCGTCACCCCGCCCCGGATTCAACCATTCCGGGGTGACGACCAGGCCTGGGTCCAGGCCCGTGCTTTCCCCCTGAGTCGCCTGAAAGGTTTGTTCGACTACAGGCGAGAGGACAAGAATCGGGCGGTTGTCCGGCGTCCTGATCGCGGCGTATCGCGCCTGGCTTGCAGAAATCGGAAATTTTGCTGGACGAGCCAGGAATTCCAGCTCAGCGCATAAACCAGTGCAGCGAGTAAACGCCTCGTCTGGAGTTATCTTCTCCCGCCCTGCCGGCGTGTTCTGTTCGCTGGCACACAGTCAACCCCAGGTTTCATTGCGAGTTGCCTGAGCGACTACTTCACAGTCGGTCGGGACGGATCAGAACCGGGTCGTACAACCAGACATGTGCCAGGTATTCGAGTTCATCAACCTGATGAACGCCTGTGGCGTGAATTGCCGATGAGGGATGGGTTGTAACAACCAGCCCGCCCATACACATGCAGGTCAGGTCGTGCCCCACGGAAGTCGGCAATCCTTCAGCCGCGAGCTGCCAGAACATCGGCCTTGCGCGCCGCCATCCGGACGCCGAGTTCTACCAGATCCATTGAACTGGCCTTGCCAGCGCGCCGATCCGGCAAGCAACGCAAATGCCGCGGAACTGCGCTGGTGCTGTATGACATGACCATCACCTCCCTTATGGAAAGCAATATCGATGAAATGCGAAACATTCAAATTCGTTGGGGCACTGTGACTGGCGCCCGTTACCGCGCTTTAAGCAGTTCCCGGCCAGATTCAAGTAATCGGGACGGGCCGCGACGGCACCACCTCAAGGAGATTCCGCGGCATTGCGAAGAATGAACTCGCCATGAACAGGCAATCTCCCGACCATTGTCGGACATCACTTACGGCAACGGTCCGCGTTCAAGCTTCGCCTACTTGAGGCGCATGTCGTTGGTGACGCCTTTCACGCCGCTGGCACCGCGTGCCAGTTCGACGGCTCTGTCAGCAGCGGCCTGCGAACTCACAAAGCCGCTCAATTGCACCACCCCCTTGAAGGTGGCGACATTGATCTCGTTGTCCTTCGCCATGGGATCGTTGTAGATGGCCGCCTTGACCTTGGTGGTGACGTCGCTGTCCGCCAGGTACTGGACAGTATCCTGCTGCGGCGTCGAACAACCCATGACAGACACCAGCGTGGCGGCAAGGAAGATTGCGGAAAGATACTTG
Organism: Betaproteobacteria bacterium; assembly: GCA_020061585.1. Lineage (GTDB taxonomy): Bacteria > Pseudomonadota > Gammaproteobacteria > Burkholderiales > Thiobacillaceae > PFJX01. The sequence goes on along the minus strand of JAGUXX010000090.1, from coordinate 2,793 downwards.
CTGATCTGTTTCATGTTGAGTCTCCTGAAGGTGGGGATGAATGGCATCGTAGGCCCAACGCCCCCGGGGTCTGTACGTTGCCGAACCAAGGACAGGAGAGAAAACCGCGCAGAAGACGCAATGGCATTCCTTGCCTGAGGCTATTTCGGACGCGGACGCGACAGACCCGCCCGCACCGCCTGGAGCCGTCCGGTGCGCAACTCGAGCACGGCATTGGCCACCGCGCGCGCCACATTGCGTGCTTCTTCCTGCACCGCTTCATCCTGGTCCAGCGCCTCATGGCTGCTCGCATAGGGCTCGAAGTAGCCGATGTAGCGGTCCAGACGCGCCTGCGCGCCGGCATCGATGAAACCCATCCAGTCCAGCCAGTCCGACAAGGCGCGGCGGACGCCTTCGATACCGGCCACATCGCCGTGGACGATCAGGCCGTAGGCGCGCCCGGCCAGGTGCTGGGGGAAGTCCCATCCGGCCATCTCCAACGCTTTCGCCTGGGCGGCATTCTTGCCCGAGGTCGAGGTGGGGTCGGGATTGCCGCCGTCGGCGCAGACCAGACGGTCGATCATCAGCTTGAGGGGGCCGGGGGTCTGGTACCAATACACCGGCGTGACGATGATCACCGCATGCGCGGCGGCCCAGCGCTCGTAGATCTCGGCCATCCAGTCGTTGGTCTGGTTCAGCGTGTGGTTGGGGTAGCAGCTGCACGGCCAGTGGCACAGGGGCATCGCGGTGGACACGCAGCCCTTGCAGGGATGGATCTGGCGGCCGTATTCGGAACTGAGCAAGCTCAGGTCGAGCACATCGGGCTGGATCGAGGCCTGCTCCAGGATTTCGCGAGCGAGCCCGAGCAGCCGGAAGGTCTTGGACATCTCGCTGGGGCAGGTGCCATCGTTGCGCGCCGAGCCGCAGATCAACAACACCCGGGACGGGCTCGCCGGGTCGGCCCAGCGCCGTTGCGCCGTGTCGATGCGCTGTTTGGTGGCGACCCACTCGGATGACAGGTCGAAGTCCGGATCGGCATAACCCGGTCCCGCCTTCTGTTTGAAGGGGGACTTGCGGCCCTCCTGATAGATCTGCCAGGCGATCTCTTCCAGGCGCGCGATGGCGGCGTCTTCGCTCCGGTAGACCGGATCGATGAAGGCGGCGCGAAACCGGGCGCTGAACTCCGCGCGTTCCACTTGGGCCGGTGCCTGGCCCTTGCGAATTTCGATCATGGTGGCCGCCGTCGGCCGCAGCTTGTATCCACCGGACCGGTGCAGAAAGTGCGCTCGAACTTGGTTGTCATGGGATTTCTCCATGGAAGGGGTAAACGGAAACACGGCTGGTCAAGCAGGACGCCGAATCGAAATCCAATGCTGCAACGCTAATGGAGGGGCGCGGAGTCATCTGTGCGGTGTCGAACGGAGTGCAGGCTTGCGTTCGCCATCGCACAGACGTTGAGTTCTAACCCGGATATTTCATAAATGCTCGCGCGCCCTCGCTGACCACTTGTCCGCACTGGAATGTTTCCCTCTACCCGCAAGGGGCAGGCCGGTTTCGTAAGCCGCTGAAGCGGCAACGACTCCGCTCAGTCGGGTGGATGAGCAACTACGCCACTCCTTTTCGCGAAGTTCCCATTGCAAACAAGGTTCTGCGCGATCATCACGCGAATTGATGAAACATCCAGGCTGACAAACCGCACGCCGCTCTTCCACTAAGGAGGTTCCCAGTGAAAAACTTTCCGATTGTCTGCGTCGGCGGCTCGGCAGGGGGTCTCGACGCCTATATCCGATTATTGAAAAATCTCCCGGCTGATATGGGTGTGGCGATCGTCATCGTCAATCACATCACGAAGATGCCGACTCAGCTGCATAAGGTTCTACCTCGCTTCACATCGATGCCGGTCGATCTGATCACCGAGAGCCTGCTGATCGAGCCGAATCGCGTATTCATCATTCCGGCCAATCGGGACTTGCATGTTGTCGATCAAGCGTTCCATCTGGCACCGATATCAAAGCCGCGCGGTTGGCCTGATGTCATCACGGTTTTCTTGCGTTCGCTGACCCGCTACTGGGAGGGCAAGCTGATTGCCGTCATCGTTTCCGGCTATGACGGCGACGGCGCCGCGGCGCTGTGCGGGATACAGGAAGTCGGCGGCATTACCATCGCGCAGAAGCTTGCCACGGCGACTCAGCCAGACATGCCGGAGAGCGCAATCGACACGGATTGCATCGATTTTGTCCTGTCGCCGGAAGATATCGCGCAAGAAATTGTGCGAATTGCACGAGCCGAAGTGTAGGCAAGCGACGCGTCGCAGGTGCAAAACCCGGGTTCGCCAATGATTGCGCCGAAAGAATCCCGTTCCGTTCGCGTTACGGTCATCGTTGAGCGACCCGCAGGCCAAAGGCCTGACCGGACGCTCAGGCGGGCACCATGCTGATGTCCTTGTAACTGCCAACCGAATACTTGATGACTTCTCGTGCAGTCGCCGTTTCCTGCTCCGTCCGGGTCTCCGCCACCAGCACGATATGACCATTTGCGATCGCATCGCCGACCAAGTCGGAAAGCCAGCCTTCCTTGTTGCCAGAACCGGCTGTCGCGCCGGCCGCGGCCCCGATCAAACCGCCGATGCGCGCACCCCAGCCGAGCCGAGCAGCATGAGTGGCGCGACCAAAGGGCGACGATGAACAGCGTCACGCTCGTCGCGGCCAGCGCCACGCTAGTGTGATGTTTCACAAATGCCTATACATTTAGGTGGGCTGACTCTGTGCCACCAAGACCTCACGGGCATGCTGAATCTTGCGCAGGATTTCCTCG
>JAGUXX010000076.1 GCA_020061585.1 Betaproteobacteria bacterium | reverse complement strand
GGCCAGGCGTTCGGCCAGCGCGCAACCGGCCAGGCCGGCGCCGATGACGATGGCCGCGCGCGGACCGTGGCTGAGTGGTTTTGCCGCCAGTTTCGGACGCTCGGCGATGCGACCGGCCAGCATCTGGCGTTTGCTGCCGTAACCCGGCATTTTCTCGGCGTTGAAACCGGCTTCGAGGATCGCCCGTCGCACTTGTCCGGCCACCGTCCAGGTTGCAAACGTGGCTTTCGGCGCGGCCAATTGGCCGCAGCGTTTGAGCAGCGCGGCCGACCACATTTGCGGATTCTTGCGCGGATCGAAGCCATCCAGATAGAACGCATCGACGCTGGCGCGCAGCTTGCGCAAGCTGGCTTCCGCATCGCCCAGCAGCAGTGTCAATACGACGCGGCCGGCGGCGAATTCCAGCCGGTGAAAGCCCGGCATCAGCGGCGGCCACTGATTGCGCAAAGCTTCGGCGAGAAACTCCAGATCGCTCCATTTGCGGTGCAGGCGGGCCAGGTCCTCGACCCGCAACGGGTGCAGTTCGGTCGCGAAATAATGCAGTTTTTCCGGCCGATCCGGATCGGCGCGCCAGGCGGCCCAGGTGGTGAGGAAATTGAGTCCGCTGCCGAAGCCATTCTCCAGTATCACGAACTGGCGCTTGCCGGCCCATTTTCCGGGCAGTCCGTTGCCGTGCAGGAACACATGCCGCGCCTGCCCCGGCCCGCCATCGGCGGAGTGGTAAATGTCGTCGAAGGTTTCGGAAAACGGCGTGCCGTCAGTTGCGAACGCGAGGCGTGCGGGCGGCAGTGCGGTGAACGACATGCGGATCAGTGCAGGCGATGCGCCGGTGCGTCGAACATCGCATCCAGATCGGCCGCTTCGATGCGGTAATCGCGGTTGCAGATGTCGTCGCGCACATGAATTTCACCTTTGTCGCGCAAGATCGCCTCGCATTCGGCGCGGCCCAGGCTGCGCAGCATGGCGTGGATTTTTTCCCAGTCTTCCGGGCAGTGATGGGTCACCGCGCGCGGCGTAAAAATCCGAATTTCTTCTTCCGGAAACAGCCGGTGCAGCAGATCGCGCGGGGCATGCGCCAGATGTTCGTCGACTTTCAGCGTGGCGATCAGGTGACTGATGCGGTTCCAGCCATCGGCGTCTTTCTGGTCTGACTCCGGCAGTTTCTGCAACAGTAAACCGACGGCGCGCTGATCGTTGGCGGCCAGAATCAGATGGGTAGGCTGCTGTTCGGACAAGGTCAGATAGTGTTCGAAGATCGCCGCCACGCTGTCGCCTTGCAGCGGCACGAAACTCTGATACGGCTGGCGCATCGCCGCCGCGTCGAGTGACAACAGCAACTGGCCGTCGCCCAGCAGTTCCGGCAATGTTTCGCCCGGCCGCAGGGTTTCCGCATTCCAGCGCGCCATGCCGCGCAGGCGCAATTGTTCATCGCAATCCAGCACCAGCAGGTTGATCGCGCCATCGCCACGCAACTGGAAAGTCATCCGGCCCGGCTGCTTCAGATTGGCCGAAATCAGCGCGGTCACCGCGCTCATCTCGCCCAGGATGCGTTCCACATCGGCCGGGTAATCACGCCCGGCGGCGAGTTCGCGCCAGGTCTGGTCAAGCGAAACCAGCGCGCCGCGGATGTCCAGATGTTCAAACAGGAAAGGTTGGACGCAATCGGATTGCATGGCGGTTGGTCGTTGTACGAAAAATCGCGATTCTAGCTTTTGATGGCGGGTACGGCGGAAGCTGGATGCGCCGACAGATCCGCCGCCAGTCCGGCATGCACGATGCGTCCGCCGGCGACATTCAACCCGGCGGCGAAACCGGCATCCGCGTTCAGCGCGGCTTCGCCATTGGCGGCCAGGTTCAGCAGATAGGGCAGGGTGGCCTCGGCCAGCGCCAGCGTGGCGGTGCGCGCGGCGGCGCCGGGCATGTTGGATACGCAGTAATGCACGACACGCTCCGCGATATAGAACGGTGCGCTGTGGGTGGTGACATGCGAGGTTGCGCTGATGCCGCCTTGGTCGATGGCGACATCGACCAGGGCGGATCCGGTCGGCATGCCGCGGATCAGTTCCCGGGTCAGCAGAAGCGGCGCGCGGCGGCCGTGGACGTAGGCCGCGCCGATCACCAGATCGGCATCAGAAACGCATTCGGCAATGTTGGCGGGACTGGAAAAGCGGGTTTTCAGGCGGCCCTGGTATCGGTCGTCGAATTCGCGCAGCCGCTCGGCATCGCGGTCGAGCAGGGTGACATCGGCGCCGATGCCGATCGCGATGCGCGCGGCGTTGGCGCCGACCACGCCGCCGCCCAGGATCGTCACCTTGCCCGGCGCCACGCCGGGAACGCCGGAAAGCAGCACGCCGCGGCCGCCGTTTTTCATTTCCAGCGCCTGCATGCCGGCCTGTATCGACAGCCGACCGGCAATCTGCGACATCGGCGCCAGCAGCGGCGTGCGGCCGGCGGCATCGAGCACGGTTTCGAAGCCGATCGCATTGACCTTGGCGCGCATCAGTGCGGCGGCCAGGCTGGGCGCGGCGGCCAGATGCAGATAGCAGAACAGCCATTGACCGGCGCGCAGTTGCGCCACTTCAACGGCTTGCGGTTCCTTGACTTTGAAGATGAGGTCGGCGGCATACACGCCGGCGGCATCGGTCAGTTCAGCTCCTGCCGCTTGGAAAGCCGTATCGTCGAAGCCGATGGCTGTGCCCGCATGCTTCTCGACGCTGACCCGATGTCCGGCGGCAGTCAGCGCGGCAACGCTGGCCGGTGTGGCGGCGACGCGGTATTCGTGATCCTTGATTTCTTTCGGGATGCCGATGTGCATGGGTGTCAAGTCCGCAACGCCTCTACGCATTCCTTGATCAGCGCCGGTCCGCGATAAATCAGGCCGGTATAGAACTGCACCAGTTCCGCGCCGGCGTCGATTTTGTCTTTTGCGTCAACGCCTTGCAGGATGCCGCCGGCGCCGATGATCGGCACTTCGCCGGCCAAAGCGGTATGGAAGGCGCTGATCACGCGGGTGGATTTGTCGCGCACCGGCAGGCCCGAGAGTCCGCCGGTTTCGTTGCCATGCGCCAGGTGTTCGACGCCATCGCGCGCCAGCGTGGTGTTGGTGGCGATCAACGCGTCGATGCGGTGTTTCCTGAACAGCCCGGCCATGTCGGCGATCTGGACATCATCCAGGTCCGGCGCGATCTTGATCGCCACCGGCATGTATTTGCCGTGCTGTTGACCGAGTTCGGCTTGCCGGGACTTGATCGCCGCCAGCAGCGCGTCCAGTTCATCGCCGCCCTGCAGCGCGCGCAGGTTCTTGGTGTTGGGCGAGGAGATGTTGATGGTGACGAAATCGACCTTGCCGTAGAGCTTTTCCAGGCAGATCAGGTAATCGTCGGCGGCCTTCTCGATCGGCGTGTCGAAATTTTTGCCCAGGTTGACGCCGAGAACACAGCCCGCTGCAGTACGTCGACCGCCGACGCATTCAGTGTTTTGCAAGTTGATCAGCAGCTTGTCGACACCCTGGTTGTTGAACCCCATGCGGTTGATGATGGCCTGCGCGGCGGGCAGCCGAAACAGCCTTGGCTTCGGGTTGCCGGGTTGCGGCCTTGGGGTGACCGCCCCGACCTCGATGAAGCCGAAGCCGAAATCCGCCAGCGCGTCGATGGCTTCGCCGTTCTTGTCGAGACCGGCGGCGAGGCCGACCGGATTCGGAAAGTCGATGCCCATGACCCGTTTGGGCAACGCCGGCACGCTCGGCAAAAAGGCTTTCAGCAGGCCGCTTCGATGCAGCAGCGGGAGATTCTTCAGGGTGAGGTTGTGCGCAATTTCCGGGTCGATCTTGAACAACAGCGGGCGCAACAGTTCGTAGAGATTCATGGTTCAGGTATGCGGCCGACTGTGGACATGGTGATGCACATGCTGATGGCTGTCTTCGATTTCGACCGGCACCAGATTCATCTGGCCATGGCGCACGCCGCGTTCGGCGGAGATCTTCTCGGCCAGCGCGCGCACATCAGGCGTCGCGCCGCGCAGAAACAGGGTTTCCAGGCAATTGTCGTGATCGAGGTGGACATGCATGCTGGACACCACCAGATCGTGCGCGTGGTGCTGCAGGTCGGTCAGGCGTTCGGCCAGGCGGCGTTCATGATGGTTGTAGACATAGGACAGGCTGGCGATGCAATGCGGTGGGTCTTCATGCGCCAGCCGATGGCCTTCGAGTTCGCGCCGCAGCATGTCGCGCACGGCTTCCGAACGGTTGGCGTAGCCGCGCTCGCGCAGCAGGGTGTCGAACTCCAGCGCGAGCGACTCATCGAGGGAGATGGTGAAGCGTTCCATGCGGCGTGCGGGCTTGTCGCTTACTGCTCATCCTGTTCAGGATGATGTTCAGCCGCCATCTTCTGCTGCACATGCGGCGGCACCTGCTCGTAATGGCTGAATTCCAAGGTGTAGGAGCCCTGACCGCCGGTCAGCGACTTGATCCGCGATTGCAGGCTATCGAGCTCGGCCAACGGCGCCTGGCCGACCACGGTGATCATGCCGCCACGTCCGCCGACATGGCCGGTGATCTGGCCGCGCCGCGCCGACAGGTCGCCGCTGATATCGCCGATGGCGCTGTCCGGCGCGGTCAGTTCGACGTTGACGATGGGTTCCAGGACGATCGGCCCGGCTTTCGCGGCGGCATCGAAAAACGCCTTCTTGCCGGCGGTGACGAAGGCGATTTCCTTGCCGTCGACCGGGTGGTTCTTGCCGTCATAGACCGTCACCCGCACATCCTGCAACGGGAAGCCGGCGACGCTGCCGGTCTGCATCGCTTGGCGCACGCCTTTTTCCACCGCCGGGATGAAGGTGTTGGGAATGACGCCGCCTTTGACCGCGTCGACGAATTCGAAGCCGCCACCGCGTGGCAGCGGTTCGACGCGCAGATAGACTTCGCCGAACTGGCCGGAGCCGCCGGTCTGCTTCTTGTGCCGGTGATGGCCCTCGGCCGGCTGGGTCAGGGTTTCACGATAGGCGATGGTGGGCGGATGGGTTTCCAGATCAAGGCGGAACTGTTCGCGCATTTTTTCCAGCACCCGCGCCAGATGGGTTTCGCCGAGTCCGCGGATCACCGCTTCATGTGTGGTCGGATCGTGTTCGACATGCAGACCCGGGTCTTCCGCGACCAGGCGATGCAGCACTTCCGCCAGCTTGTCCATGTCGGACTGCTTTTTCGGCCGCACGGCGAGGCCGAATACGGCATGCGGGAAGTCGAGCGGCCGCATGTGAATGTGATCGTCTTCCGGCGCGTCGTGCAGTACCGAGTCGAAGTTCAGGTCGTCCACCTTGGTGACCGCGCAGATGTCGCCCGGTATGCAGGCATCGACCGGCAGCAGTTGCTTGCCCAGTACACGGAACAGATGGCCGACCTTGAATGGCTTGCGCAATTCGCCGATATACAGCGCGGAATCGTTGCTGACCGTGCCCTGATGCACGCGGAACGTGGCGATGCGGCCGATGTAGGGATCGACCTCAAGCTTGAACACGTGCGCCAGCACATGCTTGTCCGGATCGGGCTCGCACAGCAATGGTTGCGCGGCTTCGTCCTCGCCTTTGACAAACAGCGGCGGGTTGCCTTCGGTCGGATTGGGCAACAGGCGCAGCATGACATCGAGCAGTTCCGGCAGGCCGGCGCCTGTCTGCGCGGAGACGAAACACACCGGCACCAGATGATTCTCGCGCAGCGCTTTTTCGAATGGCGCGTGCAGTTGTTCCGGCGCGATTTCGCCTTGCTCAAGATAGAGATTCATCAGGTCTTCATCGACCTCGACGACCTGGTCGACCAGCGCCCGGTGCGCCGCTTCGACCGAGGAAAAATCCGCGTCGCCGCTGGGGGTGAAGAAGCAGTCGGTGACTTTTGACCCGCCTTCGGCCGGCAGATTGATCGGCAGGCATTCGCGGCCGAAAGCGGTCTGTATCTGTTCCAGCAACGCCGGCAGGTCGGTGTCCGGCGCGTCGATCTTGTTGATCACGATCATCCGGCACAGCTTGCGAGTCTGTGCCCAATGCATCATGCGATGGGTGGTGAGCTCCAGGCCCTTGTGGGCGTCGATGACCACCATCACGGTTTCCACCGCATCCAGCGCGCACAGCGCTTGTCCCATGAAATCCGGGTAACCGGGGGTGTCAAGCAGGTGGATCAGGGCGTCTTGATAGGTCAAATGGGTTGCCGCGACCTTGATCGAATGCAGGTGGGCTTTTTCCAGCGGATCGTAATCGCAAACGGTGCTGCCGCGTTCCACCGTGCCGGCGGCGGGAATCGCGCCGGCGGCGGCGAGCAGGTTTTCGATCAGCGTGGTCTTGCCGGCGTTGCCGTGGCCGACCAGGGCGACAGTACGAAGGTTGGTGGTGTTCATGATGTTGGCTTTCGGTGCGATTAAAGGATGGAACGAATGCTTTGATGACTAGCTACGGGCAAGGTACACCGGGCGGGCTCGCCAGGCTTTGGTCGGTGGTGGCGAGGCACGGCACGCGGATGCCGTGGTATTCGACATCCGGGCCGATCCGGTCGAAATTCAGGTCGAAACGGCTGAGCAATCTCAGCAAGGCGGGCTCCATCACCGCATAACAATGGGTGATGCGGTGTTGCTCGACCATGCGCCAGACCGCCGCGATCAAGCCCAGCGAAATATGCGGAACGACGCGGCGCTCATCGTTCCCGAAGTAGTTTTCCACATTTTCGGCCACGCCGCTCAGAGTACCCATTTCACCAATCCGCCGCTTGAACTCTTTTGAAACCGCGAAGCGCGAGATTTCGGCCAACCGGGCGCGCACGCCGACATCGTTGATCGGCTGATCCAGCGGACAATGCAGTTCGATCGGATAGGGTGCGGCGACATCGCGCGGGCTGGGCAGAATCAGGCGCGCGGTGGCGGCGTAGAGACCGCTTCGGCGATGCTTCAGCAAGAAATGATCCGACCGTTCATCAAATTCATCCTGTTCCAAGAGCACCGCTTTGCCGTCACTATCCTCGGCCAGACGGCAGTCGCGAGCGTTCTCGTAACCGGTCTCGAGGACGTATATCTGATAGCGCAACTGATACGCCTGCATCCGCAGTTCGTCAGTGTCGCAATGCACCAGTTCAAAGTAATGATGCAGGGCCGCGCGGAATTCGGGACTCATCTTGTGGGCTACCGATGGCATCCCCGCAGAGTAGCCAAGCAAGTGTGGTTGGTAAACAACAAAGATGAAGAATCCCCGATAACTTGTCGTCTAAGCGTTCATATTGGTTGTTCATTCAATAGTTATATTAGACAATTCTAATAACAGTGAGCGCACTTGGTTCCAAGTGTATTCAGTGTTGTCTCCTCCATCCTCCTTCATAGGTGGATTTAGCCCGGTCGCCAGACCGGGCTTTTTTTTTGGCTAGGCGCTGCGACAATCGGGCTGTCGAAATCCCGCATGAATTGCAGGGGTGTGCATGGCGCAGTCAATCTGGTATCTGAAACACGCAGATGAGGTCTTCGGTCCGTTTCCAGGGCCGCAGATCGAAGAGGCGTTACAAGCCGGCGAGGTCAGCCCGGATTGGGAAGTCAGCCTGAATGGCATCGATTGGTTGAGCATTGCCGACAGCGGACAGTTCGAATCCAGCAAAACCCCCGGGTCGCCAGGCGAAACGAGTGATACGGTTGCCTGGCACGAACAACGCTTGGAGGCCCGCAAGCGCTGGCTGCATGACGCGGGCGGCGTTACCGATCTGGCTCGGGATCCGTTACAGGATGCCGCTGTGCGCAGTTCCGTCGAGCGCGATCACATCCGGACTCAGGTCTTGTTGCAGGAGGAGAAGAACAAACGCGCTTCGCCCTGGATTGCCTTGCTGGGATTGGCGCTGGTCGCCGGTATCGGCGTCACCATCTGGATGGGACAAGGCGACAAGCCGATACAGACCGGTATCGGCCAGAGCGTCGACTGCGCCGCCGCCCTGACCGAACGGGTCAACTGGCAGGGGTGCGACAAACCGGGCTATCAACACCACCATGCGCAAGCGCGCAATGCCAGACTGGACAGGGCTAAATTGCCCGACGCGCGCCTGAAAGGCAGCGATCTGGCCTATGCATCGCTGACCGGCGCCAGCCTGCGCAATGCCGAACTGGTCGATGTCGACCTGACCGGCGCCGATCTGACCAACGCCGATTTGACTGGCGCCGATCTGAGCGGCGCCGATCTGAGCTTTGCGGTGCTGACCGGCGCCGATTTGACCGGCGCGCGTTTCAGCGCGAGCAAGCTGGATAAAGCGACCTGGATCGATTCCCGGATCTGCGCCACCGGTTCAATGGATATCTGCCGATGAAAGCAATCAGTTCGCGTGACAACCCGCTGTACAAGGAACTACTGGGACTGGCAACCGAGCGACGGGCGCGTCGGCAAAGTAATCACACCCTGCTTGACGGACCGCATCTATTGCAGGCCGGCCTGGAAGCCGGCGTGGTGTTTCGACGACTGGTGTTTTCCGAGACCGGCGCGGCCGGCGAGTTGGCGAATTGGTGCCGGCGCGTGCCGCAGGCACCGGCTTGCGTGCTGCCGAACGCCTTGTTCAATGCCCTGACACCGGTCGAAACACCGGTTGGGATGCTGGCGTTGATCGATATCCCGCAGCCGACCGATATCGATCGAGACGATTGCATCGTGCTGCTGGAAAGCATCCAGGATCCCGGCAATCTGGGGGCACTTCTGCGCGTCGCGGCCGCCGCCGGCGCGGATGCGGTGCATCTGTCGCAAGGTTGTGCCGAAGCCTGGTCGCCGAAATGTCTGCGTGGCGGGCAGGGCGCGCATTTCCAGTTGCGAATTCATGAAAGTGTCGACTTGCCGGCGTTGACGCAGCGCTTCGAAGCGCCGATCTACGCCGCCAGCCTGGGCGCAAGCGTCACCTTGTTCGATCTCGATCTGCGTGGCCGGGTCGGTTTCGCCTTCGGCAATGAAGGCGCCGGCTTGTCGCCACAGCTTTGCGCGGTGGCGCGGCCGTTCATCATTCCGATGCCGGGCAAGGTCGAATCGCTGAACGTGGCGACGGCTGCGGCGGTTTGCCTGTTCGAGCGGGTGCGGCAATTACGCAACCTGAAGCCAGCGTAGACTGGATGGAATGCAATGGAATCCACGGGACTATGGGTTGCTTGGAGCGCGGTTCATGGTTGAGCGCTGAACGTCCCCGGATTCCGCTGCGCTGCATCCGGGCTACCCGTTACCGGCCTACGAAATTTCTCTTAACAGATCCTTCACCAGCGCGACCCGTTTTTCCAGCGTCGGGCATTCCTTGGCGATCCTCAATCGATCCTGACCGGCCAGCTTGTATTCGCGCTTGGTCTGGATCAGCTTGATCAGCTTCAACGGATCGATCGGCGGATTCGGCTCGAACTGGATGTTGGCGCCATCCGGGCCGACATTGAGGCGCGCAATGCCGAATGGTTTGGTTTCCAGGCGCAGGCGATGCAGCGCCAGCAAGGTGTGCGCCGGATCCGGCAACAGGCCGAAACGGTCGATCAGTTCTTCCTTCATCTCGTCGAGTTGTTCGGTGGCGTCGCAGTTGGCCAGACGTTTGTACAACACCAGACGTTCGTGGATGTCGCCGCAATAATCTTCCGGCAGCAGGGCCGGCAAATGCAGATTGATTTCGGTGGTCACCGCCATCGGCGCATCCACATTCGGCTCTTTCCCGGCTTTAAGTGATTTCACAGCACTCGCCAGCATGTCATTGAAAATATTGAAACCAACTTCCTGCATTTCCCCGCTTTGATTCTCGCCCAGCACTTCACCGGCGCCGCGAATTTCCAGATCGTGCATGGCCAGATAGAAGCCGGAACCGAGGTCTTCCATGCTCTGGATCGCCTCCAGTCGTTTGACGGCGGCCGGCGTGACCTTGACCTCGCCTGGCGGCGTCAGCAGATAGGCATAGGCCTGATGGTGCGAACGTCCGACGCGGCCGCGCAACTGGTGCAATTGCGCCAGGCCGAACTTGTCGGCGCGGTTCATGATGATGGTGTTGGCGGTCGGCACGTCGATGCCGGTTTCGATGATCGTGGTGCACAGCAGCAGATTGAAACGCTGATGCGTGAAATCGCGCATGACATGTTCCAGTTCGCGTTCCGGCATCTGACCGTGGGCGATTTCGATGCGCGCTTCCGGCAGCAGTTTGACCAGCTGCTCGTACATCGTGCGGATGGTTTCCACTTCGTTGTGCAGGAAGTAGATCTGGCCGCCGCGCTTCAGTTCGCGCAAGGCTGCTTCGCGGATCAGACCTTCCGAGAACGGCTGCACGAAGGTCTTGATCGACAGGCGTTTCTGCGGTGCCGTGGCGATCACCGAGAAATCACGGATGCCTTCCAGTGACATCGCCAGCGTGCGCGGGATCGGCGTGGCGGTCAGGGTCAACACATCGACCTCGGCGCGCAGTTCCTTCATGCGCTCCTTCTGGCGCACGCCGAAACGGTGCTCCTCGTCGATGATGGTCAGGCCCAGATTTTTGAACACGATGTCTTTCGACAGCAGTTTGTGGGTGCCGATGACGATGTCGATCTTGCCGCTCTTGATGCCTTCCAGGGCTGTGGCGACCTCTTTCGAGGAGCGAAAGCGGGACAGCTCGGCCAGCCGCACCGGCATGTCGGCGAAGCGATCGGAAAAGGTCTGGAAATGCTGTTCGGCGAGCAGCGTGGTCGGGCACAGCACCGCGACCTGACGCCCGCCGGCCGCCGCGACAAAGGCGGCGCGCAAGGCGACCTCGGTCTTGCCGAAGCCGACATCGCCGCACACCAGGCGATCCATCGGTTTGCCGGAGGTCATGTCGCTGACCACGGCTTCGATGGCGGCCATCTGATCCGGTGTTTCCTCGAAACCGAAACCATCGGCGAAGGCTTCCATATCATGCTGGCTGGTCTCGAACGCGTGGCCCTGGCGCGCCGCCCGCTGGGCATACAGATTTAGCAATTCGGCCGCCGTGTCGCGGGCTTTTTCCATGGCGCGGCGTTTGGCTTTTTCCCACTGCCCGCTGCCCAGGCGATGCAGCGGCGCGGTGTCCGGATCGCCGCCGAGATAACGCGAAATCAGGTGCAGATGCGCCACCGGCACATACAGCTTGTCGCCGCCGGCGAATTCCAGACTCAGGAATTCCTCGGAACCGTCGCCCATATCCATGCCCGACAGCCCTTGATAGCGGCCGATGCCGTGCTGGATATGCACCACCGGATCGCCGATCTTCAGTTCGGACAGGTCTTTCAGCAGACCTTCGGCGGTGCTGGCGCGCTTGCCTTCACGGGCGCGGCGGGTGATCGGACTGCGCGCGTACAGCTCGGTTTCGGTGATCACCGAGAGCTTGCCGTCGAGGTCGATGAAGCCGGAGGCGAGCGGGCCGGTGGTGAGCGCGAAGGCGTGAAGGGTGAAGGGTTTAGGGTGAAGGGCGGGTGCGGTGGTTGTGTCACCCTTCCCCCTTGACCCTTCCCCCTTCACTTCAGTCGGCCAGCCCTCCAGCAGCGCCGGCTTCAAGCCATATTCCGCCAGCGCATTGGCCAGGGTTTCGCGCCGGCCCAGACTTTCCGCGACCAGCAGGGTGCGGCCGGCGAAGCCGGCGAGATGCGCTTGCAGGCGGTAGTAGGGGTTTTCGGCCTTGCGTTCGACTTCCACGCCGGGAGCGCCCTGAAACGGCAGGACTTGCTCGGCTTCCGCGCGCCCGCCGAATTCGATTCGGGAATACGGTCGCAACAGACCAAAGAACTGATCCGGCGGCAGGAACAACGCGTCCGGTGTCAGCAAGGGTCGGTGTTTGTCACCCTGCATCAGGCGATGCCGGCTCTGGGTGTCGTTCCAGAAACCTTCGACGGCGGCCTGGGTGTCGCCGTGCAGCACCAGCACGGTGTCTTCGCCCAGGTAATCGAACAAGGTTGCTGTTTCGTCGAAAAACAGCGGCAGGTAATACTCGACGCCGCCCGGCGCCAGCTTGTTGGAGACATCTTTGTATATCTGGCACTTGCCCGGATCGCCCTCGAAACGGTCGCGAAAATTCTGCCGGAAACGCGTCACACCGGTTTCGTCGAGCGGCACCTCGCGCGCCGGCAGCAGGTGTATCTCGGCAACCTTGTACAGCGTGCGCTGGGTGTCCGGATCGAACGTGCGGATCGATTCGATCTCGTCGTCGAACAGATCGATGCGATAGGGCAGGGCGGCCCCCATCGGAAACAGGTCGATGATGCCGCCGCGTACCGCGAATTCGCCCGGCGACAGCACCTGATTCACCGCGCTGTAACCGGCCTGGGTCAGACGCGAGCGCAGCTTGTCGGCGTCCAGCCTGTCTTTTTCCTTGAGCAGGAAGGCGTGCGCATTCAGATAACTTGGCGGACACAGACGTTGCATCGCCGTCGCGGCCGGCGTCACCAGCACATCGACTTTGCCGGCGGCGGCCAGCCACAACGCCGACAGGCGATCCGACACCAGATCCGGGTGCGGCGACAACGGGTCGTAAGGCAGCGTTTCCCAGTCCGGCAGCAAAAGCGCGGTCATTGTCGGCGAAAACCAGTCCATTTCCTCCACCAGACGCGCCGCATCCTGCGCGCTCCGGGTCAGCACCAGCAATCGGCGCGATTGTTCGGCGAGGTTGGCAAGGATCAGGCTATCGGCGGATCCCGGCGGCAATGTAATGCGGCGGCGCTGGCCGGCGGGCGGGAAAGTGGGTAAATCGTTCATTGCGACTTCGGTTCGGACGAGAAGCCGTATTTTCCGCGAATTTCAGCCGAGCGCGCGCCAACCTATCTTCATATAATCAACGCTATTGCAATGCACAAAACAGGTGATTCATGCTGGTCGATGTCAAGGCCCCGGAACTGTCCGAGTCGGTACAAAGCGGCTCATTGCTGGATTGGCGCAAGCAGCCGGGTGATTTTGTCAATCGTGACGAAGCGCTGACCGACCTGGAAACGGACAAGGTGATTCTGGAAGTGGCGGCGCCGGTTTCCGGGGTGCTGACGGAAATCTGCCTGCTTTCAGGCAGCGAAGTGAAAGCCGGCGATGTGCTGGCGCGGATAGAAACGGAAACCGCTGGTGCGGTGATTGTTGCAGCCGAATCTGTCGAGCCTGCCGAGATCTCGGTTCAGAACAGCCCGATGCCGGCCGCCGAGAGCCTGATTCGGAAGCTGGCTGACACTCAGTTGTTTCCCTCCGCGGAGGTTGTCGAACCCGCCCCGGCGGTGCTCGTCGCGCCGATCACCGCCGCTCCCTGCGCGCCTTGCGCACCCGAACGCAACGAACGCCGGGTGCAGATGACGCGACTGCGGCAGCGCATCGCCGAGCGCCTGAAGGAAGCGCAGAACACCGCCGCGATGCTGACCACGTTCAACGAGATCAACATGGCGCCGGTGATGGAACTGCGCAGCAAGTACCAGGAGCGATTCCAGAAGGAGCACGGCGTCAAGCTGGGGTTCATGTCGTTCTTCAGCAAGGCGGTATGCCAGGCGCTGAAGGTCTATCCCCTGGTCAACGCCAGTATCGACGGTCGCGACGTGGTGTATCACGACTACTACGACATCGGCATGGCGGTCAGTTCCGAGCGCGGCCTGGTGGTGCCGATCATGCGCAACGCCGATCGCATGTCGTTCGCTGAAATCGAAAAGCAGATCGCCGATTTCGGCAAACGCGCCAACAGCCTTGAACTGACGCTGGAAGAAATGGAAGGCGGCACGTTCACCATTTCCAACGGCGGCGTGTTCGGCTCACTGTTGTCGACGCCGATACTCAACCCGCCGCAATCCGGCGTTCTGGGTCTGCACAAGATCCAGGATCGGCCGATCGCCGAGAACGGTCAGGTGGTGATCCGACCGATGATGTACGTCGCGCTGAGTTACGACCACCGCATCATCGACGGACGCGAAGCGGTGAGTTTCCTGAAAGCGGTGAAGGATGCGCTGGAAGACCCGGCGCGTCTGCTGCTCGAACTTTGACTCGGGAAACGACGCGTTTTGCGCCGCCGGTCTACATCCTGGGTGTCGGGTAACACAGGTTGTTGGCGTCGAACGACAAGCTCATCTGCTCGGTATTGGGCAGCACGATGTACTTCACGCCGATGAATTCCAGGTTGCTTTTCCAGAACAGCGCAAATACGGCTTTTTCACCATTGCTGACTACATGGGTGTTGGAATACACCCGATTCGGTTGGCCGTATTGCTGGTTGTAATTGTTGACGGAAATGATCAGCGATTTCAGCGACGGCCGCACATCCTGTTCGAAGCCGACCAGTTTGCCTTTGCAGAACCGGAACTGGTAGCGTCGCGCGATACTCGGATCATTGTCGTAGGCAAGAATGACATCGTCCGATGGCTCGACCACGCGATCGAAATTCCAGTTCGCCAACAGCAGTTGCATGACTTCCTTTTGACCCATGCCGCTTTTGAATTCGGCGACTTCAAAAGCGAGGGCGGACATGCACGGCAAACTGGCGGCGAGCGCGACCAGCGCGCAACGAAGAGAAGAAAACATCATGTCGGCGGTGAAGTTGGAGGTGTCCGGCATGATAACGCCAGTGTCGAGATCAACTGCGGAAACGCGATACCGAGCCATGCAACAGCTCGGCGAGCTGGCTCATTTCCTGGACGATCCGATTGGAATGTTCGATGGCGTTCTCGTTGCCGGCAGCCAGATCCGCCAGACGCTCGACATTGCGTGAAATCTGATTGCTGGCAAGTGACTGCTCCTTCACCGAACGGGTGATTTCATCGATTCGCTGGCGTGCGTCGATGACCGCGTCATGCGCCTGCTCGACGATGTTGGAGACCTCGCTGCTGCGCTTCGTCCCGGCATCCAGCGCGGCCTCGCCCTGATTGATCGCGTTTTCCACGAGGCCGGACTGGCTGTTCAAATCGGCGGTCACACGGGTAATTTCATTGGCGTATTGCGCGGTTTTCTCGGCGAGTTTCCGCACTTCATCGGCCACCACCGCAAACCCGCGTCCCTGTTCGCCGGCCCGCGCGGCCTCGATTGCCGCATTCAGCGCCAGCAGATTGATCTGTTCGGCGATGTCCTTCACATGCTGGGTGGCGCCGACTATGCTTTGCGTGCTGTCGAGGAACTTGCCGACCGAATCGGCCATGCCTTTGACCGCGATCTGTACGGAGGTCATGGCTTGCCCCAGATCCTGCATACGCGCCAGACCTTGATCGGAAAAATCAGCGCTGCGGGCGGATACTTCCCGCACCAATTCAGCGTTGTCGGCGACCGAGGAAATACTGGCGGTCATCTGTTCCACGGCCGCCGCGGTCGAGGTGACCGCGCCGGTTTGTTCGGCGGTGGTATCACGCAGCTTGCCGGAAGCCTGGGAAAGCGTATGCGCCAGATCATCCAGTTGCTTGGCATTGCCCTTGATACCCTGAACCATGCTCTGCATGCCTTCGACGAATTGGTTGAAAGCCGCGGAAATTCGGCACAATTCGTTGTTGCCCCGTATCTGTAGACGCGCGGTGAGATCGCTCTCTCCGGCGCTCAGGGCTTCGATCGATTGACCCAGCAGGCCGAGCTGCTGAATGATGTTGCGGACGATGGACAGCGCGATGCCCAGCCCGACCATGACCGCCACCAGGGTCAGAATCAGCGTGATGCGTTGGGCGTTCTCGGTGTTGCGCTGAACCGCGGCTTCGCGCTCCTCGATCAGGCTTTTCTGGGCTTTGATGTCGTCGAGCAGACTTTGTTTTATTTCTCGCCATACCGGTGTCTCGTCCTTGTTCAGGCGGGATTTCGCCGCCTCCAAGTCGGCTTGCTTCACCAATCCGCGAATTTCACTCTGCAAGCCTTTCTGTTTGTCCCGCAGTAGGACCAGTTGGGCGAACTTCGTCGCCTGTGGACTACCGGCGCCAAGCAGGGAGTTGGTGTCCTCTAGTGTAGTGATTCATTCTGTTTGGAACTTAAGCGGCTGTTGGCGCGAATGACTTTTTGCAGGATATCGCGAGCGCTTTTGGTCCAGATAAAAGGCT
>JAGUXX010000243.1 GCA_020061585.1 Betaproteobacteria bacterium | reverse complement strand
GGCCACTGCACTTCGGCCGGTGCCGCGCGCCGCGCGGTGGATTGGCAGGTGCTGCTGGTGATCGCCGCGTCGTTCGGCATCGGCGTCGCGCTGCAAAAGACCGGCGCCGCCGGACTGGTCGCCGGCGGTCTGGTCGGACTGGCCGGCGATAACCCTTGGGTGGCGCTGGCGCTGTTCTTCGTGGCGACCTCGCTGTTCACCAACCTGATCACCAACAACGCCGCCGCCGTGCTGATGTTTCCGATCGCCCTGGCGGTCGCCACGCGGCTGGATGTCAGCGTGATCCCGTTCGCCATCGTCATCATGAAGGCCGCCTCGGCCAGCTTCGCCACGCCGATCGGCTATCAGACCAATCTGATGGTGATGGGTCCGGGCGGCTACAGTTTCACCGATTATCTGCGCCTGGGCGTGCCGCTGACGTTGCTGAGCGGCATTTTGACGGTGCTGATCGCGCCGCTGGTGTGGCCGTTCTGAGGTGGCGGGTCGACAGCGTCGCAAGCCGGGCGTGTTGGGGTCTCGGGATGCAACGCTGGATGTGCGTCATTTGCCCGTTTCCTCTGGCGTCAGCAGCAAGATGTCGCGCTACTCGGGTTTTCGGTAGCGAACGGCAAACCGCCGCCGCAGCCGGCGAAAATGCCGAAATGCCGGCTGAAATCACCGATGAAGTCGAAATGCGCTGCAAAGCGGCTGTCATGCAGCATGCGCCAGGTGTTGCCGCAGACCGGGAAAACGCGGCCGGCTTCGATGGCATGGTGCTTGTCCAGGATGAACAGCCGTGCGTGGTTTGGAATGCCGCCGCGATAGATCACCGCCTGGCCGTAATCCTCGCAATCCGGCTCCAGCGCATCCAGCTTGAACAGCCGGTAGGTGGCGGAATAGAAGCCGATGCCTTCGGTGCGCGCGGCCAGCGCCGGGTCGGTGATGGCGATCGGCCGATCTTCCACCAGACGCGGATCGCCGAAACCGTGCCGCCGCGCCAGATGCTGGAAGTCGTTCCAGTACAGCGCGCCGCCGAGGCACTCGCCATACAGCACCGGATCGTTGCGCAATGTCGAAGACACGCGGCGGTCGGCATAGACATCGGAAAAGTAGAACTCGCCACCCGGTTTCAGCAACCGATGCACCTGACGCAAGACCGCGTCCTTGTCGGGCGAAAGATTGACGACGCAGTTCGATACCACGACATCGAAACTCGCCTCCGCCAGATCCAGCGCATCCAGACGCTCGATATAGCCGAGCCGGAAATCGACGTTGTCGCGCGCGAAACCGAACGTCGCGCGATGAAACGCGCGGTGTCTGGCGGCGACTTCCAGTTGTTCCTCGGTCATGTCGACCCCCACCACCTGGCCGGTCTCGCCGACCATCTGCGCCAGCGCATAGACATCGCGCCCGGAACCACAGCCCAGATCGAGTACGCGACAGCCTTCCAGCAGCGCCGGCGCGACCAGGCCGCAGCCGTAGTAGCGCGACATTACCTCCGGGTGGATGCGCGCCAGCAGCGGCTTCAGCCATTCCGGCATCTGGCTGGCGTCGCAGCAGGCGGAAGTGCGCAGGTCGGCCGTGCTGTGCAACTGGCGGCCGTAATAATCTTTGACGAGTTCGTGCATGGCTGTTCTCTAAAGTTGGTTGATGCAATACGCCGGGCGAAATGCCGCCGGCAAGCGGGCGGGCCGCGCCGCTTCAGGCGTTTCGAACAATTCGCCGCCGCCTTCGACGACGATCTGTCCGGTGCTCAGTCGCGCGCAAGGGTGGCAATGCGGTCAAGTTGGCGATGCTGCCGGCAGGTTGATGAGCGGCTTCATCGGGCGCGGGCCTGGCTCGGACAGGATGGTCGGATTGCAGCGGTAGGCCAGGTTGACCTGCAGGGCGATCAGCGCTTGCCTACACGCCGCGGGGAAATTGGTGACTCGCAATAGCGCCAGGATGTCGTGCATGGCAGCGTCCTCATTCGATGGGCTTGTATTGTTAGGTCGCAAGCCGACGGGATTCCTGACAAAAGAATTGTTGTCAGGAATTCCAGCGGCTTGCGACCAATTGGTGAAACAGCAGACAACCTCCGTTTCCTCTCGGCAAACAGGCGTCGCCACAAACCCGCTAAAGCAATGGGCTACATCGTCGCCGGGCTGTCAGCCCGCCTATTTTCATTCAACAAGGAGAAACAAAGTGCGGATCGCAATGGTGGGGCTAGGACGTATGGGTGCCAACATGGCGCGCCGATTGATGCGGGCCGGACACGATTGCGTGGTCTACGACCGCAATCCGGAGACCGTGGCTCGACTGGTGGCCGAGGGGGCGATCGGCTGCGCCGATCTGGGCGAACTGACCGAGAAGCTGACATCCCCGCGCGCCGCCTGGATCATGCTGCCGTCCGGCGACATCACCGAAAGCGTGGTGAGGGATCTGGCCGGCCATTTCGCGCCGGGCGATGTCATCATCGATGGCGGCAACAGCTATTACAAGGACGATGTGCGGCGGGCGAAGACCTTGGCCGAACGCGGCATCGCCTACCTCGATGCCGGCACCAGCGGCGGCGTGTGGGGGTTGGAACGGGGATATTGCCTGATGGTCGGCGGCGACCGCGCCGCTTACGAAAGACTGGAACCGCTGTTCCGCGGCCTGGCGCCGGGCGCTTCCGACATTCCGCCTTCACCCGGCAGAACCACAGGCGGCAGTGCCGAACACGGTTATCTCTATTGCGGTCCATCGGGTGCCGGCCACTTCGCCAAGATGGTGCACAACGGCATCGAGTATGGCCTGATGCAGGCCTATGCGGAGGGCTTCGACATCCTGAAGAACGCCAATCTGGCAGCGTTGCCGGCGGACCAACGCTATGACTTCGATCTGGCTGATCTCACCGAACTCTGGCGGCGCGGCAGCGTGGTGACTTCCTGGCTGCTCGACCTGTCGGCGGAGGCGCTGGCGCGCGATGCCGAACTTTCCAATTTCAGCGGTTTCGTGCAGGACTCCGGCGAAGGCCGCTGGACCGTGCAAGCGGCCATCGACGAAGCGGTGCCGGCCGAGGTGCTGACCGCCGCGCTGTTCGCCCGCTTCCGTTCGCGCCAGGAACACACCTTCGCCGAAAAGGCGTTGTCCGCGATGCGCGCCGGTTTTGGCGGCCATGCGGAACCCGCCAAATAGAGAACCGCCATGACCCCGCAAATCGACCTCACCACCCACATCAATTTGCCCACAGCGATGCTGCCGACGGCGGACCCTTGCGTCATCGTCATCTTCGGCGCCACCGGCGACCTGACCCGGCGCAAGCTATTGCCTGCCTTGTTCCATCTGGCTTGCGAAGGCTGCATGACCGGGCGATTCCAGATCGTCGGCATCGGCCGCCAGGCGATGAGCGACGAGGCCTTCCGCGATCAACTGCGCGAGGGCGTTGCCGTTTCCGCCGAGATCAAGCACTTCGAGGACACGCAATGGCATCGCTTTGCGCCGCGCATCCGCTATCTTGCCGGCGACTTCGCCGAAGCGGACACCCATCGCCGCCTTGCGGCCCTGCTCGAAACGCTGCCGGATGCCGGCAATCGCCTGTATTACCTGGCCACCGCGCCTTCCGCCGCGCCGGCCATCATCCATGGCCTGGCCGATGCCGGTCTGAACCGGGAAGACCCAGGCTGGGCGCGCATTGTCATCGAAAAACCGTTCGGCCGCGACCTGGCTTCGGCGCGGGCCCTGAACATCACGGTGGCCGAGGCTTTCGATGAAAAGCAGATCTATCGCATCGATCATTACCTGGGCAAGGAAACGGTGCAGAACATCCTGTTCTTCCGTTTCGGCAACGCCCTGTTCGAACCGGTATGGAATCGTAACCATGTCGATTACGTCGAGATCACCGCCGCCGAACCGCTCGGCGTCGGCCATCGCGCCGGCTATTACAACGAATCCGGCGCGCTGCGCGACATGGTGGCCAATCATCTGATGCAATTGCTGGCGCTGACCGCCATGGAAGCGCCGGTGGCCTTCGATGCTGACGCGGTGCGCGACAAGAAGATCGAAGTCTGGCGCGGCATCCGACCGATGACGCCGGAAGAAGTCGCGAGCCGCACGGTGCGCGCGCAATACCGCGCCGGCATGATTGCCGGGGAAAACCAGCCTGGCTGGCTGGAGGAAGCTGATGTACCCGCCGGTTCTCGTACCGAAACCTATGCCGCGCTGGAGTTCCGTATCGACAACTGGCGCTGGGCCGGCGTGCCGTTCTACCTGCGTACCGGAAAACGCCTGGCGCGCCAGGTCACCGAAATCGCGATCCATTTCAAGCATCCGCCCTTGACTCTGTTTCCGCGCGAGGAAGCCTTGAAATCCAACGTCATCGTGCTGCGCTTGCAGCCCGACGAAGGCATCAGCCTGACCTTCGGCGCCAAGCAGCCGGGCACCGAACGCCGCGCGGTGCCGGTGTCGATGGACTTCTGCTATCGCAATGCCTTCGGTGACAACCCGCCCTCCGCCTACGCCGTGCTGCTGCTCGACGCCATGCGCGGCGACGCCACGCTGTTCACCCGGCGTGACGGCGTGGAGGCGCAATGGCGGCTGATCACGCCGATCGAAGAAGCCTGGGCGGCGCGGGCGGCAGATCCGCTGCCGACCTACGCCGCCGGCGGCAACGGCCCGCCGGAAGCCGATGCGCTGCTGGCGCGCAATGGCCACCGCTGGCGCGATATCGATGGCAATGCCGGGGCTTGCAATGTCTGACGACCTGATCCTGGCCGGCGACATCGGCGGCACCAAATGCAACCTGGCCTTGTTTCGCGCAAACGCGCGGGCACTTGAAGCGGTTGCCGAACACACCTATCCCAGCCGCGATTTCAGTGGTCTGGAAACCGTGGTGAAACAGTTTAATGCCGATACTGGCCTGACCACAGGCCGCGCCTGCTTCGGCGTCGCGGGCGCGGTACTGGGGGGCGAAAGCCATCTGCCCAACCTCGGCTGGCGGCTGTCGGAAACAGCGTTGGCCAGCGCGCTCAAGCTCGACACGGTGCGCTTGATCAACGACCTGGAAGCCAATGCGCTGGGCATTTCGACGCTGAAGCCGGAGCAACTGTTCTGCCTCAATCCCGGCCAGCCCCGCGCTGACGGCAATCGGGCGTTGATCGCCGCCGGCACGGGTCTGGGCATGGCCTTGTTGATTCGCGCTGGCGACGGTTATCAGGTTGCCGCCTCGGAAGGCGGGCATGCCGATTTCGCGCCGCGCAACGAGGAAGAAGTCGCGCTCTGGCGCAGCCTTGCCAACCGCTTCGGCCGGGTCAGTGTGGAGCGTGTGGTATCTGGCCGAGGCCTGGAAAACATCTACACGCATCTGAAGCAGAACGGCATGTACGAGCCGGACTGGCTTGCCGCGCGCCTGCTCGCGGCGGATGACCCCGCCGCGAGCATCGCTCAGGCCGGCGCTGGCGGCGAGGTGCTGATCTGTGCCGAAGCCGTGGAACTGTTCCTGTCCGCTTATGGCGCGGCGGCAGGTAATCTGGCGCTGACCGGCATGGCCAGCGGCGGTTTTTACATAGGCGGCGGTATTGCGCCGAAACTGCTGGAAAAGCTGAAAACCAACGGTTTCATGGCAGCATTCACCGACAAAGGCCGTTTCTCCGAGTTCTTGAGCCGGATGCCCGTGCGGGTCATTCTGGAACCCAAAACCGCGCTCTATGGCGCCGCAGTTGCGGCATTGCGCCTCGCGAAATGTGCCTGAAACTCCCATCCCGCTTCGAACCCGTGCTGTTCGCGTTCCTGCTCTCCGGCGCGATGTCGCTGCTGGTCAGCAGCATGGCGGTATTACGCCATGTCGGCTGGGTCGAAGGCGTGTTCAGCCTGTGTGTTCAGACCTGGCTGCCGGCGTGGGGCATGGCGTTCATCGCGGCACTGATGTTTGCGCCAGCTATTCGCAAGCTGACGCGATATTGCTGTTTCAAGGAATAAGCCGGTTCGCCACTGTTTGCGCCTGATCTGCTTAAAAATTCCAAAGATATTGTCAGGATATTCGCCCCGCCGCGACGAATCAGCAGACCCACCGTTGCACAGATTTTCGAATCGCACAGCGGCAAGGTCTTCATCCTCAGCAGCAATGACGCGCGCTGAATCCAAACCGAAGAGAAAGAGTTCATCATGAAAACCACCACTCTGTTCACCAGTCTGATCACCGCCACCCTGCTGTCCGCTTCCGCCTTCGCCGGCAATCTGTGGGGTGGCGACAGCAACTCCGAGGTATACGGCCACATCCTCAACGATCTGGACAAACCGGCCTTCGTCGGCACCAGCATGTCCATGGTCAAGACCCGTATAGACCCTTACAACGGCTTCACAACCGGCAGCGCCGAGATCGACCAATCCGGCTTCTCCATCGGCGCTGCCGATCCGGAAAAAGGCCATATCGACAACTACGGCTGGGCCGTGCTCGATGTCAATCGCTGAAATCAGCTACACCGTCAAGCTGGGAGTGATCCCGACTTTTTTGTGCGTGCGGAATAGGCGTACCAGCTCCACGTTAATCCGGGCTGATCAGACGGTATGTGTTCCGGTCTTCCTCGAAAGCGTTGCAACGGCTTAGCTGCTCTCGCAGTGCCCCGCGAGGCTGGTCGTAATTCAGGCTGGCCGACCATGCCTGCAGGCGTTGCAGCATGCTGATGTAGGCCGCCGGATCGGACTGGTGGCTCAGGGCCTTCAGCGGCAGCAGGTAGTCTTCGCGGAACACCGTCGGCACGATGATGCGGGCGAGCGCTGCGTGGGACAGTGCACAGTTCAGCGCCAGGCGGGCGGTACGGCCATTGCCGTCTGTGAACGGGTGCACCTCGGCGACCACGAACATGGTCATGAAGGCACGGGCAGTGGGGTCAGATAGGGCCAGCACCTTTTCGAAGCCCTCCAGCAGGGTGCCGCGCACCAGATCGGGATGGACGAACACAGTGCTGCCGGCCTGGTTGGTCTTGATCTTCCATTCGCCGGGATGCTTTTCCGGCCGCATGGCCATGACCAAGGCATTGACGGACTTCAGCCAGGCCAGAAACCGCTCGCCATCGGTCGGGAAAGTGTCGCGCCACGGCTGGGTGACGGCAGCGTTATAGGTGCCGAGGATGTCGTGGGTGTCTTCCAGCCGGTTTGTCAGCACCACTCCCTTGTAAACAATGTCCTCGGCCTCCTCCACCGTGAAGGTGGTGCCCTCGATGTAGTTCGAGAAATAGGCTTCGAAGAAGGCCCTGTTGTCCAGTGCCCGCGGCGTGGTGGCCATTTCAATGAAGGGCGGCAGCGGGGTTTGCTGGAGCCCCGCGAACAATGCGTCGAAGAGTCGCAACCGGTCAGGGTCATAGGGCTTGCCGGCGGCGCGTCCCAGAGCCTGACGGGAGATCAGCGAACTGGCCGCGCGCGTCCGCAGAAGCGCGCCGATGAGCTGGTCAAGCCGGCGGAACTCCTTGTCCCGGCCATGGGCAGCGGCAAAGGTGTGGGCTTCGTCGCGCAGCATGTTGAGCTTCGCCTCTCCGCGTACCTGCAGCACTTTGTCGAGATGGGCCTCGATTCTTTCCCGCGGCAGGACGCGGGACGTACTGCCCTTGACGGCCTCCAGGCACTCCAGCACCCAGCGAGTCTCGCTGGCAACGAACAGGTTGCCATAGGGCGCATCACCGGGCGCCGGGCCGCCCGGCCGCACATGGATGGTCAGTCCAGGGTAGCTTCGGGTGCTTGCCCGTGTGCCCCGGCTGACCACCAGCACGCCGGCGTCATCCGGCTGCCCAAGCAGTGCGGATTTGTAGCAAAGCACGGACCCGGGCAGCTCATGCTCGACCAGGGACTTCCAGTTCCGAAGCACCACTGTTTCCAGTGGCAGCATGGTTTGCAGCGTGAAGATCCCTGGCGCGATGCGGATGGCTTTGCCTTCCTTTACGCGGCGCTGCATCAATGACGACAGGGCGCGGTCGGAAGCGGGGGCGAAGGTGAGTTCGGCGCAGGGAGAATTGCGTAAATTCATTGAGTTTCTGGCGAAAATGGCAGCGAAATGCGTATAAAAATGTAAATAGTTTAGTGAAGCGCGTATTAAAGTGTAAATGTGTTGCGCAATTGACAATACATAGTTGCACGCGAATACGCTCCAATGTAGGAGTGGGATTGCGTAATAAAGCAAAAATACACTGCATTAACGCGTAGTTAAATGCAAATACAGTGGAGTACAGGTGTAACCGTCGCCGACAACCCCTGATGCGCAAACGTCCTTCCCGCTTCGAGCCGGTGTTCGCACTGCCGCATCGGGCGTGATGTCACTGCTGCCGGCTTTCAAATCCCGCCCGGCTCCAGCAGACTGCGCCCGAGTTCGAATTCGAGCTGCTGCAGCGCCCATTTCGCTTCCGCATGCGTCGAATCCAGCATCAGCACGCGCTGAAACGCATTCACGGCCGCATCGCTTCGGCCCAAGCCACGATGGGCGCGGCCGAGCGCCATCCAGGCTTCCGGGTTGTTCGGTTCCTGTTCCGTCCATTCGTTGGACAAGCGGGCCAACGACCGCCAGTTCTGCTTGGCGCCAAGATCGCAAGCGGCGAGGAAATAACCGCTTTCCTTGCCCGGCGCTTCCCAGAAGGTGGCGCCTGTGGCAAGCGTATCCAACCGCATTTCCGCCATATGCCGCAGCCAGCCAACCGGCAGGGCGAAGTGGAAATTGCCGCCCGATTTGGCTTTGAAGGTGAGGATGCCCACCAAGCGGCCGTCCCGGGTGAACAAGCCGCCGCCGCTGGCGCCCCGGTCGAATGGCGCCGAGGTCTGGATGACTTTGCCGCCATCGCACTCGCAGGTATGCAGGCCGATGATCTTGCCGGGGCTGACGGCGAAATCGCCAGCGGGAAAACCTGCCGCCAGCACATCCAGGCCGACCCGGGTCAGGCCGAGATCGATCATCGGCATGGCAGCGCCGTGATAGCCGGGCACGCTGATAAAACACAGATCGCGATAGGCATCACGCAAATCGGCGCGGGCCTGCCGCCTTCCACCTTCCAATTCCACCTCGATACGCGCCGCGTCGCGCAACACATGGCAGTTGGTCGCCATGCGTTCACCCGCGATGGGCACGGCGGAACCCAGTTCGACCGTGCCATTGGCGCGAGTGATCACGAGTTTCATGACCTTGTGCCGCCAGTCCGATTGACCAGCGAACACGGGTTCGGCCCAAGCCAGACCGGCGATTGTCAGCAAGCATGCGAATGCACATGCCGTGTGGAATTTGCGTGTCATTGCCCTGTTCTCCCGCACACCCGAGTCAATGCGACATTAACCCGTCACGGTGCGTTGGGCGATGTTTCCGCGGAAAAAATACTTGAAAAAACTTGTCAGGTTTGCCGGCCGGCCGCGACGAATCAGCAGACCCACCGTTGAACGGATTTTGAATCACACGGCGGCAAGGTCTGTAGCCTCAGCGGCAATGACGCCTGCTGAATTCAACCCGAAGAGAAGGAGTTCATCATGAAAACCACCACCCTGTTCACCAGCCTGATTACCGCTACCCTGCTGGCTTCCGCGCCCGCTTTCGCCGGAACCTGGGATGACAACATCGACATGCGCGACAGCATCATCAATGACCTCGACAAACCCGCCTTCGTCGGCACCAGCATGGCCGTGGTCAAGACCCGTATCGACCCCTACAACGGCTTCGCCACCGGCAGCTCCGAGATCGACCAGTCCGGCTTTGCTGTCGGTTCCGCCGGCCCGGAACAAGGCCATGTCGATAACTACGGCTGGGTCGTGCTCGATGTCGGTCGCTGAATCGGCCTGCAATGCCAAGCCGGGAGCGATCCCAAGCCGTTCGGAAGGGGTGTTGACGTCTAAACCCCCGTCAACCGTCACCCCGGCGAAGGCCGGGGTCCAGAGTGGATATCCTCCTGTCATGTCGCAAACCTTCTGGATACCGGCTTTCGCCGGTATGACGAGGGGAGGGAATATGCCCATGCCTGCCGATCAATACCTTTCCTGAACGGCTTGGGAGCGATCCCGCGCGACTTTGTTGAGTGACTGGCCGTGGCGCCGCGTTGAAACGCAGGCAGACCGAGCTCAGCCTGAAATATCAGGCTCCACCAGAAGCGCCAGCAGCCGCAACGATTGTTGCCAGCCCAGATAGCAGGCCGGGGATCATCGCCGGAATACCTTGCCGCACCGCTGTCAGTTCCGTGCCCACCGACACCGCCTTGAGCGTGATGGTTGTGATCATCTGGCCGGGCAGGTCCGGGTCGTCAAACACGTCAGTGTTGACGATGCGCTCATTGGGCACCAGCTCCAGGTACTTGCCGCCAAAAGCGTGTGTTTGCCCGTTGCACAGGTTGGTGAACTGCATGCGGTAGATGCCGCCCAGCTGTGCGTCCATCTCCAGCACGCGGCCGGTGAAACCGTGTGGCGGCAGCCACTTGGCCATCGCGTCCGGATCGAGAAAGGCGCGGCAGACCCGCTCGGGCGGAGCCGTCAACACGCGGTGCAGGGTGAGAAGATAACGTGGCTTCCCTTGCGCAGACCTTATTTCCCAGCCGCCTTGTCCAGCAAGCCGAGACCGCGCTCAGCCTTGCCGGCGCCGCGTTCGGCACGCAGCCGGAAGCGTGTTTCCGCATCAAACTCCGCCAGCAATAGTGTGGTGACTTCATCCAGCAGCCGATTCACACTGGTGCCGCGACTCAGTGCCAGAGCACGCAGCCGCGCGTGTTTGTCGTCTGGAAGACGTAGGGTAAGTGCGCTCATGATGATGCGATCTCCTTGAGAAAGTCCTCCGGGCCCAAGATTCTCAGCTCGGGAAATTTGAGTTCCATACGCGCGACATCGCGCAAGTTTCGGGTCACGATGAAACGAGCGTTGCCCGCCACCGCCAATTCCACCAGATGGTTATCGGCTTCGTCCGGCAGATTGGGCCGCCAGGCGAAGTAGATGCGCGTCCAGTCGCAAGTGGCGAGGAAGATATCCAGCAATTCATCTCGTTCGGCCAGATTCAGCCGACACGTTTCGAACAGTTCGGTACGCCCCAGTACCTCTTCATATTCGGCGAACAGCGCGGCGCCCATCAACGGCTGGCATTTGCCACGCAGGCAAGCCGCCACTACATGGTGAGCAGCGCCCTGTCCCAGGCAGGCTCCTAG
>JAGUXX010000015.1 GCA_020061585.1 Betaproteobacteria bacterium | reverse complement strand
GCGCCTGGAAGAGACGCGCCAGAACGGCGCGATCGAGCTGGCCTGGCCGCGCAATCGCGACGGCTATGACAACAGTGTCGGGTTGCAGTACAAGCAGGAAGACATCGAAGGCCAGGAAACCCTGGCCAAACTGGCGGTGGCCAAGCGTACCCGGATCCGCGGCAGGCTCAGCGACCAGATCGAGGTCACCCAGTCGCTGCAATACCAGACCGAACAGCAGCGCGTCGGCGCGGTGCCGCAATTCGACAACCGGGCGCTGACCGCCAATCTGGCCTGGACGCGGCGGCGGCTGGGGCGTGGCTTTTACCCGCGCAGCGGCGACGTGCTCAGCGCGCAGATCGGCGGCGCCAACGAGGTGCTGCTGTCCGACACCTCGTTTCTGCGTC
Organism: Betaproteobacteria bacterium; assembly: GCA_020061585.1. GTDB lineage: Bacteria > Pseudomonadota > Gammaproteobacteria > Burkholderiales > Thiobacillaceae > PFJX01. The sequence continues at coordinate 2,395 of JAGUXX010000015.1, read as the reverse complement.
TGCTTGGCCGCTATACCCGCTACTTCAGCGCCGGCGACAACGGCCGGCTGATCCTGCGCGGCGAACTCGGCGGCGTGCTGGCCGAGAGCCGCGACGGCATACCCACCGATTTCCTGTTCCGCGCCGGCGGCGACAACTCGGTGCGCGGCTATGCCTACCAGAGCCTGGGCCGCGATCTGTCCGGCGGCGTGGCATCGGTGCGCTATCTGGTCACCGGTAGCGCCGAATACAACTATTTCTTCGCCAATAATTGGGGATGGGCGGTGTTCGTCGATGCCGGCGATGCCGCCGACAGCCCGGCCAGCCTGACGCCGGTGTTCGGTTACGGCATCGGCGCGCGCTACCGTTCGCCGGTCGGGCCGATCAATCTCGATCTGGCCTATGGCGCAGCCACCGAGCAGGTGCGTCTGCATTTTTCACTGGGTGTGTCGTTTTGAAACGCCTCGCCTGGAGTCTGGCTGGGTTGCTATTCGTATCGGCCAGTCTGCTGGCGGCGGGGTTCTGGCTGACCGCCACGCCGAGCGGCTTCGCCTGGCTGACGCGCGGCGTCGCGGCGCTGAGTCAGGATCGCCTGAAATTCGAACGCGTCGAGGGCGATCTCGGCGGCGAGCTGAGCATCGGCAAGCTGACCGTGGTCGGCGTCGGCCAGCGCATCGAGATCGCCGACTTGCGTCTGCAATGGCAACCGCGCGCGTTGTGGCAACGGCGGGTCGAAGTCGATCTGCTGGCGGCGCGATCGCTGAAGGTGACGCTGCTGACCACCGATCCGTCGCCGCCGCGCCTGCCCGACAGCCTGCGCCTGGGTTTCGATACGCGGCTGCGCGGTTTCGATCTGGAAAATCTGGAAGTCGTTTCCGGCGGACAGGCTCTGGTGTTCCTCCATCTGCGCGCCAGCCTGGATGGCCAGGGCGACCGCTATCGACTGACCGGGATCAGCGCGAATACGCCGTGGGCGGCGTTGCGCGGCGACATTGAACTCGGCAAGGATGCGCCGTTCGCGCTGCGTGGCGTGCTCCAGGCGGAGCGCTCGGAAGCCTTGGCGGCGCGCGCCGATCTGCAACTCGGCGGCAGCCTGGCGGCGCCGGAATTCAGCCTCGATGCCGCCGCCGAGGGCATGACTTTCATGGCGCGCGGCGCGCTGGCGCCGTTCGCGGCCGCGCGCTTGACGCGTTTACTGGTGGTCGGGCAGGGCATTGATCCGCGGCGTTTCGCGGCCGCAGCGCCGCGGGCTGATCTGGCTTTTTCCGGTCTGTTCGAAGGCAAGCATGATGCGCAACAAACCGGCGAACGCCTGCTCGGCACCTTCAGTCTGAGCAATCGGCTGGCCGGCCGATTCGACCAGCAGCGCTTGCCGTTGGTCGAACTGACCGGCGCGGTACTGGGTGACAGCAGCCAGGCCGATTTCAGCGCGCTGCTGATCGACCTCGGCGGCGCCGGCCGATTCAGCGGCAGCGGTCACTGGCGCGACGGTCGGGCGACGCTCGACCTGGTCAGCGCGCAATTGAATCTGGCCGGCTTGCACCGCGCGCTCAAGCCAACCCGCATCCAGACCGCGCTGCAACTGGCCGGCGATGCGCGGCGTCAGCAACTCGGCGCCGAGTTTTCCAGCGACTGGGGCCAGGGCCGCATGCAACACAGCCATGCCGATGCCGCGCTGCGCCTGGATTCATTGGCGTTCAACGGCCAGGCCGGGCGACTGGTTGCCAAGGGGGCGCTGCAACTCGATGCCGACCGGGCGTTTTCCGGCGAATTCGATGCAACACGCCTCAATCCGGCGCATTTCGGGCAGTTTCCGGTCGCCCGCCTGAATGCGCGCGGCCAGATCAGCGGCGCGCTGTTGCCGGACTTGCGCCTGCAAGCCGAGTTCACGCTGCCGCCGGGTCAACTCGAAGGCCGCCCGGTCAAAGGCCGGGGGCGTGTGAGTTACGCGCAGCGGCATCTGATGGATGCCGATATCGACCTCGATCTGGCCGGCAATCTGGCGCGCATCCAGGGCGCCTATGGTCAGCCCGGAGATGTTCTGAGCTGGGACGTCAACGCTCCGGCGCTGGCGCGCCTCAAGCTCGGACTGGCCGGCCGGCTGATCAGCAGCGGCCGGATCGTCACGCAACGCAGCGGCCAGCAGCGACTGCCGCGCATCGAAGCCGAGCTGACCGGCAGCGGTCTGCATCTGCCCGGCGCGATCAGCGCCGATACGCTGAATCTGAAGCTCGACTTGCAGGCGGAAGCCAATGCCAGCTTCACTGGCCGAATCGACGCGCGGGGCATCGAATTGGCCGGCTGGCGACTGAGCCAGTTGCAGATCGGCGCCGAGGGACGGCGCGATGCGCACACGCTGAGTCTCGACGCGCGCCTGCTCGATGGCGGTCTGGGCGCCGGTCGGCTGACCGCCGCG
>JAGUXX010000289.1 GCA_020061585.1 Betaproteobacteria bacterium | reverse complement strand
CTGTATGACGCGCTGGTGCAGATCGCGCCCTCGCCGGTAGTGGCGCTGAATCGCGCCGTCGCCGTCGGCATGGCCTTCGGTCCCGCCGCCGGGCTGGAACTGGTCGAAGCGCTCACCACCGAACCGGCGTTGAAAAGCTATCACCTGCTGCCGGCGGTGCGCGGCGATCTGCTGGCCAAGCTGGATCGCGGCGAAGAAGCGCGCGCCGAATTCACGCGCGCCGCGCGGTTGGCGCAGAACGCGCGGGAACGGGCGTTGCTGCTGGCACGGGCGGCAAAAACCGGGAACCTTGCGCAGCCTTGAACCTTGATTCCACTGTTGAACGTGAAATGGCGCGCATGACGCACCCAACCGTGGTTGTTCGACGCGATTCGCGGCCGCGGGCCGCTTACGCCGCCGGCACAGCCCCGCCGCGCATGGCCTGGGCGATTGCCGCCATGGCATCCGGGTCGAGTGTCTGGGTGCGGGTGCGGTCGCGGCATAACGCGCCGCGAAAGCCGAGGTAATCGGGATTCAGTGTGGTCAGTGGCGGGATGTCGGCCAGTTTCAGCGAACCGGCCAGGCCGGTGAGCAGGTTCAGCCGGCGGGCCTGGACGACGAATTCGGCCAGGCGCGGCAGGGCTTGATGGGCGAGCAGGCCGCCGCCGCGTTTGTTTGCTGTATCCAGCATGACGCCGCTGAATCCAAGTTCCGCGAGACGCGCGGCTAGCGAGAAATCCGGATCAAGATCGGCAAACATCACCGCCACCAGATGCTGCCGGCGGGCCAGCGGGGCGAGGGCTTGCAGGCAGTCGGCCAGGGCGGGCGACGGAAACAGACCGATCTTGACGAAATCGACACCGGTGGCGGCCATCTCGATCACCGCGCCACATACGCTGGCGGGCTGCATGTCGGGAAAATCGCCGATGGTGGCGCTGACCGGCACCCGGTCCGCCACCGCTTCGACGATGCCGCGCACGGTGTTGTGGGGCAACGCGCCAAGCGCGCCGGCATGCGGGTTTTTGGCGTCGACGATATGGGCGCCGGCGGCGAGCACCTGGCGGACTTCGTCTACCCCGACGATGCTGGCCAGCCAGCCGGTCATGGCGTGACCTCTGGCGTTTGTTGCGCGGCCAGATGACTGTCGATCTTGTGTTTCAACCAGCCCCAGGCCTCCCATTCGTTCGGCCCGGCGGTTTTGTAGATGGCGATGGCCAGGTAGGCCATTTCCCGCATCAGTTTGTCGGCCGACAACATGCCCAGCCGGCTGACCAGGATGCAGGCTTCGATGACGGCGGCCTGGGCGCGGTTGTGGCCGGGAAACGGCGCGTGGCTGGCGTGGGCGACTTCGCGGCAGAGAAAGCGGGGACGTGTGGCGTCTTCCTCGACGCGCTCGACGCGCAATTCGCTGTGGCTGAGGGCGTGGCTCAGGCGTCCGCAGGCGATCTCGGCGCACGGCGTCAGCGGCCAGTCGCGGTGGCCGGTGAGGCAGCCGGCGAAGACGCGCACGTCATCGGTATGACTCAGGGCGGCAATACCGCCGGCGCGCAGGTTGTCCAGCGTGCGCGAGGGATGGAACGGCGCCAGCACGATGAATTCGCCTTCGCGCCGGAAGCCCAGCGGGGCGATGTGGGTTGCGCCGTCAGCCGTGGCGGTGCTGAGGATGGCTTCGAAAATCTGGCTCATGGTTGCGGGTCAGCCGGTTTTGCGCGGCTGCTGCCGGGCGCGCATTGAGGGTCGTCGTTCCGCCGCGGCCCCATGCAGCCCCAGGCGAGTTCCTGATCCTGGCTGTAACGTTTGCCGAGTTGCCAGGCAATCTGGGCGCGGGCGAGTTCGACGCCGAGGTAGAACGCGTGGCCGCCGTCCTGTTCCAGCTTCAGATGCGGCCAGAGCTGAAACGGGTCGGTGGCGGTGTGCAGGCCATCGCGGTTGTAGATGTGCAATCCCTCCGGGCTGACCTGGATGCGGAAGCTGGGGTCTTTGATCGCCGCCGCCATGGCGGCGATTTCGTCGCGTTGATAGGGATAGGGTTTGCGGTGGCGCAAGCCGAGCAAGGCATCGGAAAAATCGCGTGGCAGGCTTTGCGCTTCGCGCGCGGCGAACATCAGCCGGCGGGCGGCGTCGATCTCGCGCACGGCGCTGCGGCAATGCGGGCTGACCTGGGTGGTGAGCAGCGCGCGGATGTTCAGTTCGGCCATCACGCCGAGCAACAGGGCATGCATGCCGGCGGTGTCGGCATCGGTCAATTCGGAAATGTTGCCGGTGCCCATCAGAATTTCCGCCCGCGGCATGCGCCGGCGCAGTTCGTGATAGCGCGCCAGCGAGGCGGCAAAGCCGAACGGCAGCGGGTCCAGGATCGGGTCGGCCAGGTAGGCGCGGCCTTGGGCTTCCAGCCGTTGCATGGCGGCGATCAGATTTTCCAGGTCGCCATGGCGGGCGGGAATCAGCACCGGCGTGGCGGCGACCTGGTCGACCAGGTGCAGCGTATCCAGCGTCAGCGACAGCAGGTAGTCGGCGCCGGCGCGACCGCCGCGCAGCAGTTCGTCCGGGTCGAGCGAATCGACGCTGACCTGGTGGCCGGCGGCCTTGAGCGCCTGCACGCTTTCTTCCAGATGCGGAAACGGCGTTTGCGGCAGTCCGCCGATGTCGATCACGTCGGCGCCGTCGGCGGCATACACGGCGGCCTGGGCGAGGATGGCGTCGATGCTCATGCGCGGCGCATCGACCAGTTCGGCGAAGATGCGCACGTCGTGGCGCGACAGGTCGGGCGCGCGGCGCTGTTTGCCGAAGTATTCCGGCAGGTCCATCAGTTCGTCCGGCCCGCGTTCGACCGGGATGCCGAAATGTTGCGCCAGCGCGTCCAGATCGCCGCGACAGCGGCCGGGCAGCAGGATGCGGTCGGCCTGGCCGATGTCGCTGAGGCGGCGGCGGATCATGTCGGCGGTCATCAGCGCGGCGACCTGCACGCCGAGCACCCGCACTTCCCAGGTGCAGCCGACCTCGCCCAGATCGGCCAGTTCGGCCAAAACGCGCCGCAATTGCGGCTCGGCCAGACGGCCGGTCAGGAACAGGATGTGCTCAGACAAGCCAGCCTCTGTTCGATTGCGCGTTGCAGTGTTTCGATGTTTTCCGCGACGGTGGTGTAGGGATAGGTCTTCAGCCGCTGGGTGTTTTCCAGGTCGATCGGCCGGGGGTAGAGGGTGACGGTCCGCCCCGGCGCTTCGGTGATCACCGTCGGCTCGCAGTCGCAGGCGAACACGATGCTGGGCACCCGGCATTTGCCGGCCTGGGCGTAGAGGTTGCTGACCAGGGTATCGGAGATGCCGGCGACGCATTTGGCGACGGTGTTGGAGGTGGCCGGGCCGATGATCAGGGTGTGATAGTGGCCGGAGTAGAGGAAACCCACCGGCACGCTGCTGGCGGTGTGGTCCTGATAGATGCGGTGTTTGTCGCGCAGCGATTTGAGCGGAATGCCGTACATGCTGAGCACTTCGACCGCGGCCTTGGTGACGAACAGATCGACATCCGGCAGCGCGTCGATCAGTGCCAGGCTTTCCCGCAGAAAGTGGCCGGAACCGGTGAGCCCCCAGGCGATGCGTGGAATGATCGGCGGGGCGTCAGCTTGGCTCATGAGCTGCGCTGGCGTGAAAAAGCCCACTGACGCTCGGCATCCTCGACGAACGTGGCGCAGGGGAGTGAGGCGGGCATTTCATTCCGCCCCTTCGATGCGGATGTTCAGATTCTTCATTTTTCTATACAGGGTATTGCGGCTGATGTTGAGCTGTCGCGCCGCCAGGGTGACGTTCCAGCGGCACTTTTCCAGGGTCTGCACAATCGCGTCATGTTCGGCCGTGGCCAGCGCCGACAGCGGTTCCACTTCACTGACTTCACGCGCCGGCGTGATCGGCGCCAGCCGACTGACTTCCTCGGGCAGGTCGTAGAGGGTGATTTCATCGCTCTCGCGCAGCGCCAGCGCGGTACGCAACACATTGCGCAATTGGCGGATGTTGCCCGGCCAGTTATAGGCTTCAAGTTGGCGCAGCGCGCCTTCGCTGAGTTCGGCCCGTTCCTTGCCGCCGCATTCAAGCACCAGGATGTGACGGATCAGTTCGCGCCGGTCCTGACGATCGCGCAGCGCCGGCAGGTTCAGCGTGATGCCTTGCAGACGGTAATACAGGTCTTCCCGGAACCGGCCATCCGCCACCAGTTCCTTCAGGTTGCGGTGCGTCGCGCTGATCAGTTTGATGTCGACCTTGACCGGAATTTCGCCGCCCAGCGGAATCACCTCCCGTTCTTCCAGCACGCGCAGCAGGCGGGCTTGCAGCATCACCGGCATGTCGCCGATCTCGTCCAGGAACAAGGTGCCGCCACTGGCCTGCAGGATCTTGCCGCGCCGTCCTTCGCGGCTGGCGCCGGTGAACGCGCCGGCCTTGTAGCCGAACAACTCGCTTTCGATCAGGCTTTCCGGAATCGAGGCGCAGTTGACCGCCACGAAAGGCCGCCCGGCGCCGGTCTGTTCGCAATGGATGGCATGCGCGAAGAGTTCCTTGCCGGTGCCGGTTTCCCCGGTGAGCAGAACCGGGATGTCGCGGGAAATCACCCGTTTCGCGCAGCGCACGTTGTATTCCATGGTCTGGTCGCCGAATTGCAGATCGTCGAGCCGCACGCTGCGCGTCTCGCCCGCCGCGATGGGCAGCGGCACGACCCGCCGGACCGCGGCGCCAGTGGTCACGGGATGCTGTTCCGGCGGACGCATCAGCCCAAAAAAGCGGTTGCCCTGACGCGCTTCATACAGCGGCACCGGGTTGAGCCAGCCCTGGGTCTTTTGACCGAGCAGCGCCGCCATGCCGGTATTGAACAGATCGCGGATCCGCAAGCCGACCAGATCGGCCGGCTGCTTGTGGCCCAGTTGAAACAATGCACTGCGGTTGGCGGCCAGGATGCGGCCGCCTTCATCCAGCGCCAACGCGCCTTCCCAGAGGGTGCCGATGAACTCCGGGCGGCTATGGAAACGCAGCGCGTATTGATCACGGAAGCGACACAGAAACGCCCGGTTCTCGATCATCTGCGCCGACATGTTGACCAGCACCAGCGTGTGTTGCTGCGCCATGTGCGAAAAGCTGGAAGCATCCAATACCGCAAGCAGTCCGCCTTCATGGTCGAAGATCGGCGCGGCGGAACAGGTCAGCCCGACATTGCGCGCCAGAAAATGCTCGTTGTGATGAACCAGCAGCGGACGTTGCTCGATGGCGCAGGTGCCCATGCCGTTGGTGCCCTGGTGCCGCTCGCTCCACAGCGCGCCTTCGAGCATGCCGCATAGCGCGGCGGTTTCGGTGAACGACGGATCGCCGAGAAAATCCAGCACCACGCCCTCCTTGTCGGTCAGCAACACCGAGAATCCCGAACCGGCCAGTTGCTGATACAGCGTCGCCATTTCGCCCTGGGCAATCGCCCGCAAACGCTCCAGCGCCGCCTGCCGGTCTTTCAGTTCGCGGCGGTCGAGCACGACAATGGGTTCATCTCGCGCCGGGTCGAGACCGAATTCATGCACGCAACGATTCCAGGAGCGGGCAATTGCCGGTACCACCTCCACCGGCTCCATGCCGCCACCCGAGCCAACCACCGCGTTTACCAGACGGGCATGTTCCAAAATATCCAGCCTCTGCATTGCACCATCCTTTGCTTTAGCAATATCCGCGCCAAACCTTGGCAGATCACCTCACCGGGAGAATGTTCACGAAATACAACGCGCTACGGCGCCCAAACTGCCGCAAATATACCCATCCTGGCGAACAAGGCGAGACAAACTGTCTCGGTATTGAAACGCTGTCCCCGAAAGGCACACGGCAGGGTGCGCCGCGCGCAGCGTCCCAGGCCGCCTGGCATGTTTCCTGCGTTGATGGGCGCACTGCATCCCGCATAGGAAACCCGCCATGATCACCCCGCGCACGCTGTTGCTCTGGTTTGCCTGCTGCCTTGCCGCGCCGAGCTCGGCGGCGACAACGCCGGGCGGCGATTTCACGCTGCACACCCCGCGGGGTGAGGCGGTGTCTTTGACGTCATTGCGAGGACGCGTGGTGCTGCTTTATTTCGGATTCACCTATTGCCCGGAAATGTGCCCGACCGAGTTGCTGCGCTTCCAGCGCCTGCTGTCCCTGCTGCCGGCCGACAAACGCACCCAGGTGCAACCGATTTTCGTCAGCGTCGACCCCAAGCGCGACACCCCGGATGTACTGGTGCCATATGTCAGCCACTTCGGCCAGGACATCCTGGCGCTGACCGGCAGCGAACAGGAACTGCGCCAGGTCGCCGAACAATATGGCGCCCAGTTCCGCTACGTGCCGACCGGTTCCAGCTATACCGTGGATCACACGGCCAACACCTTCCTGATCGACCGCACCGGAACGCTGGTACAGATCATCCCTTACGGCACGCCGACCAAGGAAATACTGAAACTGGTTTCCAGACTGCTGCCTTGATGCTTGCACAAGCGGCGCCTCCCACAGGCGTTGCCGCCGCACCCGATGGGTGATGCGTGAAATCGGCAATGAACAAGAGCCGGAGATAGGTCGTTAGTCCCATACGCATAGACCATAGTGGCGCGCTAACATGGCCCAGCCCTCCGTCTGGATACGCCATGCCCGCCCGTATTGCTCAATTGCCGCGCAAGCTCATCTCCACCGTCGGGGCCGGCTTTGCTCTGGCGTTGGTGTTGATCGTCGCGCTGATCTTTCTCGGGCTGCATCAATTGGCGGCGACCAACGCGCATCTTGAGTCCATCGTCCAGGAAAACAGCGTCAAGAGCCGGCTCGCCAATCAGATGCGCGACATCCTGCGCGACCGGGCCATTTCCATGCTGACCATCGTGGTGACCGGCGATGCGTTTGAAAAAGACCAGGAAATGCTGCGTTTCTATGAATTTGGTTCGTCTTACCAGCGCGTGCGCCTGGAACTCGAAAACCTGATCCAGCGGCCGCGGGAGAAGGAAGTGCTGGCCCGTATCGATCGACTCACCCGCGCCAACCAGCCGGTGATGGTACGCACCGTCGATCTCGCGGTGGAGGGCTATACCTTTCTGGCCTTCGATGAATTGCAGCGCGAAGGCATTCCGCTGCAACGCGAACTGGTCACCGAATTGGACGCGCTGATCCAGATCCAGCGCGAAATGACCCTGATCGCGGCGGAGGCGGCGCGCGCCGACTACGAGCGCACGCGCGTGCTGATGATCAGCCTCGGCGCGCTGGCGGTGCTGGCCGGCGGCCTG
>JAGUXX010000130.1 GCA_020061585.1 Betaproteobacteria bacterium | reverse complement strand
CCAGGCCGGCCAGCAAGCCCAGCAGCGGCGGCAACAGGCCCGGCGGCGGCAAGCCGATGCGCAGCGTATCGCCCAACAGATACACCATGCCGGCCTGGGTCAGCCAGCCCAGCAGGCTGCCCAATGCGCCGGCCAGCAGTCCCAGCGCGCTCAGTTGCAACAGATACAAACCGAACAGACGCCGCTGGGTCGCGCCGAAACAGCGCAGCAGCGCGAACTGATCGAAATGCCGCTGCACGTAGCGGCGCAGCGCCATCTGTGTCGCGGCGGCGGCCAGCAACACGGTCAGCAACGCGGCCAGACCGAGATAGCGCTGCGCCTGGTCGAGCACCTGGCGCAGTTCCGGGCGCGCGTCACGCACATCTTCCAGTTGCTGGCCGCGTTCCAGCAGCGGTTTGGCCCAGGCCTGGAACGCATCGACCTGATCGGCCTCTCCGGCCACCAGCAGGCGATACACCACACGGCTGCCTTCCTGGACCAGCCCGGTGCGCGCCAGATCCTCGACATTGAGCATGAGCCGGGGCGCCAAAGCCATGAAATTGCCGCCGCGTTCGCCTTCGAAAGTCAGAATCGCGGCGATGCGCAACTTTGCTTCGCCGACATCGACCACATCGCCCGGCTTGACGCCGAGTCCGCTGGCCAGTTGCGTATCCACCCAGGCCTCGCCCGGCGCCGGCAGCAAACGCGTCGGCGCGTCGGCGGCGAACAGCGCCGGGGCGATGCGCAGATCGCCGCGCAACGGATAGCCAGGCTCCACCGCCTTGATGCCGCCCAGCAGATTGCCGTCCCCGGCCAGCACCATGCTGAGAAACGTCGTGGTCCGCGAAACCCGCAGACCGCGCGCTTGCGCCGCCTGGGCAAACGTCGCGGCGATGGGTTGATCGGATACCAGCGCCAGATCCGCCGCCAGCAGCGTGTTGGCCTGATTGCCCAGGGCCTGATCGACCCGGTCGGCGAAATAGCGCACCGCCGTCAGGCTGGCCACCGCCAGCGCCACGGCCAGCAGCACCACGCGCATTTCGCCGGCGCGCCATTCCCGCGCCAGCAGCCGCAAGGACAGCTCGATCATCGCGTCGCCGCCATGCCGGCCAGCCGCCCGCCTTCCAGGCGCAACTGCCGGCCACAGCGACTGGCCAGGGCCGGGTCATGGGTGACGATGACCAGGCTGGCATCCTGTTCGCGGTTCATCGCGAACATCAACTCGATGATCTGTGCGCCGGTATGCGCGTCGAGATTGCCGGTCGGCTCGTCGGCCAGCAGGATCCGCGGCGACACCGCGAACGCCCGGGCCAGCGCGACACGCTGCTGTTCGCCGCCGGACAACTGAGTCGGCCGATGTCGGGCGCGCGCCGACAGCCCGACCCGCCGCAGGTGATCGCCGGCCACCGCCGCCGCGTCCTTGCGGCCGGCCAGTTCCAGCGGCAGCATCACGTTCTCCAGCGCGGTGAGTCCCGGCAGCAACTGGAACGACTGGAACACAAAGCCCATATTGCGGCCACGCAGCCCGGCGCGGCCGTCCTCATCGAGATCGGACAGCGCCACGCCATCCAGGCGCACCTGTCCGGCGCTCGGCGTATCCAGTCCGGCGATCAGGCCCAGCAGGGTGGATTTGCCGGATCCGGAACTGCCGACGATGGCGACGGTCTCCCCCTTGTTTACCGAGAATGAGACATCGGCGAGGATGTCCAGCGTCTCATCTCCCACCTGTACCGATTTGCCGAGGTTTTCTATGTCGAGTTGCATGCGCTTGTTCTGCGTTATGTTGTTGATCGGTCTGGCTGGCGCGGCCCAGGCCGCGCCCACCCTGCTGGTGTTCGGCGACAGTTTATCCGCCGCCTATGGCATGCCGCGCGAATCCGGCTGGCCATCCTTGCTGGAACGCCGCCTGCAAACTGGCAAACCGCAATATCAGGTGATCAATGCCAGCGTCTCCGGCGAAACCACCGCCGGCGGCCTGACCCGTCTGCCGGCGCTGCTCTCGGCGCACCAACCGCAAGTGCTGATCCTGGCGCTGGGCGCCAACGATGGCCTGCGCGGCCTGCCCTTGCAACAAACCGCGCGCAATCTGGAAGCGATGGTCGCGCTAGCGCAAAAGCACAACGCCAAGGTGCTGCTGGTCGGCATGCGTCTGCCACCCAACTATGGCGCGGCTTACACCAACAAGTTCCACAGCTTGTTCAGCGAAGTCGCCAACAACAAAAAAGTCCCGCTGGTGCCTTTCCTGCTACAGGACATCGCCAGCCAGCGCGACCACTTCCAGGCCGATGGCCTGCACCCCACCGCGCAAGCCCAGCCGCTGTTGCTGGAAACCGTCTGGCGCGAACTGGCGGCGCTGCTGAAGCGCGCGGGCTGAAGCGCGAAGTCCGCGTCAAGCCGCTGGCGGGCGTCACGGAAGACGCCGGAACAAATCCCCGATGCGCGCCTCAAAGCGGCAGGCCTTCGGGGGCCCGATGGCCGTCTCCAACAAAGGAGGAGCAATCATGAGCAAAGTGTTCAAGGAAGTGCTGCGCGCCAATGAAGCTTATGTGGACAGCTTTGGCGACAAAGGTAAGCTGGCCATGCCGCCGGCGCGCCGTTTCGCCGTTCTGACCTGCATGGACGCCCGACTCGATCCCGCCAAGTTCGCCGGGCTGGTCGAAGGTGACGCGCATGTCATCCGCAATGCCGGCGGTCGCGCCAGCGACGACGCGATTCGATTTCTGGTGATTTCCTACAAGCTGCTCGGCACCCGCGAGTGGTTCGTGGTGCACCATACCAACTGCGGCATGGAAACCTTCAGCGACGAAATCATCAGCGATCTGCTGGCGAAGAGCCTGAAAACCGCCCGCCTAGGCCCGGATGGCTGGAGCGATGTCGGCCCGGGACCCGGCTCCCCGGAAGGCGCCAGGATGGCCTGGCTGACCATCAAGGACCTGAAAGCGAGCGTGGTGGAAGACGTCGAGCGCATCCGCAACCATCCGCTGGTGCCGAAGGATATTCCGATCTATGGCTATATCTATGATGTCACCTCCGGCCAACTGATCGAAGTGCCGGAAGCGATGATCATCGGCCAGGCCAGCGAAGGCGAATTCGCCCACCAGATGGAGCACCGCATGGCCGCGTGATACGGCCTGCAATGATTCCCGCGACGGGCAAGGCGTGTCGCCTTGCCCGATTTCTTCGTCCGCCACCAGTGCTTACTTGCATAAGTCTTGCCGCATTCGATTCGGCTGACCAGCCCGATCGCGGTATTGCGTCTCCTACCACATCATGACTACAGATATACCAACAATAAGAGGTGAATCTCCTAATATGCTGATATTCTCCGCGCCTGAATTGAACTAACAGAAATCAGGGAGATTTATGAGCGCAATGACTTGGACGGATGATCTGAGCGTCGGTATCGAGGTAATCGACGCCCAGCATATGCGTATCGTCGATTACATCAATCAGTTGCATCAAGCGCATGCAACAGGTGAAAAAGCCTTGTTGAGCCGTGTGCTGGAAGAACTCATCGAGTACACCCAGTCTCACTTCGGATTTGAAGAATCGATCCTGGAAGAAGCGGGTTACGTGTTTCTGAAAGCTCACCAGCGGGTGCACGCCCTGTTCATCCGCAAGGTCGGCCAGTTTCAGGCGCGACACATATCGGGCGAGGATATTGCGCAGGAACTCAATACCATTCTGGTGTCCTGGCTGATCAACCATATCAAGCGAGAGGATTCGGATTATTCAGCCACCGTGCGCAAGCACATGGGAGAAAGCGCCAAGGTTCCGCCCAAGCAAGGCAGCCGGCTGGGCAACGCCTTGCGGCGCTTCTTCCGGGGTTGATCCGCAACGCGGATCGGCTGTCGATCCCTCCGCTATTTCTTGCCTTTAGCCTCGCCTCTAACCCGACGTCCATTGCCGACGGGCGAAAATCCTGGCCGGTCACCGGGTTTGGCATTGCGTCCGGCGCCGCGTCGGGGCGGCGGAGCTTCGCCTTCCGTCGCCCGCGGTCCACGGCTCGGAGCCCCCTTGCCGAAGCGTTCGTTGCGTGCCGTGCTGTTCGGCTTGCCGGGCGCGGTGCGTGACGTTGGCGGCGAGTGGATGTAGGCGCGCTCCTCACCTGACGGCTTGCGCGCGCTTTCGGACTTGCCGGCGCCACTCGGCTCGAACCAGCGGCCGGTACCGGCGGGCTGGAAGCTGGGAATCAAGTGCTGCTTGCCGTTGCCGATCAGGTCTTCGCGGCCCATTTCCTTCAGGGCGTCACGCAGCATCGGCCAGTTTTCCGGGTCGTGATAGCGCAGGAAGGCCTTGTGCAGTTTGCGCACCCGGCCCTGCTTGGTGACCGCCACAGGTTGCCCCCCGCGCAGCACCTTCTTCAGCGGATTGCGTTCCGTGTGATACATGGTCGTGGCCAGCGCCATCGGTGTCGGCAAAAAGGTCTGCACCTGGTCCAGACGGAACTTGTTGCGCTTCAGCCAGAGCGCCAGATTCAGCATGTCCTCATTGGTCGTACCCGGATGGGCGGCGATGAAATACGGGATCAGGTACTGTTCCTTGCCGGCTTCCGCCGAGTACTTCTCGAACAGTTGCTTGAACCGGTCGTAAGCGCCCATGCCCGGTTTCATCATGTGTTGCAGCGGGCCGTCCTCGGTGTGCTCCGGGGCGATCTTGAGGTAGCCGCCGACGTGGTGCGTGACCAGTTCCTTGACGTATTCAGGCGACTTCACCGCCAAATCGTAACGCACGCCAGAGCCGATCAATATCTTCTTGATGCCGGGCAGCGCGCGCGCCTTGCGATAGACCTGGATCAGCGGCGTGTGATCGGTATTCAGATTGTCGCAGATGTCCGGGAACACGCAGCTCAGGCGGCGGCAGGCGGATTCGATCTTCGGATCCTTGCAGGCCAGCCGGTACATGTTGGCGGTGGGACCGCCGAGATCGGAAATGATGCCGGTGAAGCCGGGCGTCTTGTCGCGGATGGCCTCGATCTCGTGCAGGATCGATTCCTCGGAGCGGCTCTGAATGATGCGACCTTCGTGCTCGGTAATCGAGCAGAAGGTGCAGCCGCCGAAGCAGCCGCGCATGATGTTGACGCTGAAGCGGATCATCTCCCAGGCCGGTATCTTGTTTTCTCCGTAGCTGGGATGCGGCGCGCGGGCATAGGGCGCATCGAACACCGCATCCATTTCCGGCGTGGTCAGCGGGATCGGCGGCGGATTCAGCCAGACATCGCGCAAACCGGCGCCATCGCCATGCGCCTGCACCATCGCGCGGGCATTGCCGGGGTTGGATTCGAGATGAAACACGCGCGAGGCATGAGCGTACAGGATGGGATTCTTCTCGACCTGCTCGTAGGCCGGCAGACGCACCACGGTATGGGCGCGGGCGGTGTGGATGGCGGCGAGACGGGCTTCTTTGCTGAGGAAGCGCACCGGGTATTCACTCCCCCCTTTGGAAAAGGGGGGTTGGGGGGGATTTGCCGACGCATCCACTTCCGCAACGGTGTTTGCATACGGATCCGGATGCTTGTCCACTCGCCCCGGCGTATCCATCGCCAGAGAATCCTGCTCCGTCCAGTCATCACCTGGTTTCCAGCCGTGGCTGACCATGAACGCGGAACCGCGCAGGTCGCGGATGTCCTTGATCGATTCGCCGCCGGCCAGGCGATGCGTAAGTTCGACCAGCGCCCGTTCGGCGTTGCCGAACAGCAGCATGTCGGCCTTGGAGTCGAGCAGCACCGAGCGGCGCACCTTGTCCGACCAGTAGTCGTAATGCGCGATGCGGCGCAGCGAACCCTCGATGCCGCCGATCACCACGTTGACATCCTTGTACGCCTCGCGACAACGTTGGGCGTAGACGGTCAGCGCCCGGTCGGGACGTTTGTCGGGCGAGGCCCCCGGGGTATAGGCATCATCGGAGCGGATTTTGCGTTCCGAGGTGTAGCGGTTGACCATCGAATCCATATTGCCGGCGGTGACGCCGAAATACAGATTCGGCCGGCCCAGCGCGCGGAACGGGTCGGCGGATTTCCAATCCGGCTGCGCGATGATGCCGACGCGGAAGCCCTGCGCCTCCAGCAGCCGTCCGATCAGCGCCATGCCGAAACTGGGATGGTCGATGTAGGCATCGCCGGTAACCAGAATGACATCACAACTGTCCCAGCCGAGCGCGTCCATTTCCTGCTTCGACATCGGCAGGAAGGTGGATACGCCGAAGCGCTTGGCCCAATACGGGCGATAGGAAAACAGGGGTTTGGCGGTTTCCATAGCGGCTCGCGTCAAATGTTCATACAGCGGACAAAATAACTGACTCGTCACACCGGCGAAGGCCGGTGTCCAGTTGATGCGAGGTACTGGATCCCGGCCTTCGCCGGAATGACGATCTCCGGGCTACCGGATACCTATCAACTGCCGGGTTTGGCCGGTTTGCCGCTGAAAAGTGCCGCTTGCGGCCGCGCGGTGTTGTGTGTCGTGTTGTGCGAGGCATTATGCGACTCGCGTCGATTCGGCGTCGGCGCGCCGGTAGCGGCGGCCGGACGCGGCGGATTGCGCGGGGCATTACGCCCACCCGCGGCAGCCGGCTTCGG
>JAGUXX010000156.1 GCA_020061585.1 Betaproteobacteria bacterium | reverse complement strand
GCATGTGGCGCGCGGCGTTGCTGGCCGCCGCCGCCACGATGCTGATTCTGGTCTGGTTCGACTGGCGCGCGCGGCGGCTGTCGCCGGCGCTGGCGGAGGCGCGATTGCAGGCATTGCAGGCGCGAATCCGGCCGCATTTTCTGTTCAACAGTATCAACAGCGTGCTGTCGCTGATGCGTTCGAATCCGGCGCGGGCGGAAACCGCGCTGGAGAATCTCGCGGAACTGTATCGGGTGCTGATGGCCGATAACCGCCAGTTGTCGTCGCTAGGGCGGGAAATGGAACTGGCGCGGGCGTATCTGGATCTGGAGAGCATGCGTTTGGGCGAGCGACTGCAAGTCGATTGGCGGGCAGAAAACGCGCCGCCCGAGGCATTGCTGCCGGCGTTGGTGCTGCAGCCGCTGCTCGAAAACGCGGTCTGCCATGGCATCGAGCCGCAATCGCGGGGCGGGCGCATCGGCGTCGACATCTTCGCGCGCGCCGCGCAGCTCAATGTGGTGGTGCGCAATCCTTGCCATGACGCGGCCCCGGCCAGACCCGGCAATCGCATGGCGTTGTCCAACATCCGTGAGCGGCTGGCGCTGCATTTCGACGCGGAAGCGCGCTTGTCGGTGCATCGCGTCGGCGACGAGTTCGTCGTGCAGGTGGTCATGCCGCTGCGGATACGCGATTCGCGGTCGGCCAAGGAGGCGAGTCATGGCAACGCGCATTAAGGCCATCCTGGTCGATGACGAAGTCCTGGCCCGGGAGCGTCTGGCCGATCTGTTGCGGGATCTGGCCGATGAAGTCAGCGTCGAGGTCGTGGCGCAGGCCGGCGACGGTCTGGCCGCCATCGAAACCGCCGCCGCCCATCCGGCCGACGTGATTCTGCTCGACATCCAGATGCCGGGCATGAACGGGCTGGAGGCGGCACGGCATATCGTGGCGCTGCCGAATCCGCCGGCAATCATTTTCGTCACCGCCTTCGATGAACACGCGCTACAGGCTTTCGAGTTGCGCGCCGTCGATTACCTGCTCAAGCCGGTTCGCCTGGCGCGGCTGCGCGAGGCGCTGACGCGGATCAAGCCGCTGGCGACTGAGGATGCGCAGGCGCTGGCGCCGCGGCGCACGCATTTTTCGCTGCTCGAACGCGGGCGCATCTGGCGCGTGCCGGTGGCCGAGGTGCTGTATCTGCGCGCCGAGCTGCGCTACGTCACCGCCCGGACGCGGGAACGCGAATATCTGCTGGAAGAGTCATTGGTCAAACTTGAGGAGGAGTTTGGCGGCGCATTTCTGCGCATCCATCGCAACTGTCTGGTGGCGCGCGCGCATCTGCAAGGTTTTCAGCGCCTGGTCGACGAGGGCGACGGGCATTGGCTGGCGTTGCTCAAGGATTGGCCGGAACGACTGCCGGTGTCGCGCCGGCAAATGCATGTCGTGCGCGAGTTTGTCAAAGGCGCGTGAGCACGCTTATTTCGGTTCCGGCAGACCGCGTACTTTTGCCAGCCCCTGATCGATGGCCTGGTCAAGGTGGTAGCCGTAGTAGTCGATGGTGCCCAGACCGACCACCGGCTTGGCCAGCAGCTTGCCGGATGAATCGAACACCATCACCGTCGGCACCATGCGCACCCCCTTGTCGCCGGCAAAGTGGCGATGCGGCGTCTTGTCGCCGAGGAAGTCCTTCATCGTCTGATAGCTCGACAGCTCGACCTTGCGCATCACCAGTTTCGACTGGTAATCGGCGTTGCGGCTCATCGGTATCAAAAATTCGTTGAGCACCGTTTCGCAATAGGTACAGTGTTCACCGGCGAACATCACCAGCACCACGCCGTTCTTCTTCTTGGCCAGTTCCGCGTCCTTCTGCAGGTCGCGCGCCACCGGCACGCCTATCTCCGCCCAAGCCGCGCCAAAGCCGCATGCTACAATCGCCAGCAGTAACGCAAATGCTTGTTTCATAGACATTTTTCCTTCGACTCGGGTGGCTGATTGTAGCGAGTTGGGGGAGCCTGAAGAATAGTTCAAACATGCCTGAAAAAATCATCATCGCGACGCGTGAAAGTCAACTCGCACTGTGGCAGGCGGAGCACGTCAAGGCGCGCCTGATGGCGCTGCATCCCGGCCTGCAAGTCGAACTGCTGGGCATGACCACGCAGGGCGACCAGATCCTCGACTCGCCGCTGTCGCGCATCGGCGGCAAGGGGCTGTTCGTCAAGGAACTGGAGGTCGCGATGGAGGAAGGTCGCGCCGATCTCGCCGTGCACTCGATCAAGGATGTGCCGATGGATCTGCCTCAGGGCTTCGAAATGGCCGCCATCCTGGAACGCGAGGACCCGCGCGACGCTTTCGTGTCGAATACCTACGCCAGCCTCGAAGAACTGCCGCCGAACGCGCGCGTCGGCACTTCCAGTCTTCGTCGGCAGGCGCAGATTCGCGCCCGTCTGCCGCACCTGCACGTCGATACCTTGCGCGGCAACGTCAATACCCGCTTGCGCAAGCTCGATGAAGGTCAGTATGCCGCTATTTTGCTGGCCGCCGCCGGGCTCAAGCGGCTCGGCTTCGAACACCGCATCCGCGCCACCCTGCAAGCCGAGGAAAGTCTGCCGGCGGTCGGCCAGGGCGCCATCGGGATTGAAATTCGCACCGGCCGACCGGAGCTGGCGGCCTTGCTGGCGCCGCTCAATCATCCGGAAACCGCCGCCTGCGTGCGCGCCGAACGCGCCATGAGCCGGATGTTGCAAGGCGGTTGCCAGGCGCCCATCGGCGGCTATGCCGTGCTGCGCGACGCGCGGATTTATCTGCGCGCGTTTGTCGCCGATCTGGAGGGCATTCGTTTCTTCCGCGCCACGGCGGAAGGCGCGCTGGACGCCCCCGAGGCGGTCGGCCATGCCGCCGCGCGGGAATTGATCGAACAGGGCGCCGATCGCCTGATGGCGGAAATCATCCAGCGGGCAAGATGAGTCTAGGAGCCTGTCGGACTTTGGTCGTCGATAGCGAAAATCTACCCCGCCGAGGCCGTTTTTCACCGGATTCGCTGCCGCATGGTTGTTCCATGGGGCAAGAAGCCGGTGAAAAAGGGGCCGGCGCGGTAGATTTGCAGCCGACGATTCCAAAGTCCGACAGGCTCCTGGCCGAGCCGCTCGCGGAAAAAGGTGTGCTGGTGACTCGTCCGATCGAGCAAGCCGATCGGCTGATGCGGCGTCTACAGGCGCTGGGCGCGCGGCCCATGCTGTTTCCGGCGCTGGAGATCGCCGCCGTCCGCCAGCCGGAGCTGCTTGACCGGCTGCTGGCGGGCGTTGAGCGTTATGACTGGCTGCTGTTCGTCAGTCCTACGGCTGTGGAATACGGTCTGGCCGCGCTGCGCCGGAGCGGTGTGGGCAAGCTGCCCGGCCGGCTCAGGCTCGCGGCGGTAGGTTCCGGCACCGCCGCCGCCTTGCGCGCCGCCGGTCTGACCGAGATCGTCGCGCCGGAAACCGGCGCGGACAGCGAGCATTTGCTGGCGCTGACGGAATTCGCCGAAATGCGCGGCCGACGCATACTGATCTTTCGCGGCGCGGGCGGACGTGAGCTGATTGCCGCCACCTTGCGCGAGCGCGGCGCGCAAGTCGACTACGCCGAATGCTATCGGCGCGTCTGTCCCGGCGGTGATCCGCTGCCGTTGCGGCAGGCGTTGGTCGAGGGGCATCTCCAGGCGGTTACCGTGTTCAGTGGCGAGACATTGGACAATCTGCTGAAGCTCGCCGGCGACGCGGCGCGGCAAACTCTGCTGGCGCTGCCGTTGTTCGTGCCGCATCCGCGTATCGCCGAGCAGGCCCGCGCGCTTGGCTTCGCGCGGCCGCTGCTGACCGAGTCGGGAGAAAGCGGAGTCCTGGCCGGGCTTGTGGAATACTTCCGGCATGACTGAAAACAGCGCGTCCGTCGCGCCGCCTCGTAACTACCTCGCCTGGATCGCCTTGGCGCTGGCGGTCTGCGCCCTGCTCGCGGCGCTCGGCCTGGCCTGGAGCCAACATGACCGGATGCAGCTACTCGAATTGCAGATGGCGCGCCGCATCGGCGACTTCGACGCCGCCAGTCGCGAGGCGCGCACCGCCGCGAAGGCCGCCAACGAAGCGCTGCTGGATCTACAGACCCGGCTGCTGGCGATGGAATCGCGCGCCAACGAGACCCAGAACCAGCAACTCGCGCTCAGCGAGATGTATCAGGAACTGGCGCGCAGCCAGGATGAGCGGGTGGCGGCGGACATCGAGCAAACCCTGCTGCTGGCGCAGCAACAATTGCAACTGGCCGGCAATGTGCGCGCCGCGCTGCTCGGTCTGGAAGCCGCCGATGCGCGTCTGGCGCAGCTCGACAAACCGCAATTCGCCGGGTTGCGGGCCACCTTGGCGAGAGACATGGAGCGGCTCAAGCTGCTGCCGGCGGCGGACATCGAGGGGGTCAGCGCGCGGCTGGAGGTGCTCATTGAAAGCGTCGACCGCCTGAAATCCGAGTCCGACGCCGAGCCGCTTCAGCCCGCGCCCGGCGGCGCGGCGGTCGCGGCAAGCGGCGCCGGCACGGTGGATCTGCTGGCCAGGTTTTCCCGGGAGGCCTGGAGCGAGTTCAAGGATCTGGTGCGCATTCGTCGGCTGGACCAGCCCGAACTGGCGTTGTTGACGCCGTCGCAACACTATTTTCTGCGCCAGAACCTGAAGCTGCGTCTGTTGGCCGCGCGTCTGACGCTGGTGCAACGCGACGAGGGCGGCTTCCGCGCGGATATTGCCGCCGCCCGCGATTGGGTCAATCGCTATTTCAATCGTCAGGACGAAGTCAGCCAGTCGTTTGTCCGCAGCCTGGAAGAACTGCTCGGCGCGCCGGTCGCGCTCAAGGACGCCCAGATCAGCGCCAGCCTGCAAGCCCTGCGCAGCGCGCGCGGAACGCACTGAACACCGATGCGCGCGGCGCTGTGGATCCTCACCCTGTTCGCCTTGGCGGTGGCGTTCACGCTGGCCGCGCGACTCGATCAGGGCTACGTCATCATCGTCTATCCGCCGTGGCGCATGGAGTTGTCATTCATGCTCGCCTTGCTGTTGTTGGCGGGGCTGGTGATACTCGCCTACGCCATGCTGCGGCTGGCCGGCATTGCGCTGAATCTGCCCAGCGATATGCGGGCCTGGCGAACCAAGCGGCGCCAGACCAAGGCCGATCAGACGCTGCTCGATGCGCTGCGCGCTCACCTGGACGGCGATACGCAAGGCGCCCGGAGTCTGGCCGACAAGGCGATCGGCAGCACCCTGGCGCCGGATCTGCTGGAGCGCTTGCGGCGACCGGCTGTCGCCGATCCTACCCCCAACCCCGCCGCCCCGCCGCCCGAATAGCGGGCGGCGGCGGGTTCAGCTCGCCGTCTGGTAGTCGAAGGAATCGGCGAAGAACGCCTCGGCCGGCAGTCCGCGTTCAATAAAATCCCGCCGCGCGGCGTCCACCATCGGCGGCGCGCCGCAGGCGTAGACCTCGAAACCGGAAAGATCGGCGTAATCGTCGAGCACCGCCTGATGGACATAGCCGATGCGCCCCGGCCAATGGTCGCTCTGCTCGGCTTCCGACAGCACCGGAATGAACTGGAAATTCGGCTGCTCCTGTTGCCATTGCAGCGGCACCTCGGCCTGATACAGGTCGGGCAGCGTCTTGGCGCCCCAATACAGCACGAATTTACGCCGCACCGCCCGCTGAAAGGCATGCTTGAGCAGACTCTTGATCGGCGCGAAGCCGGTGCCGCCGGCGACGAAAATCGCCGGCTTGTCGGACTCGCGCAGAAAGAAGCTGCCGTAGGGGCCAGCGATGCGCATGATGTCCTTCTCCTTCATCGTCGCGAACACATGGTCGGTGAACTGGCCGCCGGCCACACGCCGGATATGCAATTCGAGCAGACCGTCGTCCTCCGGTGAATTGGCCAGCGAGAAACTGCGCCGCTTGCCATCCTTGAGCAGGAAGTCGAGATATTGTCCGGCGAGGAATTGCAGGCGTTCGTTGGCGGGCAATTTCAGCCATACCGCCATCACATCGTCAGCCAGCTTCTCCATGCGTTCGACGCGGCAGGGCAAGGTCCTGATGGGAATGTCCTTGGCCGCGCCGACTTCCTTGACTTCGATGGTCAGGTCGCTTTTCGCCTTGGCGCAGCAGAACAATGCCAGCCCCTTGAGTTTGTCCTCATGGGTCAACGCGCTATCCTGATGCACGCCGAAATCGATCGATCCGGCCAGCACCTTGCCCTTGCAGGCGCCGCAAGCGCCGTTGCGGCAGCCGTAGGGCAGCGAAAACCCGGCGTTCAGCGCCGCCGCGAGCAAGGTTTCACTGGGCTTGACGGTAAACTGGTGGCCGCTGGGCTGGATGGTGACCTGGTACGTCATGAACAAATCCTTTCGATGAGACCGATATGCGAATTCTGATCGTGGGTTGTGGAGATGTGGGGCTGCGCGTCGCGCGTCTGCTGCGCGGCCGCGCCACCCTGTATGCGTTGAGTCGTTCGCCGCGACGCCACGCCGAACTGCGCGCGGCCGGCGTCACGCCGATTTCCGGCGACCTGGACCAGCGCCACAGTCTGGCGCGGCTGGCCGGCCTGGCCGACCTCGTATTGCATTTCGCGCCGCCGCCCGGTGAGGGCGACCGCGATCCCCGCACCCGCAACCTGCTCGCCGCGTTGGCAAGGCGCGCGAGTCTAGCACGTCAAGACCGCGTCCAAAGCCCCGCAACAACCTTGATCTACATCAGCACCAGCGGGGTGTACGGCGACTGCGGCGGCGCCGTGGTCAGCGAAACACGGCCGGCACGACCAAACAATACCCGCGCCAAACGTCGCGCCGATGCCGAAGCGCGTCTACGCGCCTGGGGTTGCCGGGCGCGACGCCGAGTCTGCATCCTGCGCGCGCCGGGCATCTACGCTCAGGATCGCATGCCGGCCGAGCGGGTCAAGCAAGCGCTGCCGGCCATCGTCGCCGAAGACGATGTGCATACCAATCACATCCACGCCGAAGATCTGGCTCGCCTGGCGCTGGCGGCGGTGTTCAAGGGGCGCGCCAACCGCCTGTACAACGCGGTTGACGACAGCGGCTTGAAAATGGGTGACTGGTTCGATGTGGTCGCCGATCACCTCGGGCTGCCGCGCCCGCCGCGCCTGCCGCGCGAGGCGGTGATCGCGGCGGTGACGCCGGCAATGCGCAGTTTTCTGAGCGAGTCGCGGCGGCTGGACAATCGACGCATCAAGTCAGAACTGCAATTCCGGCCGCGCTATCCGACCGTTCGCCAAGGCTTGAAGAATTGATACATGGAGCTGTGGCTTGTCAGCCCGAAACAGGAATGGTTATTTCTTCGCTGCGCTAAAGTTTTTTTGAGGGTTGCCGATAGAGGCGGCGCCGTCCATTGCGGACGTGTTGAGTCAAAATTCCCCCCCCTGTTCGAGGAGACGAAAATGATACGAGTGCTTACCGGCAAATTGCCCATGCTGGCCGCTGTCCTGATGGCGTCCATTTTCAGTCTGCAAGCGTCGAGCGCGCTGGCCGAACTGCCGGCCGACATGGCCGCCAAGGTCGAGGGATACAAGAAGAAGCTGGTCGACTGGGCGGCGAATCCGACCATCGTCCAGGCGGTGAAGGACGCCAATGCCAAAGGCGGCCTGATTCCAGGCATGACCAACGGCAAGTGGGACGAGCTGGCGGACAACGATCCGCAGGTCACCGCCACATTGGTCACGCCGGCGAGCAAGCTGGTCAAACAGTGGGAAGCCGACAAGGGCATCAACAAGCTGTTCGTGCGCGATGCCAAGGGCAACATGGTCGCCGGCAGCGGCAAATCGCTGGTCTACAACGCCGCCGCGCGGCCGCCGGTGAAAGAGGCGATGAAGGGCAAAGCCTGGAATGCCGGCGAGATCAAGCCCGACCCGACCACCCAGATCAAGAGCGTGCATGTCTCCGCGCCGATCCTCGATGGCGGCAAGGTGATCGGCGTCATGCATACCGCCGTGACCGCCGAGTGACTCTCCGCCGCGCGGCGCATTTCGGAAAATCAGACAGGAGACTGGCATGAGCAGTCTTGATCGACTACGCGTCGGACCGCGACTGATATTGGGGTTCGGCATCGTATTGCTGTTCATGCTGGTGATTCTGCTGATCGGCGTGAGCCGCATGGCGATGATGCAGTCCAATCTCGATCGGATCGTGCGGGACAATTACGCCCAGATCACCCAGCTCAACAAAATGCGCGATGCCGTGCGGTTTCGCGGCATCGCGCTGCGCGACATGATTCTGCAAGACGAATTCGGCTTCAAACGCGGTGAATCGAAGCGCATACGCGAAGCGCGCGAGGCTTACCAGGCAGCGGATCAGGAACTGTCCCGGCTGGTTACGGAAGCCGATGGTCAGACTATGCTGACGCAGATTCGCGATGCGGAGAGCAAGTCCGCCGAACTGATCACTCAAGTCGTCGACGCCGCGCTTTCGGAGGACAACGAAACCGCGCAGACCTTGATCCGCGATCAGGTGCGCGGCCAGCAACAGCAACTCATCGCCCAGCTCGACGCGATGCTGGGCAAGCTGGAGGCGAACAGCCTGGACATGGCGCTACAGGCCGAGCAAAGCTATGCTTCAGCGCGCCTGCTGATGCTGGCTTTGGGCGGACTGGCGCTGGCCGCCGGGGTGCTGGTGGCGGTGCTCATCACCCGTGGCATCACCAGTCGTCTGGATAAAGCGGTGAGCTTGGCGGAACGCATCAGTCAGGGCGATCTGAGCGGGCGCGTGGCGGATACGGGCGGCGACGAAGTCGCGCAACTGCTGCAATCGCTGGATCGGATGAATCAAGCATTGTCGGAGACCATGGGCCAGGTGGCGCAAGCCGCGCATCATGTCGCGCAAGCCTGTGTCGAGCAATCAGGCACCATCGCCGAAGTCTCCCAACTGTCCGACAATCAGACCGAACAGGTGATGCAGGTCAGCGCCGCCATGGAGCAGATGGGCGTATCCATCGCCGAGGTCGCGGCCGACGCCAAGTCCGTCGCCAACGCCGCCAATCAGGCGCGGGATGTGGCGCATGAAGGCAATCTCAACATGCAGAAGAGCGTCGCGGCGACCGAGCGGATCGTCGCCAGCGTGGCGAATTCAAGCATCGCGATCGGCGAATTGAGTCAGCAGATCGAACGCATCTCCCAGGTCACCCAGGTCATTCGGGATATCGCCGATCAGACCAATCTGTTGGCGCTCAATGCCGCGATCGAAGCCGCGCGCGCCGGCGAGCAGGGTCGCGGCTTCGCGGTGGTCGCCGATGAAGTGCGCAAACTGGCCGAGCGCACCGCTTCCAGCACCCTGTCGATCACCGAAACGGTGAACAGCGTCAGCGGCAAGACCGCGCAAGTGGTCGAAGCCATGGCGCGCGTCAGCGCCGACGTCAACGACAACGCCGAGATCAGCCAGACCACGCGCGACTTGCTGGGCGATATCGTCACCGCCGCGAGCGAGGTCAATCGGCTGATACAGCACATCGCCAACGCCACGCGCGAACAGACCGATGCCAGCCAGGGCACAGCGGTGGCGATGGAAAAAATCAGCCAGATCAGCGAGGTCAACAACGCGCGCATGCATGGCATAGGCGACGCGGCCGGCACGCTGAACGGCATTGCCACCAATTTGCAGACTTTGGTGGATCGATTCCGGTTGTCATGAATTGCCAACCGGGCGGCTTGCCGCCTGTTTGAACAGTTCAAGCGTGATCGCCCGCGCCTGGGCGTGATCGACGATGGGCGGCGGGTAAT
Source organism: Betaproteobacteria bacterium (assembly GCA_020061585.1). Taxonomy (GTDB): domain Bacteria; phylum Pseudomonadota; class Gammaproteobacteria; order Burkholderiales; family Thiobacillaceae; genus PFJX01. The sequence continues at coordinate 304 of JAGUXX010000156.1, read as the reverse complement.
CGAGTTTGCCGGTGGTGAATTTCCATGGCGCATGGATGAACTTGTCCGGCAGCGCGGCCAGTTCCGGCAGATAGCGGCGGATGAACTGGCCCTGCGGGTCGAAGTTTTCTGATTGCGTCACCGGATTGAAAATGCGGAACCAGGGTTGCGCATCGGTGCCGACGCCGGCGCTCCATTGCCAGCCGCCGACATTCGCGGCCTGGTCGTAGTCGATCAGTTTCTCGGCGAAATAACGCTCGCCCCAGCGCCAATCGACATGCAGATCCTTGACCAGAAATGATGCAACGATCATGCGCAGCCGGTT
>JAGUXX010000317.1 GCA_020061585.1 Betaproteobacteria bacterium | reverse complement strand
GACCCGCCGCCGTATGGGGTATACGGCAAGGGACCGCAACGACGCATGGCGGAAAAAGCCGCCGTTTTATGGGCCGGATAGCGTGCAGCACCACACTAGATAATCCATTGGATAGATGAAGCGCCAGAATATCCAATAGCGCTACCGAAACCTGGAGTGGGGCGAGTCATGATCTCGAATCTCTATCAAGCCATTGCGCAACTTGGCTGCGGCATCGCCGGCATCGCTTGAACGTTTCAGGGACGCCGCGCATGAATGAACTCGCGCTCGTCGAGTATCCCGTCGAGCGGTATGTCCCATGTGTCGTGCGGCGCCCGCTCGACTTCCTGCGCGGCATAGGCGACGCCAATCGGACGCGGCGCGCGCCAATGTCGACGGCGCTTCAGGAAGGCCAGGCTGGCGTCGTAATAGCCACCGCCCATACCGATGCGCCAACCTTGCCGATCAAAGCCAAGCAACGGGGTCAGCAGCAGGTCCAAATGCCGGGCGCGCACCCTGCGTACCCCACGCGGCAGGTATTCCGGGATGGCGTAGCGATTGTTGCGCCAGCCCCAGCGTCCCGGGTCCAGATCGGCGGCCTGGCCATCGATGCGGCTGAACCAGAGCGCCCGCCGTCCGACGCTGACCAAGGCGCGCCGTGGCACCACCGGCAGGTAACACGCCACGCCCATGCGCAATGCCGCGCGCAGCAAGGGCAGGATATCGATCTCGTTTTTTGACGGCATATAGAAACCGATGCGGCGACGCCGCGCCAGCAACCGATGGCGCAAGGCCAGCCGAACCAACTGCCGACCGGCGATCCGGCGTTGTTCAGGCGAAACAGCGGCGCGGCGCGCGCGCAATTGTTTGCGCAACGCGGCTTTATCGGTCATGAATTGAAATTACCGCGGGAGGGGGTCTCCCCGCTTGCGCCGTCCGAACCGCGATCTTGAACCCAGGGGTCCAAGTTCGGCCATGGCACGACCGCCTCGGGTACATGGACATAATGCCACGCGCACACCAGCGGGCGATTACCGCGACCTTAAGCAAAAGCTTATCGGTTCAAAGAATTGACAGTCCTCGCGAACGCAGCAGGGAGATTGAAGACTCAAAACAAGTCAGAACAGATTATCTTGAGAAGTCATGGCCTGATCAAGCAGCTTCGCCATCTGCTCGATACGCTGGCGGTGCTCGCGCATATCGGGTTCGATCGGCTTCGAGCTGAGATAGTCATGGGTGATGTTGATCGCCGCCATGATGGCGATGCGCTCCAGGCCGATGACTTTGCCGCTGTCGCGGATCTCGCGCATCTTGCGGTCCAGGAAGGCAACCGCCTGCAACAGGCCCTCACGTTCCTCTTCCGGACAGGCAACCCGGAATTCCCTGCCCATGATGGCGACATCAAGGCTTACATTGTTGGCCATGCGATCAACCTCGGGGCAAAGATCATTCAGTCGGGAATCTGGTTGTACAGCGCTTCGGCGCGGGCGCGGGCGGCCTCGAGCTTGTCGTTCAACTGCTTGTTCGAAGTCTCCAGCGCGATGACCTGTTGTCGGAGTCTGAGCGTTTCATCGCACATGGATTGATAGCGCTCCAACATCAGAGCGAGCTTGGTTTCCAGAGCGTCGAGTTCGGCTTGCATGCCCGCACTATAATTGCCGGCATTTTCCCGAGTCAACACGCGATTTCACAAACCCCGCAGACGCCCAGTCGCCACCATGGATAGCCGAACCCTGTATCTCCGTTTGTTGTCGTATGTTCGCCCGCACTGGCGCATGTTCAGCGTCGCCATTTTGACGATGATCCTGCTCGCCGCGACCGAGCCGATACTGCCGGCATTGATGAAACCGCTGCTCGACGGCAGCTTCGTCGAGAAGGATAGCGCCGTGATTCGCTGGGCGCCCTACGCGCTGGTGGCGCTGTTCGCGGTGCGAGGCATGCTGATGTTCATCTCCGGCTACGCCATGGCCTATGTCGGCCAGCGCCTGGTGATGGATTTGCGCGCCGAGATGTTCGACAAGCTGCTGACCCAGCCGACCGCGTTCTACGATGACAAGGCCAAAGGCCAGTTGGTGGCGACCGTCGCGTTCAACGTCACCCAGGTCACCGCCTCGGCCACCAGCGTGGTGACCTCGCTGGTGCGCGACTCCTTGTCCATCGTCGGGCTGATGGGCTGGCTGCTGTGGTTGAACTGGAAGCTGACCCTGGTCACTTTGGCCATCGTGCCGGTGTCGATCTGGATCATCAAGATCGCTAGTCGCCGGCTGCGTTACACCAGCCGGGAAATGCAGAAAAACGTCGGCGACATCACCCATGTCCTGGAAGAGAGCATCGGCGCGCACAAGCTGGTCAAGGTGTTTGATGGCGCCAGCTATGAGCAGCGGCGGTTCGGCAACGCCATTCAGCGCGCCCGCCGCTTCGCCATGAAGCAGACCGTCGCTTCGAACGCGCACGGCCCGCTGCTGCAGTTGCTGGCCGCCATCGCCCTGGCGGTCATCGTCTACATCGCCACCCAGCAGGCCTCGACCAATGAAACCACGGTCGGCGGCTTCGTTTCGTACATGGTGGCGATGTTGATGCTGTCGTCGCCGATCAAGAATCTGTCCAACATCCTGCCGCAATTGCAACGCGGCCTGGCTGCCGCCGAGGCGGTGTTCGCCCTGCTCGACCAGGACAGCGAGATCGATAACGGTCTGCAGCGGCTGCAACGGGCGCGCGGCGAAATCGGTTTCGAACAGGTCAGCCTGGCCTATCCCGGCAAACCAAAGCCGGCGGTCGATGGCGTCGAGCTGACCGTCCGCGCCGGTGAAACGCTGGCACTGGTCGGCGCCTCCGGCAGCGGCAAGACCAGTCTGGTCAACCTGCTGCCGCGCTTCTACAGCCCGACCGCCGGCCGCATTCTGCTCGACGGCACGCCGCTGGATGACATCAAGCTGGCCGATCTGCGCGCCAACATCGCGCTGGTCTCACAAGATGTGACGCTGTTCAATGACAGCGTCGCCGCAAATATCGCTTATGGACGCCTCGCCACCGCCACGCCGGAAGCGATACGCCGGGCCGCCGCGGCGGCGCATGCGCTGGAATTCATCGAAGCCATGCCGCTGGGATTCGATACGTTGATCGGCGAAAACGGCGTCAAGCTGTCCGGCGGCCAACGCCAGCGCCTGGCCATCGCCCGGGCCTTGCTGAAAGATGCGCCGATCCTGATTCTGGATGAAGCCACCTCGGCGCTGGACACCGAGTCGGAACGCCATGTCCAGGCCGCGCTGGAAAACCTGATGCGGGGTCGCACCACGCTGGTCATCGCCCACCGGCTGTCGACCATCGAAAATGCCGATCGCATCGTGGTCATGGACCAGGGCCGCATCATCGAAATCGGCACGCATGCCGAACTGCTGAGCAAGTCAGGCGCGTATGCGCGGCTGCATCAGATGCAGTTTCACGAGGCGGCTTGAAGCGCGGGGCCTGTTACGGCGTATTGCGCCAAATTCCGACTATGCCGCGTGATACGCCCGGCTCTTGTCGCGCACCGTCTCGACCAGCACCGACACATTCTCCGGCGGGGTGAACTGGGAAATGCCGTGGCCCAGATTGAAGACATGGCCGGAACCCGCGCCATAACTGGCCAGCACCGCCTCGGCTTCCTTGGCCACGGCTTCCGGCGTGGTCAGCAGGATGCTGGGGTCCATGTTGCCTTGCAGCGCCACACAGTTTTTGCCAGAACCCTCTCCGACGCGCCGCCGCGCATCGCCGATGTCGATGCTCCAGTCCAGGCCCACCGCATCGGCGCCGCAAGCGGCGATCTGTTCCAGCCACAGGCCACCGCCCTTGGTGAACACGATACGCGGCACCGTGCGGCCTTCGCGTTCGCGGGTCAGCTCGGCCATGATGCGCGCCATGTAGGGCAGGGAGAATTCCAGATACGCCGCCTGGGACAGCATGCCGCCCCAGGAATCGAACACCATCACCGCCTGCGCGCCGGCTTCGATCTGGGCGTTCAGGTAATCGATCACCGCGCGGGTGGTCACCTCCAGGATGTGATGCATCAGGTCCGGCCGGCCGTAGATCATCTTCTTGACCTGGGTGTAGCTGTCGCTGCCCTGGCCTTCGATCATGTAGCAGGACAAGGTGAACGGGCTGCCGGAGAAGCCGATCAGCGGCACCGATCCATCCAGAGACTTGCGAATCTCGGCTACCGCGTCGATCACATAGCGCAGGTGGTCATGCGGATTGGGCGCTTGCAGATTGCGGATCGCCCATTCCTCGCGCAGCGGCCGCTCGAACTTGGGGCCTTCGCCTTCCGCGAAATACAGCCCTAAACCCATCGCGTCCGGCACCGTCAGGATGTCGGAGAACAGAATCGCCGCGTCCAGGTTGTAGCGCGCCAGCGGTTGCAGCGTGACCTCGGTGGCCAGCGTCGGCGATTTGCACAGATTCAGGAAGCTGCCGGCGCGGGCGCGGGTGGCGCAGTACTCGGGCAGATAGCGACCGGCCTGACGCATCAGCCAGGTCGGCGTGTAATCGGTGGGCTGACGCAGCAGGGCGCGAAGAAAGGTGTCGTTCTTGAGGGCGGACATGGTGTGCTCGAAAAATGGACCGCCGCATTCTACCGGACCCGACCGCCGTTACGCGTGGTCTCGGTTTCTGCCGGGAAAGCGCACCGACTCGATCAGCGCCCGGGTGGCCGCATCCGGCGGACGGCTGAGCAGGCTGACCGCAATGGTGGCCAGGAAACCGGCGGCCAGGCCGAATACCCCGGCCGAGATATCGCTGATGCCGAACCATTTCTGCATGCCGAAGAACTTGACCCCCAACAGGTAGTAAAGCGTCACCCCCAGGCCGCAAAGCATGCCGGCGATGGCCCCGGCGCGCGAGGCGCGCGGCCAGAAAATACCCAGCACCAGGGCCGGGAAAAAACAGGCGCCGGCGATCGAGAACGCCCAGGCCACCATCGACAGTATGGTGTCCGGACGCAACGACGCGACCCACGCGGCGGCCACCGCGACGAACAACAGCAGCGCTTTGGAAATGGCGATGCGCCGGCGCGTGGATGCGGCGGGATTGATGATCTTGTAATACACGTCGTGCGACAGTGCGTTGGCGATGGTCAGCAGCAGGCCGTCGGCGGTCGACAGCGCCGCCGCCAATCCGCCGGCCGCCACCAATCCCGCCACCACATAGGGCAGGCCGGCGATCTCCGGGGTCGCCAGCACGATGACATCCGGGTTGAGGGTCAACTCCGCCAATTGCAGGATGCCGTCGCCGTTGATGTCTTCCACCGCCACCATGCCGAGTTTGGCCCAGGACGCGACCCAGGCCGGCAATTCGGCGATCGCCGTGCCGATGACATTGCTGTACACCTCGTATTTGGCGAACACCGCGTAGGCCGGCGCGGTGAGATACAGCAGGGAAATGAAGAACAGCGACCAGAACACCGAATTGCGCGCCTCACGCACCGATGGCGTGGTGTAGTAGCGCATCAGGATGTGCGGCAAAGCGGCGGTGCCGACCATCAGACACAAGGTCAAGGCAAGGAAATTCAAGCGCGCGGTATTGCGCTCCGCCTCGGTTTCGCCGGGAAACGCCTCGGTATGCGGGTAGGCCGGCTGGGCGCTGTGGCGCGCGGCTTGCAGCTCGCGTTGCAAGCGCTCGCGCTCGCCTGGCGATGCGGCCGGCTGCTCGCTCAATTGCCGCTGCAAATCCCGCGCTCGCTCGGCATAGGCATCGCGCACGCGCTGCTGGGCGGGGTCGGCCAGCAGCTCCTGTTCGCGATGATCCAGTTTCTGCAGCACCTCGCCATAGACCAGTTGCGGCACCGGCACGCTGGTCATCTTGTAGGACAGGAACACCACCGGCACCAGATAGGCGATGATCAGCACGATGTATTGCGCGACCTGGGTCCAGGTCACCGCGCGCATGCCGCCCAGGAACGAGCACACCAGGATGCCGGCGAGACCGACGAACACCCCGGTTTCAAACGTGATGCCGAGAAATCGGCTGGTGATGATGCCGACTCCGAACACCTGCGCCGTGACATAGGTGAATGACGCCAGGATCACGCCGCCGACCGCGATACCGCGCGCCAGATTGCCGGCAGCGTCGCCGCCATAGCGGGCGGCGATGAAATCGGGAATGGTGAACTGGCCGAACTTGCGCAAGTATGGCGCCAGGAACAGCGCCACCAGCACATAGCCGCCGGTCCAGCCCATGACGAAGGCCAGGCCGTCATAACCCTTCTGGTACAGCGTGCCGGCCAGACCGATGAACGACGCCGCGCTCATCCAGTCGGCGCCGGTGGCCATGCCGTTGTACACCGCCGGCACGCGTCGCCCGGCGACGTAATACTCGTCGACATCCGAGGTGCGGCTGAAAAAGCCGATCGCCGCGTACAGCCCGACCGTCGCCGCCATGAAGATCCAGCCGATCCAGCGTTCCGGCGTGCCCATGAACTCGGCCACCGCCAACGCGAACAGGAAAAACACGAAGGCGCCGGTGTACAGGCTGTAGTAGCGGAACAGCTTGTTCAGGTAGCCGGGCTTCATGGCCGCGGGCGGCTTAGCAAAGCATCGTAGGGTGCGCCGTGCGCACCTTTTGGCGTTGACCGGTGCGCATGGCGCACCCTACGTCCAGACAACCTGTCCACCGCATCTCAGTGCTTGCCGGTGCTGCCGAAACCGCCCTCGCCGCGATGGCTGGCGTCGAAATCGTCCACCAGGTTGAACTGCGCCTGCACCACCGGCACGATGACCAGTTGCGCGATGCGCTCGAACGGCTGGATGGTGAACGCCGTCTGGCCGCGGTTCCACACCGACACCAGCAACTGACCCTGGTAATCGGAGTCGATCAGGCCGACCAGATTGCCCAGCACCACGCCATGCTTATGCCCCAGACCGGAACGCGGCAAAAGCATCGCGGCATAGCCGGCATCGGCGATATGCATCGCCAGGCCGGTGGGAATCAACACGGTTTCGCCTGGATTGAGCACTAGCGCCTGATCCAGGCAGGCGCGCAGGTCGAGTCCGGCGCTGCCGGGGGTGGCGTAATGCGGCAATTGCTCGCGGACGCGTTCGTCCAGGATTTTCAGATCGACGTGCATGCAGACTCCGTAAGTTCGTCACCCCGGCGCATGCCGGGGTCCAGCGCGCCAACGTCCTGGATTCCGGCCTGCGCCGGAATGACAGGAGCGGAGCAGCCATTTTGCTTCATTGGTAATGCGTGTTGTAAAGCTGCGCGATATGCGCGATCAGGCGCCGCGCCTGGGTCAGCTTGTCGGCCTTTTCCAGCACATGCCGGCCGGCCTCGTCGAGCAGGATCAGTTGCGCGTCATCCGCGCCGAGCGCGTCCTTGACATCGTTGGCGACGATCAGCGGCAGATGTTTGCGGCGCCGTTTCAACTCGGCGTACTCCTCCAGATTCTCGCTCTCGGCGGCGAACCCGACGCAGAACGGCGGCTTCTGCCGACTGCTGATGTTGGCCAGGATATCCGGGTTGGGCGCCAGTTCCAGGGTCAGAATGTGCGCGTCCTTCTTGATCTTCTGTTCGCTCGGATTCAGAACGTAATAGTCCGATACCGCCGCGACACTGATGAAAATGTCGGCGGCATCCGCCGCCTGTTCGACCGCCGCCAGCATCTGCTGGGTGCTCAGCACCGAAATCAACCGCGCCGCGCGTGGCGGCGACAGACAAGTCGGACCGGAAACCAGCGTCACTTCGGCGCCGGCTTCCAGCGCCGCGCGCGCCACCGCGTAGCCCATCTTGCCGGAACTGGAATTGGTGATGCCGCGCACCGCGTCGATCGCCTCGAAGGTCGGCCCGGCGGTCACCAGCACCTTCAGGCCGTTCAAGCGCTTCGGCTGGAAGCGGGCGACGATGGCTTCGAGCAGCGTCTCCGGCTCCAGCATGCGGCCAAAGCCGGTTTCGCCGCAGGCCTGCTCGCCGCTGTCCGGCCCCAGCACGTTGACCTGATCCAGCGACAACTGCGCCAGATTGCGTTCGGTGGCCGGGTTTTCCCACATCTGCCGGTTCATGGCCGGCGCCACCAGCAACGGGCAATCGCGCGCCAGACACAACGTCGACAGCAGGTCATCGGCGCGTCCCTGCGCCAGTTTGGCGAGAAAATCGGCGGAAGCAGGCGCCACCACGATGGCATCCGCGCCACGGCTCAGGTCGATATGCGCCATGCCGTTATCGACCCGTTCATCCCATAGATCGGTGAATACCGGATGCCCGGTCAAGGCCTGAAAAGTCGCCGCGCCGACAAAATGCAGCGCCGCGCGGGTACACACCACTTGCACGTCTATACCGCTTTTCACCAGCAATCGCGTCAATTCGGCGGCCTTGTAGGCGGCGACGCCACCGGTTACGCCGAGCACGATACGTTTCAATTCCATGACCTGAATCCCCAGTGAAAAGGACGCGCGATTCGCGTTTGGCCGCGCCGCGAATCCAGCATCCAAGATTGGATTGTTCACTTCGAACTGCCGCGGGATTGTAGGCCAGCATGGCCGTTCCGACAGGCTGCCCGCCGGATTTTGGCGGCGCCACACGACATCGACGCGCCCGCCACGCGCGGGCGCGTCGATTCAGCTTGATGACTGCAACCGCTCAGATCACTCGCCGACCTTCAGGCGTCCGCCTTTACCCAAGCCGCCCTTGACGGTTTGCGCCTTGTAGTTGCGCAATGACTTGGTCATCTGGTTGAACGAATCCGCGAATGCGGCGGTAATGACCTTGCCTTCCGGGGTATTGGTGAAGCCGCTGGCCGAGCCGGCCAGACCGCCGCCGAACAGGCCGCCGCCGAGATTGAAGTCGAAATTCTTGGCGCTGCCCACGGAAGACGATATCTGTACGCTGGAACGGTTATCGATCAGCAACAGCGTGGTGGCCGCCTCATTGGACTTCATGCCGCCGGCGACATTGCCCAACAGCCGGCCGGTGGAGCCGAACAGACCTCCGAGCGATCCGCCCAACCCCCCGGTCCCCTTGTCGGAAAACTGGATGCTGGGCCGCAAAGTGTAATCGGCGGAAACCATCTGGCCTTTCTGGAACTTGCTGCCGCTGCGCAATTCACCCGATTTCTCCAGATCGCGTTCGCGCATCATATTGTTCATGCCGCCACCGCGTTCCACCACGACAAAGCAGTTGGATTGCTGAATCATCATGCGCAGCACGGGCAGCGTGCTGCCAAGCTTGGGATAGCGCGAGTAATAGCCATGCCACCATTCCGCGTTGCGATCTTCATCCAACGCCAGCGTGCCCAACGTTTCATCGCAACGCTCAAGCTGGCTGTTGCCGCCTTCCGAGGTTGATCCTGAGGCGCTGCCGGTGGCGACGCTGTTGGATGCGCCGCCACCCATTTTGGGCATCGTCCCCTCGCATCCGACAAGGAACAACAACAAAGCGGGAATCAACGCCGCCTTGAAGGAAAATGATGGGGTTGGGATGATATCTGCCTTGCCTCGAAACATTGAAATACTCCTGAAAATGAATTGCTGTGATCCGCCGAGATGATTTAGCGGGCTGGGAGAGGAACAACTTATTCACGGCAAGTGGATGCCGTTTTTATGTGAAATCATAGCCATGAGTCCAAGGCAAGCTATTTGGCATCAGGGCGCCAGTACCCGCAACGGACGCAAACCGAAGTAGCTGTGGCTGGCGCTTTCTGGCTGCGCGCTGCGGAATGTGGCGCGCGACAGCGGCGGATCGTTATACCAAGAGCCGCCGCGCAACACGCGCCGGTCGCAATCGCCGTCATTCGCCGAATTGCCGTTGACCGGCGCCCCGCGGTAATCGTCCTTGTGGCAATCCTCCACCCATTCCCAGACGTTGCCGCTCATGTCATGCAACCCCCAGGCGTTGGCCTGTTTCTGAGCCACTTCGCGGGCTCCAGGCTTTTTCGAAAAAAAACCTCCGGCGCTGTTACGGGCGTGCCAGGCGATGCTGTCGACATCGTTGCCGCCACAGAAATTCTGCCGTCGATTGGCGCGGCAGGCATATTCCCATTCCGCCTCGCTCGGCAAACGGTACTGTTGGCCGGTACGCTCGCTTAACTGCTTGACGAATTCCTGCGCATCCAGCCAACTGATTCGTTCTACCGGGCAATTGTCGCCGCAGTCCTTGAACTGGCTGGGATTTTCCCCCATCACCTCGCGCCATTGCGCTTGCGTAATCTCGGTTCTGGCCAGCGCGAATGGTGCCGGGATCGTCACCCGACGCACCGGACGCTGATCCGGCGGTCCATCCTTGCTGCCCATATCGAAGCTGCCGGCGGGAACAACCAGCATCTCCGGACACCCGGGACAATCCCGCAGAATCTGGCCAGCCTGATACCGGGATGACGCGGCATGAGCAGGCTGCTGGCGAGGTTGCGGAGGGGTCGCCAGCGATAAAGGCGCCGGTGACGGCTCCAGGGACTGCTGCGGCTGCCGCGTGGCCGGAAGATAGACATCGGGATTCAGGCTGGCCTGTTGCGTGCGCAATGCCGTATTGGCGGAGCTGTTCGGGATTGCCGCGACGACCCGCTCGGGCTCCGCCTGCCGGAGCGGCTTGTCGCGCTTCAGCACGAACACGAAATCGCCCTTGTCCAGCGCCGGATCGCGAATTTTGCCGTACTGCGGCGTTTGCGTGCGATTGCTGTAATTGGTGACTTTCTCTTCCAGGAAGCCGCCCAGTTCACTGGCGGTGAGATAACCGTCGCCATTGACATCCGCCTCGCCCTCCAACCCGGCGATGAACTGGCGGCGAAAAACGCTTTCATCCGGTACTTGCTGATCGGCGCCGCCGGAGGTGATGAACTGGCGTACTGGCTGCGTGGTTTTCAGCGCGATCACTTCCGGCGCGGCGCGCATTTTGAAGAAACTGCCGGAAAAGCAGGAATCGAAAATGAACAGCGCATGCTTGGATTCGATCTGCTTGGCGTAGCTCTCGACCATCTCCATGCTCAACGCCCGCTCCTTGAAGCCACCCGGGTCGCGGTCGGCCAACGGCGCATCGACCGGCACCAGATAACCAAGCTGGCGGTCGGCATCCGGCTTCAAGGTATGACCATGCCCGGCAAAGTAGATCAGCAAGCGGTTATGTCGCCGCAGGCCGTGGCTGCTGACGAAACGCTTGATCGAACGCTCCAGCGTTTCACTATCCGGATTGTTCACCCGCGTGACGTTGAAGCCATGCTCTTCCAGCGCTTTGCCGACCGCCTCGACATCGCCGACCACACCGGGCAAACGCGGCCAGCCGTTGTTGTATTCAGCGGCGCCGATCACCAACGCATAGCTGTCCGCATACAGCTCGACCGGGCCAGACTGCCCGGGAATTTCAACTTCCACTACCGTCAGCGCGCGCGTGGCGCCGGCTTTCCCAGTCGCCTGGGAGGCTGGCGAAAGGGCCAATAGAACAGCCAACGCGGCTGACAGACTCAACCCTCTAAAGCGAAAATTGGCATCTTTACAAGTCATGGATCAAGCCTGCGCGTTTCCCTGACGAATAGACTAACGCAGAACTACGACAATACGCCAGCAGCCTGCTGCTCACGCCTTTGCCACCTGCCCGCGACTCGAATAGGGCAGACTTCCGTTCCATATCTCATCCAACGACGGAGGCCGCCAGTATGCCCACACAACACCCCGCCCTGCGCGTTATGCGCCGCAACCTGCTCAAACTGGCCGCCGCCGGCGCGCTTGCCGGCGTCGGCTGCAACGGCCTGGTGCGCCAGGCGCTGGCAGCCGGCAGCGGACCGAAGCGCAAGCAGGGCATCTACAAGCTCGATGGCGAGGCGACGTTCAATGGTCAGCGACTCAAGGTCGGCGATGTGCCGAGCTTGCCGTTGACCGTCATCACTGGCCCGAATACCACTTTGGTGTTTGTGCTCGGCGCCGACGCCTATCTGGTGCGCGCCAACAGCCACCTGGTGCTGACCGGCAACGATGCCCAGGCGCCGAGCCGGGTCGGCGAGATCAAGCTGCTGGCCGGCAAGCTGCTGTCGGTGTTCGACAAAGGCGAGCGCCGGTTGAGCACGGCCACCGCCGTAGCCGGCATCCGCGGCACCGGCATTTATCTGGAAAGCGCCGCCGATCGCGCCTATATCTGTCTCTGCTACGGCCATGCGACGATCACGCCGATCGACGCGCCGGAACGACAGCAGGCGTTCAAGACCAGGCATCACGAATCGCCGCGCTGGGTATACCCGGACCGCATGGAGCCGGCCGAGGTCATCAACCACAGCGACGCGGAATTGATCCTGCTGGAAAGCCTGACCGGCAGGGTGCCGCCGTTCTACTCGCAGTACGGTTATGGCTACGGCGACGGCATCCTCAGCGATCTGGCGAAGCAGCGCTATTGATCAGCGGCAACCGCCTCAGCCCTCGATTTCGTAGCGTTTGACCTTGCGCCACAAGGTCGATTTGTCGATACCCAGTATCTCGGCCGCCAATGCACGGTCGCCGTGCGTCTCGCGCAGCGTCTTGCGGATGAAGTAGGCCTCTACCTCGTCCAGGCTTTGCGGCGGCAGATAGTCCAGCGCCCGGCCGCGCACGTCCTTGTCTTCACTCAGGCGCGCCGGCAGCAGATCGGCGTCGATGTGGTCCGTCTCGGCGAGGATGATCATGCGTTGAATCACGTTTTCCAGTTCCCGCACATTGCCCGGCCAGTCGTAGCGCATCAGCGCGCCCAAGGCGGCGGTGCTGACGCCGGCGACATGCTTTTCCAGCCGCAGCGAATGCTTGTTGAGAAAGTAGTAGGCCAGCAAGGCGATATCTTCGCGTCGCTCGCGCAACGGCGGCACCGTGATTTCCATGACCGAAAGACGATAGAACAGATCCTCGCGAAACAAACCTTTTTCGACCAGTTCCGGAATCGGTCGATTGCTGGCGGCAATGACCCGCACATCGACATTGATCGGCTCGGTAGCGCCCATCGGATAGAACCCGCCATCCTGGGCGACGCGCAGCAGCTTGGCCTGCAAGGACATCGGCGCATTGTTGATCTCGTCAAGAAACAAGGTGCCGCCGTCAGCCATTTCGAACAGCCCAGGCTTGTTGCGCTCGGCGCCGGTAAAGGCGCCCTTGCGATAGCCGAACAACTCGCTTTCGATCAGGTTTTCCGGGATCGCGGCGCAGTTGATGGCCACGAACTGTTTGTCGCGGCGCTTGCCGCGCAGATGGATCTGGCGCGCCACCAGTTCCTTGCCGCAGCCACTTTCACCAAAAATCAGCACACTGGAATCGTAGGCTGCCGCAGCCGCGATCAGCCGATCGACGCGATCCTTGGCTTGCGACTGGCCGATGATTTCACCGCCATCCTGATACGCCCGGCGCTGCGAGCGCAAACGCTGATTTTCGGTGGAAAGCAGATAAAAACTCAGCGCCTTCTCGACCACGCAGCGCAGCTTCACGGTATCAAACGGCTTCTGCACATAGTCGTAAGCGCCCTCCTTCAGGGCCGCCACGGCGGAATCGACGGTGGCATATCCAGTGATCAGCACGACCTGCGCCAGGGCATCGCGCGATTTGACGAATCGCAGCAGATCCAGCCCGTCAGCGCCGGGCATGCGCAGATCGGTCAGCACCACCGCCACATCATGGCTCTCCAGATAATCCATGGCTTCATGGGCGTTTTCCGCGCTTGCAACATCGAAATCCATGTCGGATTCGGCCAGCACAGCGATGATCAATTCGCGCATGTTCTTGTCATCCTCGGTCACCAATATGGTCACTCCGGTGCTGTTTTTGCTTGATTCCGGGGAGGGTGTGGTCACTGCGACTGTTTTCATGGTTTGGTTCGATTCAGATCAACCGCCGGCAGTTTGACGATAAATCGCGCACCGGTGTTGTATTCGCTGTCGTAAGCAATGAAGCCGCCACGTTTGGCGACGATGGCATTGCTGATCGACAATCCAAGCCCGCTGCCTTGGCCGACTTCCTTGGTGGAAAAGAACGGGTCGAACAGCCGTTTGCGGATTTCCGACGGCACGCCCGGTCCGTTGTCCGAGACACTGATCAGCGCATAAGGCGCTTCAAAACGGGTATTGATCACGATGACCGGATCAGCGCGTTTGTCCAGCGCATGGATGGCGTTGATCAACAGATTGGTCAACACGATATCGAGCTGACCGCAAGCACCCTCAACCACCAAACTACCCGGGGCCAGCTCCAGTCGCACTTCGATCTGGTAGCGTTTCAGGCGGCAGTTGATAAAGGTTTCGATCAACTCCTGCACCAACTGGTTCAGGTCACAGGTTTCGCCGCTGCACTGATCCTTGCGGGCGAAACTGAGCAAATCCTGGACCACCCGCGAACAGCGCTGAATTTCCTCGGTGATGATGCGGGAATAACCTGACATCTTGGGCAAATCGACAGTACCGCGTTCCAGCAACTGTGCGTAACCGAGAATATTGCCCAGTGGGGTATTCAGTTCGTGTGCCACGCCCGCCGCCAACTGCCCCATCGCCACCAGCTTCTCGCGCATCGCAACGCTTTCCATCAGATCGCGATAATCGGTGATGTCCTGCAATATCAGCACACCACCCAGGTCGTTTTCTTCATCGCTGAAAAAACCCAGATTCAACGAAAAATAGCGAATATTGGCCCCAACCTGTAGTGAAATTTCCTGGCTGCGGATCGCACTTTTGTAGAGAAACGCATCGCGCAGAATTTCTCGATCGCGTTCGTTGAGGTGCAGAAAATCAAACAAATTAGCACCCGCCAGTTGACCGGGCTCGCTATCGAACAGCAGTTCGGCCTGACGATTGGCTATGGTCACCCGCAAGTCGTCCGCCAAGCTCAACAGCGCCCCAGGCAAACTTTGCAATATCGTATTGCCACGGTTACGTTCGGTCAGAAAGCGTACCTGGCATTCCTCGACGGTGCGAAACATCAGGCGCAGGGTCGATATGGTGGTGTTGTATTCGGCAATCAGTCGGCCGACATATGTCCAGCCCAAAGGCTCGATGCGTGTCGGCTCCAGCAGCCCCTCGCGTGCATTGTGGATGCCCTGCTCCAGACGCCTGAGCGCGGCCAACTCGGCCAGCAGACGCACAAACAGATAGCCCAGATAGCAGATCAGCAAGGTGCCGACGATCCACAACGCGCCCTGCTTATGCCAGTATGCACCGAGCAAGGCGTATATCAGACCGCTCAGGATCAACACTGCAAGCAGCAGTAACCTGCCTGGAAGTGGAATGAAATTGGGGGCGTTCCGTCTGGACGCCCCCATGTACGACAGAAATGAAATACCGAATCCTCTAAGCGACAACCATCACGGCGTCGCTTTGACGCCGACGTTCAGAAAATCAACTGCAAGCCGAGTGTGGCTTGATTGTAATCCTGCAAAGCGGGGTTGGTCGGATGCTCGTTGTCGAAAGCCACCTTGGCATATTCGAAACTGATCTTCAATTTCTGACCATCCAGGTAGTAGTTGGCGCCGATACCGTTCCAAGACTGATCGTAATACTCGATATTGCCGGTTTTCGCGGTGTAATCCGAGTTCTCATGTCGGGCAAAGAACTGCAAACGACCCGGGCCGACCTTGTTTGGCAGCATATAACCGGCTTTTACGTAGTAACCCTTCAAATCGGAATTCACCGCCAGGTCCGGATCCGGCGACTGTCCGAACGCATTACCGGTGTCATAGTCGAAGTGAGCCGCGGACACGGTATAGACACCGCTCGCCGTCGGCAACTCCATGAACACATCGACCGTCTTGGCGGTGTAATCCTGAATATCACTACGCGCCGGGAAGTTGGCATAGGCAACGCCTTCCTGCCTGTCCATCGCGGCACCGACGGTCAGCACTTTCTTGGTACCCAGATAGGTGCCCAGATAACCATAGTCCGGCTCGACATCCCACAAGCTGTAATGCACCCGCGCGGTCAGACGCGGATTGTCCTCGGCGACATTATCGCCCTCGCGGCCATCGGCGATCATCAGTCGATATTGCAGCTTGGCATCCATCAGATTGCCCCAGATCGCCAAGCCGGTATCGCGGCTGCCGCCATACGGGGTGTAGGACAGCACTTCGGCGCGATCCATGGTCAGCGGCTCAAGGCAGGCTTCAAGATTCTCGCGCGAAAAGGTGTTCTTGAAGCGGCCGACGATGAAGCGCAATTCGTCGCGGTAATCGAGCGTCACGTAGGCGTCGCGGTAATACACGCTCTTGTTGTCCTGACCGAGCTTGCTGTCGTTGCCTGCCTCAAGTTGCGCATAGAAACCGACATAGTCATTGTACTGGCCGAAAAAGGTGATGCGGTTACGGCGCAGAAAGGCGTCGGTCGAAGATCCGTCATCGGTCGCCGAAGTGAAACCCTTATGCTGCAGCCAGCCTTGCAGGGCGTAAGTCAAGGTAATCGAACCCTGGTCGCCAAAATCGAACGTCGGCCCCGCCACCGCACCCAGCGGCAGCATGCCGGCGACGCAACAGGCTAGAAGGGTCAGACGCGAAGGCTTTGCGGATTGCGGCTTGTTCGAGAGTTTTTGCATGTCACTTGGCTCCTGCGGTGGCGTGGTAAGCGCCTTGCACTTTGGCCAGGTCGCTCTTATGGCAGCTGGCGCATGCGTCAGCCGTGTTGTCTCGTGGCTTGGCCAACATATTCTTGTGCGCCAAGTCTTCCTTCATGATGCGGGCATTGCCCTTGTGACAACCCACACAGGAGTTGTTGACCTTGGCATGTTGCTGGTGCCAGGGCGACTTGGACTTATCCATATCCGGCGCGGCGGCACGCTTGCCGTTGTGGCAGCGGAAACAGCTCGACGCGCCCATGCCGCAGGCATTGGCCAGCGAAATCGGCGACAACTGCGTAAGCCCGACCGCCATCACTGAAGTGGCTTCGGCGCCCCAACCCGCAGCCGGACCTTGCGCTATCGAATCCGCCGGCTTGCCAGTCAGATCGACCAACAATGCGACACCCATACCCAGCACCGAGAGCAATACACCGCCCCGCAACAACCTTCCAAATAAACCACGCTTACTTTGCCTGCAATTCATCGTTCTCTCTCCTCTGCTCATCGCTGGGTGTGGTACGCCGATCCGAGGACTCGGGGCGGTTCATTTCGGGTTGCGCAAAACGCGCTTCCCATGCCTTGCGGATGTCTTCCTCGCCCATACCGGTTGCACAGGAACACACTGGCCCCTTACCCCGAAACTTCAGCCTGGGCTGACCCGGCTCAGCCGCCCGCACATTCACCACGACCAGCATGGCGATAAGCATCAAGACGATTGAATGGTGATAGGACAGCATGTTTCGTGTGTGCATCGGTGTAGGACCAACCTTCTAAAGCACAACTCATGCCACCTTGAACAAGCACTAATAATCAACAAGTTATGAAATCGAGCTGATGTGATGCAATTGCATGACAAGTCGTGCGCCGCGCAATCTTTCAATTTGCAATCGCCGCTGCTGCTCGGCCTTGTGGGCGCGCCGCCATCCGCGCCAGTTCGTAACGCGTGGCCCGCGCCTCCCGCAGCGCCTTGCGCAACACCGGCTCGACCGCGGCGGGAAACTGGCTGACCCTGGTCAGGCTGTCGCTGTAGATCCGCTCGTAATGTTCCGCAGGCGCGACGCGGATGATCAATTCCACCCGCCAATCGCCACTGGCCGGCGCCTGCATGGCTAGCCGGTATTCGCGAGTCTCTCCCGCCGCCAGACGGGTATCGGCTATCTCGCGGGTGATGCCGGTATCAACCTGCCAACCGATGATGTGGCTGGCCAACATAAGTTCGCCTCCGCGTGCATCAATCCGCACCAATTGCACTTCCACCTTGGGCACCATGTAGGTCGGGAAATGATGGCCTGCGCCGCTGTTGCGCAGCGTCGCCCGCGCCTCATGACGACCATCGCCGAGATCGATCAGTTGCAAATCGATATCCAGCGCGCTTCGGGTCATTTCCCGGTCATGAATACCGCGCCACAGGTGCCGCCGATCCGGCATGTGGCAGCCCTGACAAGTCCGCTTGCCCGGTCCCTCAAGCGCAAAGGCGCTGCCCAGCCATTGCTGATAGGTGTCTTCCTGCAACTTGCCGGCAATGCGCGGACCCTCTTCGGGGAACTGATGGCAATGTGCGCAGAATCGGCTGTCCTGAAACGCCGGCGCGATGGTGAAGCCGCCATGCGGGGCATACGGATTGTTGGTCGATCGGTCGGTGCCGTCGCGTGACGCCGTGGCGGTCGCCGATTCAACACGCGAACCATCGGCGGCAACGCCGCCGCTGACGACTCTGCCGCGCGCCGGCGGGCCAAACCGCCGATGCTCGCGTATATGGCAGGCGGCACAGACCAGACCGCGATGCGCCAGATCGGCGCTGACATATTCCGGCGGCGCTTGTTTAGGGGCGTTGGGCCAGCCCAGCTCAAGCGCCAACAGCGCTTTTTGTTCCGCCAACGGCGCATGACAACGCAGGCAGCGATTGCCCTGATCCTGATTCATCAGCTGCAACTGCCACAACAACCCCGCGCCCACCGCTTTGCTATGCAGGCTGGTTTGCCAGGCCTCGAACTGCTCGGCATGGCATTGACCGCAACTGGCGGGACTGAGCGAAGCCTCCAGCGCCGAAAAGGATGTCGGCGGCGCGCCTTGCGGCGGCAGCGGATCTTCCCAATGGCGGGTCAGAAAATCCTGCGCAACCGGCGGCGCGGGCTTGGATGCTTCACCGCAGCCGACGAGCAGAGCCGCCGCAAGCAATAACAGCGCGCGGCGACGCAAGAATGGATCAATCGAGTCGGCCATGCCAGTCACCAATAAAAACGGCCCACGCAAAACACGTGGGCCGCGGAGTATGCAACAACATCAATCAGGCATTAGCCACCGCAAGGATTCGACGGCGCGCCGCCACCACCGCTGCCGCCGCCGGAAGTCACGCTTTCGCCGGTTTTGTAGGCTTTGTCAGCGCTAATCACTGCGTTGGTCGAGGACGCATAGGCATTGGTTATCGTGCGCGGATTGACCAGGGTGTTGCTGGTTGCCGGCCGGAAGAACGAGACCAGATCGGTACGCCATGGCGAATTGCTGGGCAGGATCGTGTCGCCGTTCAAGTCGGTGGTGTAGGTCAGGGAATGCCATTCAACCATCGCGCCGTCGTAGAAGCGGGTGGGCTTGCCGAGGATCACTGCGGCGGTTACGCCGGTAATCATGGCCCGGAAGGTGGTTTCGCAATAAACATACAAGGTATCGCCCGGCTGATAAGCGTTGCCTTCGCCCAGCAAACCATAGGAGCTGTCGACAAAGCCGACCCCGGCCACGGTTGCATTGCCGTCAGTGACGTCCTGCGCCGTGGTGACATAGCCATTCAACAATTTCTCCAGGAATGCCTTCGGGCGATAGCTGTAACCCTTGAGGGGATCCAGAAAGTGCGTGTATTGCACCTGCAACGTACCGTTCGGGTGCCCTTGACGAGCGCCGCCGTTCTGAAAGGTTTGCATGTAGTTGTCGGGATTGGCTGGCGCGCAGTATCCCGTCGCACAGGCCTGCGTCCCCGTGGTATCGGTATCGCTGTCTTCACCGAACTCGACCAATTGTCCGGCACTGTACTGGCCCATGCTGCGCGCATCCCAGATCAGCACGCCGTCATTGGTGACGTTGGCATCAGTGGAGGGCAGCACGCGCAGCATATCTTCCACCGTGGCTTGCAGTTGGGTGTTGTCTACAGCCAGATTCTTGACCGAGAAGGTGCCGGATTCGGGCGCCACGCTCGCGGAAGCCTGGAAGTCCGCCAGAGGCGTCATGCTGGTGTCATCCAGCCACTGATTGCCACCATTGACCAGCGCCAGATTTTTCTGGTCCACACCCCAGTAGCGCAGGGCATACCAGATACGACCTTGGCCCATCGCGTTCGGATTGCTGCCAGTCCCCATGGCCACGACTATCATGTCGTTACGTGGATCAATGTTGTATTTCTTCATCAGGCCATCCATCTGCGCCCCATCCGGCACCATGCTTTGGGATTCAATAACGCCATTGGAACGTGTCTGGACCCACTCACTCGATGGCGACAAATAAGTAAATACCGTGGTGCCGTTGGGCTTGATGTATTCGGATCCCGCCGGCCCAGCCGTTAACTGAAAAATGATCAATTTCCCGGTCAAACCGAGATTTGCCCGCTCGGTTACCCAATCATCCTTCCAGCGCTTCAATGTGCCGCCCGAGATCAAGCCGTTGACGTTGTCGTCGTAGTTGGCGGCGGAAGCCTGGGCAATTTGCGCCGGTGTATTCACCGACAACTGACTAGCCGTGGATGTCGAATCTTCTCCACCGCCGCCACCGCAACCGTGCAGTCCAAGAGCGATTACCAGGGCGGAAGCACTTGCCCAGACTTTGTTGATGCGCATGTTCATCGTAACTCCTCCATCAAAACTCAAGATCGCGTCGTCCCTGACTAACGGCGACGCGCCTATTAATGGCTGGCCCACTGAACAGAACAGGAGATCCCGCTTGTTTCAGTCATGCGCAACCGCCACCGCAGCCAAGCCTGCGGGCCAAACTTGATCAGGCCGGCGACTTCAACACCACCGGCATCCAGCCTTGATCCAAGGCATCAAACAACAGGTTGTAATCACCCAACCGCATTTCCAGCACTTGGGCGCCTTCCTTACGCAGGGCATCGGCCAGGCCTGTCATGACCGGCATATCCGACGGATTGATCAGCAACACCTTTTTGCTCGTGCTCATACGCAAAACACCACATCGTTATTGACGATCTGGCGCGCCAACACGGCCAAAGCATCGGTTGCGGGATCCAACGCAACCACCGGCACTTCCGAAAATTCGAGCGCTTCCATCTGCTCCGCCACGTCGTCTCCCTCCGGCAATTTGCCCCAGGTGGCGATGCTCACCGCGTCATCGAGCAAGGTCAGACCACTGGCCATGCGCAACGCCTCGACTTGCTTGTCCAACGCCAGCATCAAAATCCGTTTCTGTTCCGCCATTTCAGTTCCTTAAAACACCAGCACTTGATCGCACTTGCGCACCAGTTCGGCATCCTGGTATTGCCCACCGACAATCACCACATCCCCCAAGGCGTGCAAATCAAAACGACCTTCGCCATATCGCGCGGCGCTGTGCTCACAGAGCGAAATGCTGTTCGGACAAGCCTTGGCGCGTTCCACGAAACCCGCGTCGGCCAACAGGTTGACGCCGGTGTCGGTCAGAAAACACAGGGTTTCCCAACCACGCCCGCCAGCCGCATCCAGCAGACGGTTGGCAACAGAGAGGTAGCTCTCGTCAGTGATCACGATTCCGAGCCGCATGGTTCAGGCCTTCTTGATTTTCCAGACCGAAGATCCGCCACTTTCCTGGCGATCGATCAGGTCGTTGCCCTCCGCATCGCACATGGCGAGGATCGATTCACCGGATGAGGGGTTGTCGAATACCAAAGTCAGCACATCGCCACTGTCCATCTTCTGCAGCGCTTTCTTGGTGTACATCTGCGGGTGCGGGCAGGTATAGCCACATACGTCCAGCTTCCATTCCCCATCAGCGGTTTTGTTGAAACTCATTGCCATGATCAGCTCCTTGTTTGCTTATTGACGTGTCAACCGCGATTACAGATCGCAGCCGGATGAATTGCGTGATGCATTCCAGTCCATCCATTTGGTAAATGCCTTCACGCCGACATACGCACCAATCACCATGCCGAACAGGAATACCCAGCCGCTGGGATCGCCGTTGGTTACCGTGGCGAAGAAGGCGCCGATGTTGCAGCCCATACCGATCCGCGCGCCCAAGCCCATCAGAATGCCGCCGACGATGGCGAAGATGGCGGATTCCCAGTTCGGCAGCTTCCATTTGAATTCACGCCGTGACAGCGCCATCACCGCAGCGCCGAAGATGATGCCGATGGACATGAAGCCGGGCGCATTCAGCAGCGGATTGGGCAAACCGTTCTCAAGGCCGAAAAAGATGTTGTCCATGGTGTTGACGCCCAACTGCTGCATCACCCAGCCGCCCCATTGAGCTTCCTGGGTGGTGATGTACCAGTAGCCTGGATCGAATACCGTCTCCTGCAGCGAGAGGCCATTGGTATACCCCATCGCCACCAGCATTTCGCCGAAGTTCATGATGCCGTAGTACTCGCGCAGCACACCGGTGACATACATGTGCAGGCCGGCGAAGATGCCCAGGCCGATGCCGGCCAGCGCGGTATTCTTGGAAGAGGTGCACATCGCCCACATGCCGGCCATTTCCTCGCCCATGCTCAAGGCGGTCTTGCCGGAGCGGCGCAGGTAGCCCTTTCTGTAATAGAAGGCGTACAGCAGGACCAGCAGGATCGCGACCGGCAGTATTGCGGTCAGCAAGGTATTGAGTACCACGATGCCGAATGTCGTATCGGCCCAACCGAACATTTCCGCCGTGGTTGCGCCCTTGAGATCCCAGACATAGCCGGCGGTAAAGATATCGAACCAACCCTGGGTGACTGACAACTCTGCCGGCATGTCCTTGGCTACGGCCGAATCGATCCAGGATTGCGGCACCAGCGAGTCCCACCATCCGGAAGCACTGACGATGATGGCCTGGGCAAACGAGATCGACAGCACCACCAGCAGCGAGTTCATGTTGCCCTCGCCGGTCTTGTACAGGGAACCGGAAGCGCAGCCACCGGTGAACACGATGCCGAAACCGAAAATGGCGCCGCCAATCACTACATGCCACCCCATGGCATTGGAATGGAAGGTACTGAATCCGCTCAAAGTGACGATGGCGGCGACGATGGAATACAACGCCACCGCGATCATCATGCCCACCGCCATGCGCGGCACCTTCACCGCGAACAGGTCGCGCACCGCCGAGGCCATGCAGAAACGACCGTATTGCAAAAACATGCCGTAGATGACACCAAACCAGACATAGACCAGCAAATACAAGAAACGCGTATCGATTGACAACGCCCAAAGCGAGCCGGCTATCACGAACAGCAAAACCCCCATCGCCTTCAGACTGCCTTTTTGCATCAGCACATTGGAACTTTCCGTCACCGTAATCACCCTCTGTGAAATTCCATCATTACAATTTCGCGATTCACGACACGCCAAAACGGCGTCATTGCTTACGCAGATACATGCGCCAATAACCCGACTCACGTTGAGTTGCCAGATGCTCACAATTCAATGCCTGAGCCAGTGCGGGAAAACCCTCTACCGCGCTCGGGTTGTCCGACAGCACTTCCACAACATCGCCTACTCGCACTTCGCCCATCACTTTCAGCGTCAGAAGTTGCGGGCGCGGACACATGGCACCTATGCAATCGACAGATCTCACCAGCGCAACCCTGCCCAGACCGGTTATTTCTATCTCGCGCACAACACGGCCACCCGAATTGCGACGACGATCAAAAAAAAGATCCATCAATCCCAAGGTTCGCCCCCCGCCTGATCCCCGACACAACTTGTTTAGCATGTTGCATGCCAACAAAATTATTCTTTTAAAACATGTAGATAGAAAAATTCACCGGTTTCAGGCGAGTGGAAATTGCAATAAGCTGAATTTCGCGATTGCAAGACATGAGTTTTGCAACAGCCCCGATGCACCTGACGCGGCAACTCAGCGCTTGACACGAAAGATTCTGGGTAGGGGTTGAACGTCGCCGGGTTGGCTCGATGCAAGGATGCTGGGCGGACGCTGTCCGCGTCGCTGATCGGGAACTGGAACCTGATGCGCTTGCAAGCCGTACTTCAGATTCGCGCGGCTGGTCACATCAACCCGAAGCTGTGAATATCCACAGGCATTCCCAGCGTGGCTTCATCGAACACTGCGCGGGAAGCGCCCCAAAAAAAACAGGCGACCGAAGTCGCCTGGTGAAAAAGCTGCTATCGCATTCTGGGCAGCGGTGTCCTGCTCAAGGGACGACGCAAATTCTCCGCTTGTAAAATTTCCACAACATTCGCTGATGCGCGTAAGGGAATTACTTACGCACACCTATTCGACAATCAACGGCCGGGGCCGACCGGTGTCAGCTTCCAGATTTCCGCGTTGTACTCGGTCATCGTACGGTCGGTGGAGAATTTGCCGCTGGCTGCCGTGTTGATGATGCTCATGCGCACCCAGCGGTCGCGGTCGCGGTAGGCGGCGGCCACCTGTTCCTGCGCGTCGACGAAGGCGCGGAAGTCGGCCGCCACCAGCCAGGGGTCTTGCGGGCTGCGAATGGCGTGGAGGATCGGCTCGAACAAGCCCGGTTCAAAATGATTGAAGTGGCCGGATTCGAGCAGACTCAGCACCCGTTTGAGGTCGGGATCGGCTTCGATCAGCGCGTTCGGGTGGTAATTGCCGCGCGTCTCCTCGACTTCAGCGGAGGTGAGGCCGAACAGAAAGAAGTTGTGTTCACCATCGAGCTTGGTGACTTCCTCGCGTATCTCGATGTTGGCGCCGTCCAGCGTGCCAATGGTCGCCGCGCCGTTCATCATGAACTTCATGTTGCCGGTGCCGGAGGCCTCCTTGCCGGCGGTGGAAATCTGCTCCGACAGATCCGTGCCGGGGGCGATGATTTCCATCGCCGAAACCCGGTAGTTGGGCAGGAACGCGACTTTCAGGCGTCCGCCGACATCGGGATCGCCGTTGACCATTTCGGCCACCTTGCAGATCAGCGTGATGATCCGCTTGGCCATGAAATAACCCGGCGCGGCCTTGCCGCCGATCAGCACGCAACGCGGCGTCCAGTCGGTATCCTCGCCGTTCTTCAGCCGCGCATAGAGGTGGATGACATGCAGGATGTTGAGCAGTTGGCGTTTGTATTCATGGATGCGCTTGACCTGCACATCGAACAGCGCGTCGGGATCGAACACCACGCCGCAATCGCGCCGCACCAGTTCCGCCAGACGTTCCTTGTTGGCATATTTGACCGCATGCCAGCGCGCCCGGAAGGCGGCATCGTCGACATGTCCGGCCAGGCCTTGCAGTTGATCGAGTTGCGACACCCAGGTATCGCTGCCCAGGGTTTCGGTGATCAGGCTCGACAAGCCAGGGTTGGCGGCGGCCATCCAGCGGCGCTGGGTGACGCCGTTGGTCTTGTTGTTGAACTTCTCCGGCCAGAGTTCGTAAAAATCGCGGAACAGGCCTTCCTGCAGCAGATCGGAGTGCAATTGCGCGACGCCGTTGACCGAATAGCTGCCGACGATAGCCAGATAGGCCATGCGCAACTGCGGGTCATGGCCCTCCTCGATCAGCGACATGCGCGCCATGCGTTCATTGTCGCCCGGCCAGTGGCGCGCCACTTCGGTCAGGAAGCGGGCGTTGATTTCATAGATGATTTCCATCAGGCGCGGCAGCAAATGACCAAACAACCGCACTGACCATTTCTCCAGCGCTTCGGGCAACAGCGTGTGGTTGGTATAGGCCATGGTCTGGCGGGTGATGTCCCAGGCGTCGTCCCATTCCAGGCAGTACTCGTCCATCAGCAGGCGCATCAGTTCCGGCACCGCGCAGGTCGGATGGGTGTCGTTCAACTGGAAGCAGTTCTTCGCGGCGAACTGGCTGAAATCGCGGCCGTGGCGGATCTCCCAGCCTTCCAGCACATCCTGTAGGCTAGCGGAAGCGAGAAAATACTGCTGGCGCAGGCGCAGCGCCTTGCCGTTCTCGCTGGCGTCATTGGGATACAGCACCATGGTGATGTTTTCCGCCGCGTTTTTCGCCGCCACCGATTCGGTGTAGGAGCCGGCGTTGAATTCGCCGAGATCGAATTCGTCGGTGGCCGACGCGCTCCACAAGCGCAACACGTTGACGGTATCGTTCTTGTAGCCGGGAATCGGCGTGTCGTAAGGCACGGCCAGCACGTCTTTGGTGTCCAGCCAGCGCGTATGCATACGACCGTTGGCATCAACAAAATGATCGATACGCCCGTAGTATTGAATACGGCGGGTATGTTCCGGCCGCTCCACTTCCCACGGATTGCCGTCGCG
Source organism: Betaproteobacteria bacterium (assembly GCA_020061585.1). GTDB lineage: Bacteria > Pseudomonadota > Gammaproteobacteria > Burkholderiales > Thiobacillaceae > PFJX01. The sequence continues at coordinate 24,241 of JAGUXX010000317.1, read as the reverse complement.
CAGCCAGTGATCCGGCTCCTCGATCTGGCGGCAGCTTTCGATGTGCTGGCGGAACATGCCGTACTCGTAGCGGATGCCATAACCCATCACCGGCAATTGCAGGCTGGCGCAGCTATCCAGGAAACAGGCCGCGAGACGCCCCAGACCGCCATTGCCCAGCCCGGCGTCGTGCTCGACGTCGAGCATCTCTTCCAGGTCGAGTCCGAGGCGATGCAGCGTCGGTTCGATGACGCCGCCTAGACCGAGATTGAGCAGCGCGTTGTTCATCGTGCGGCCCATCAGGAATTCCAGCGACAGGTAATAGGCGTGCTTGGCGTCCTGTTCCTCGTAAGCGTAGCGGGTGCGTTTCCAGCGTTCCATCAGCCGGTCACGCAGCGCCAGTGACAGCGCCTGATACGGGTAATGCGAGGACCGGCAATGCTTGTCGCGGCCCAGAAAATTGCCGAAATAGCGGCGAATATCCAACGCCAGCGCATCCGAATCCATACCCAGACGCGGCACTTCGAACAGTTCGGACGTGGGTTTGCTGAAACGCAGGGGTTTGAGACTGCTGTTCTTCTGATTCATGGTGAGCTTCCAGTTATTTTTGTGTCAGACGGCTCTAGCGTAATCGCTACAGGTGGAAATGTGAACCCAAGCCGGCTCAATGCCGCGTGCGATAGAACTTGATCGGCGTGGTTTCGATGTCGCGCGCGCGCTGATTGATTACGCCACGTTTGAGCTTGCCGACGACATGCATTTCGCACGCCTTGCAATCAAACCGCAGGGTCAGTTTTTCGCTGCCGTTGATCAGACTGAGCGGTTCGGCGCGCACTGTGCCATGCACGCCGGTGACGCCTATGGTCTGTTTCGGACACAGACTGAGCGAATAGCGCACGCAATGCTTGGTGATCATCAGCGACACCTCGCCCTCTTCCTCGTGGCTTTCGTAGGCGGCGGCGATCAGTTTGACGCCGTGTCTGGCGTAAAAGTCGCGGGCGCGGCTGTTGAACACGTTGCCCAGATAGCTGAGGCTGTCTTCCAGATACATCGCCGGCTTCGGCGTGGCGCGCGGCAGCCGCTCGAAAGCGTTGCGCCGCGCGGCCTCCAGCGCCTCGATCGCCTCGCGGCGCAGCGCGTTGATTGCCGAGGCCGGCACGAACCAAGGCTGAGTCAGGTTGAGAGCGATGTCGATCGGCTGAAAGAGAGTGGCGCCCAGCTTGCCCAGATTCTCCCGCAGGCTCGCCTCGGCGCGCGCGGCATCCTTGGCGATTTCCTTGGCGACCACGGTTTCGGCGCGTGCGCTGTTGCCGTCCTCGTCGGTCAGTGTCAGCGCCAGTCCTTCCACCGTTTCGCCCAGATTCAACCAGACGCCGATGCGCCGTTCGCTGGATTTCTTGTCCAGCGTGCGCTGCCAGCTCATGTCGCGGTTGCGGTTGACCTCAATGCCGGTACGCAGGTCTTGGAGTTCGGCGACGGGGTCGTTCGGCCGCACCCGCCAGCGCTGCTTGCCGCCCTTCATCTTGCCCACCGCCACGGCGGTATTGATCGCCATGCCGACCAGCTCTTTATGCAAGTCGTAGTAGCACAGACCATCGCCGTTGTTCAGCGTCGCGTCAGTCTCGATCTCCACCCAGTCCGGACCCACGTTGAGCACGAAGCCGATCGGCTGACCGGGGTTCTTCGGGCTGTCGAAAGCGCCGATGTCGAGTTTGCGGCCCTGCACGAAATAGTCGGTGGAACCGCGATTGAAATTCAGGTCCGGGTCCGGCGTGAAGGTGAACGCACAATGGCCGCTGGAAGCGCGCGCCAGTTCGGGACGCTGTTCCAGAATGTCGTCGAGCAGGGTGCGGTAATGGGCGGTGATGTTCTTCACGTAGCCCATATCCTTGTAGCGGCCTTCGATCTTGAAACTGCGAATGCCGGCGTCGATCAGCGCGGCCAGGTTGTCGCTCTGATTGTTGTCCTTCAGCGACAACACATGTTTGTCATGCGCGACGATGCGCCCCTGGGCGTCGGCCACCTGATACGGCAGCCGGCAGGCCTGGCTGCAATCGCCGCGATTGGCGCTGCGTCCGGTATGCGCGTGGCTGATGTAGCACTGGCCGCTGTAGGCGACGCACAGCGCGCCATGAATGAAGAACTCCAGGATGGCGCTGGTTTCGGCGCGGATCGCCTGGATCTGCGCCAGCGTCAGCTCGCGCGCCAGCACCAGTTGCGACAGTCCCGCAGCTTCCAGAAAACGTGCTTTCTCCGGCGTGCGGATATCGGTCTGGGTGCTGGCATGCAACTGGATCGGCGGCAGATCGAGTTCCAGCAAGCCCATGTCCTGAATGATCAGCGCATCGACCCCGGCGTCATACATTTGCCAGATCAACCGGCGCGCCGGCTCCAGCTCGTCATCGCGCAGGATGGTGTTGAGGGTGACGAAAATGCGCGCGTTGAAGCGATGCGCGTGCTTCACCAGCCGGGCGATATCGGCCACGCTGTTGTCCGCGCCGCCGCGCGCGCCGAACGACGGACCGCCGATATACACCGCGTCGGCGCCATGATTGACGGCTTCGATGCCGATATCGGCATTGCGCGCCGGCGCCAGGAGTTCAAGTTGATGGTTTTGCATGGCGCGGATTATCGCGCCGCAACGCAATCGGATCAGAACTCGTTGCGAATTCGCTTGTAGCCCTTGACCAGTTCGTTGTTGGCCTGCGCGACGCTCTCCGAGAAACCGGCCTGATCGGCGGTGACCGGCTGGATGGTGGCCAGATCGGCATCGGAATGAACATCGCTGGTGGACGGTATATAGAACCCGGGGGGCACGTTGCAGCCTTCCACCACCGAGTTGTGGCGCACCACCGAACCATCGCCGACCGCGCAGTTGAACAGTACCGAATTGAAGCCGATGAACACGTTGTCGCCGACCGTGCACGGGCCATGCACGATGGAACGATGCGCGATCGACGAACCGCGACCGATGTACACCCCGCCGCCAGCCTTGCAGTGGATGACCACGCCATCCTGGATATTCGAATCGGCGCCGATCACGATCGGCTCCATTTCGCCGTGTTCATCGACTTCGTCGGCGCGTATCACCGCATACGGGCCGATGAAGACATTCTCTTCGACCACCACCTTGCCGCACAGGATGGCGGTGGGATCGACGAAAGCGGACTCATGCACGACGGGAACGTCGCCGTTGGGGTTGCGGCGGATCATGACGGGTACTCCTGTGAATGGCAGTAAATCGCGGAAGATTAATCCATACCTGTTAGTCGGGTTTATGAGCATTTGCTAAACTGTTGCGCTTTATATCGCAATAGTTGCATTGCGCAACACTTTTTATAACAGGCGCCTGCTCATGTACAACCCGCTGCTGCTTCGATTGTTCCCCTTCCTGGCCTGGTTTCCGATCAATTCGATCCTGCTGCGCGGCGACCTGATCGCCGGCATCACCGGCGCGCTGGTGCTGGTGCCGAAGGCCATGGCGTATGCCCAATTGTCCGGTCTGCCGGTGTATTACGGCCTGTATGTGGCGTTCATTCCGGCGATTCTTGGAGCAATGTGGGGGTCTTCGCGCCAGCTTTCGACCGGCCCGGTGGCCATCGTATCGTTGATGACGGCGGCGGCGATAACCCCGCTGGCGGTACCGTTTTCCGACGAGTTCGTCGGCCTGGCGCTGCTGCTGGCGTTGATGGTCGGCATCATCCAGTTCACCCTCGGCGTGGTGAAACTGGGCACCATCGTCAACTTCGTCTCGCATCCGGTGATACTCGGCTTCATGAACGCCGCCGCCGTGATCATCGCGCTGTCGCAGCTCGACATGCTGCTGGGCATCCCGAAGGGCCGCAGCGATTCCTTTCTGTACGACATCTGGGAGATGTTCGGTTATCTGCCGCAGACGCATCTGCCGACGCTGGCCATGTCGATCTTTGCGCTGGCATTGATGCTCGGCCTGAAAAAGATACCGGCGCTGTCCAAACTGAGCGTGTTGATCGCCGTGGTGGTCACCATCATCGTCAGCGCCGCAACCAGCTTCGAGCACAAGACCAAGGGTGCGCCGGAGCACATCGCCGACCCGACCGCCCGCGAACTGGTCGCAACCTACGCCGCCGCCGATCAGAAAATTCTCGCGCTGGGCGTCGAGGCGACGGCGCTGTCCGCGCAAGCGCGCCAGGCGCAGAAGGCGAAAGACGCGCGCGCGGTCGCCGATCTGGAATACAAGATCGAGCTGATGAAACTGGATATCGCCAGTCTCAGCGCCGAGAACAAAACGCGCATGCATGACATCCGCAAACTCCAGTTCGAGCGCGCCAACGCCGACGAGAAATCCGCCGCGACCTTGTATCTGGCTGGCGAAATACCCGCCGGCGTGGTCAGCGATGGCCGCCATTGGCACATCAAGAAGATCGAAAACGGCGCGGTCAATCTGGTCGGCGGCGGCGACGTCGTCGGCCTGATACCTTCCGGCCTGCCGTCGTTCCGCCTGCCGCCGCTGTCGCTCGATGCGATCCTGTCGCTGTTGTCGGCGGCGTTCATCATCGCGCTGGTGGCGTTCATGGAGTCCATCTCCATGGCCAAGGCGCTGGCCGCGCAAACCAAGCAACGCCTCGACCCCAACCAGGAACTGATCGGCCAGGGTCTGGCCAACATGGGTGGCGCGTTCTTTCAGTCCTATCCGGCCTGCGGCTCGTTCACCGGCTCGGCGATCAATCTCCAGGCCGGCGCCAAGACCGGATTCGCGATGGTGTTCAACGGCCTGTTCGTGGCCGTCACCCTGCTGTTCCTGACCGACTTCCTGTATCACCTGCCAAAAGCGACGCTGGCGATCATCATCCTGCTGGCGGTGACCAGCCTGATCACCCCGAAGGCGTTGAAGCACACCTGGCAGGCCAGCAAGTTCGACGGCATCGTCGCCGGCGTTACCTTCTTCATCACCCTGATCGCCGCGCCGCATCTGGACAAAGGCATCCTGATCGGCGCCGGTCTGGCCATCGTGCTGTATCTCTACCGCACGATGAAGCCGCGCGTCGCGCAGCTGGGCCGGTTCAAGGACGGCACGCTGCGCGACATCAAGGTCAACCCGGACCTGCCCACCAGCCCGCACATCATCGCGATGCGCTTCGATGGCTCGTTGTACTTCGCCAACATCGCGTTCTTCGAGGACAACGTGCTGGAGCTGGTCGCCGCCAAGCCCAACGCCAAGTACCTGCTGGTGGTCGGCGACGCGATCAACCAGCTCGACGCCTCCGGCGAGGAAGTGGTGCATCACCTGGTCGAACGGCTGCGCGACGGCGGTATCGAAGTGGTGTTCTCCGGCCTGAAGAAGCAGATACTCGACGTCATGCGCGCCACCGGCTTGTTCGACAAGATCGGCCAGCAGAACATCTTCGCCACCGAGGATCAGGCGATCAACGCGATTTACGAACGGCTCGGAGAAACAGCGACCGACGATCTGTTCTGCGCGGTACCCGCCCGCGCCTGAAGCATTCAGCTAGCGCAATCGGCGCGGCAGTTCGCCCCGAGTTTGTCGGGCGAGCAAGAGCGCTCGCCGCGCTGGCGCAGCAGGAACTCCAGGAATGCCCGCGCCACCGGCGAGATCTGCCGGCCGGCCGGGTAGACCGCGTACCAATGCCGCTGGATGGGGAAGCCTTCCACGTCCAGCACGGCGAACTGCCCTGGCTGATGCAGCGTCAGCGCATGACAGGACAACGCGGAAATGCCCAGATCGGCGAGGATCGCCTGCTTGATCGCCTCGTTGCTGCCCAGTTCCAGGCGTGGCCGAATCTCCAGGCCATGTTCATGGAACAGGCGTTCGATGGCATTGCGGGTGCCGGAACCGGCTTCGCGCATCACCCAGGGTTCCCGCGCCAGGCGTTGCAGTGAAATACGCGACTCCCGGGCCAACGGATGGTTCGGCGCGGCAAGCACCACGATCGGGTTATCCATGATCTGTTTGGCGATGACATCGATCTCCTGTGGCGGCGTGCCAAGCAGATACAGGTCGTCGAGATTGTCGGCCATGCTGGCCAGCACCTGCTCCTTGTTGGTGACCCGCAAGGCCACATCGATGCCCGGATGCAACTTGCTGAATTCACCCAGCAGACGTGGCGCGAAGTAGGACGCGGTGGTGATCGCCATCAGCTTCAACTTGCCGCGTTCCAGGCCCTGGCGCTCCGCCACCGCCATTGTGTAGCGATCGAGAATGGCGAAGATTTCGCGGCTGGCCTGCGCCAGCTCGCGGCCGTCCTCGGTCAGCGACACCTTCTTGCCGATCTGCTCGACCAGCGGCGCGCCGACGATATCGGTGAGTTTTTTCATCTGCATCGACACCGTCGGCTGGGTCAGATACAGCTCCTCGGACGCGCGCGTGAAGCTGCTCAGACGGGCGATGGCTTCGAATATTTCGAGTTGGCGGAAGGTGGTGTGGTGGCGCATGGGGTCTGGCTAGGGATTGAGGCTAAGGGCTGAAGGTTTACTGTCCCGCCACCGCAAGCGATTGCAGCAGATTGCGCAGGGTCTCCTGCTCTGGGAGGTGAAGACGCGCCGCATCTTGTAGCGCCAAATTCAGTAGCGCGCGAGCTTCGTCCAGGTCACCGGGCTGACGGCGATGCATGAGGGTAATCGCGAGATTGGCCCGTCCCACCAACAAGGAGCGCACGTCGCCCAGCATTTCTAAGACCGGGAGTTGTTCCTCGCGGCGGATGCGTAGGGCTTCGTCATACTCGCCGCGCTGGTCATGGATGTCGGCGATCTTGCCCTGGGTGATGGCGCGCTCGCGCACGTCACCCAGCTTTTCAAAGACCGGGAGTTGTTCCTCGCGGCGGATGCGCAGGGCTTCATCGTACTCGCCTAGCACGAAATGGATGTCGGCGATCTTGCCCTGGGTAATGGCGCGCTCGCGCACGTCGCCCAGCTTTTCATAGACCGGGAGTTCTTCCTCACGGTGGATGCGCAATGCTTCGTCGTACTCGCCGTGCCAGTAATGGATGTCGGCGATCTGGCCCAGGGTGATGGCGCGCGCGCGCGCGTCGCCCAACTTTTCAAAGACTGGGAGTTCTTCCTCACGGCGGATGCGCAGGGCTTCGTCGTACTCGCCGTGCCGGGAATGGATGTCGGCGATCTTGCCCAGGGTGATGGCGCGCGCACGCACGTCGCCCAGCTTTTCATAGACAGGAAGTGCTTCCTCGCGGTGGATGCGCAGAGCATCGTCATACTCGCCACGTAGGTAAAGGATGTCGGCGATCTGGCCCTGGATGAGGGCGTACGCGCGCTCATCCTTGCCAAGCTCAGCCAGGGGAAGTGCTTGTTGCCGCAACACGGTTTCCGCATCCGACAACTGGCCCAGGGATTCCAGCAACTCGGCCTGCTCCAGAAATAGCGGCAGGCGGAACGAATCCGGGACTTCCTGTTTCAGTTGCTGATTCAGTTCAGCAAGGCGCCGGCTTCGTTGTGCCAGAGACAGTGTGTAAGTGGGTGGCTGCTCGGCCTGAGCTGGTCTGTCGGCGGGCGGGGCGGGCTCCGTGGCGAAATCGACGACCGCGCTCCGCCAGGACCAGGCATCCGGCGCCTGTTGCGCGATGCGCTCGATGGCGGAAGGCGGTAGCCACCAAAGCAGGCTGAGTTTGAGTTGCTGTGCCAAGGCGGTGCGGCGCAGGTTGAAGGCGGCCAGGTTGTCGCCTTGCAGCCAGGCTTCGCCATTGAGCAAATGGATTGCGGTCAGACCAGGAGCCGAAGCGAGCAGTTCGTTCTCGAGCGCGGTGAAATCCGGGAAACGTTCCCGCTCGGACAGGTCGAGGCGGCCCGATTTTCGATCCGCCGGCGCCAGCAAGTCGTCGAGTTTTGCGATCAGTCCATCGCGATAGGGCAGATCCCGGATGCGCGCGAAACAAAGCTGGAAACCCGACGTATGGCGCAGAAGTTTGACCAGACGCTGGAAGTCCTCCTGGTGTTCCGGCAGCAGGTCTTGCGCTGCCGAGTGGCGCAGGTGGTCGAAGGCGAAATGATCGGGCCGGGTTGAGGAAATCATGGGTTGTCAGGCAGGATGTCTGGACCAACGTGGGCACAACTAACGAATACGCAGATCTTCCAAAATACTGATAGCAATCTGTTTTTCCAACTCCTTGCGTGCCTGGATATACCCCTCCAACCGTCGCACGGCCGGATGCGAGGCGCGCCAGGAACCGTCGTTGTATTGCAGCAGGGCCAGACGCCATAGCAGGTTTCGGGTCAGTTCATCGTTGCCGATGTGGGCGCCCTGGTTGGCGTCGATCTGCGCCAGCAAGGCATAGTCTTCCTGGCGCAGCCAGTAGCGGTAATCAGCGGCCAGTTTGTCGATGGCTCTTTCCACGGTGCTCAGATCGATGCGCTCGGTTTCGGTGAGTTCACAGGCCAGGCGCAGCAATCGCAGGAGTTCGCGCGGATGGCCGCCGCTGTATTCGATCAGTTTGTCGACACAACCAGGATCCCTGAACACGTTCACGTCAATGCGCTTGCCCAGCATTTCACGCATGGCATTCCAACCCGGTTCATGGCGCGCGCCGTCGCGATGCTGGAGTTTGATGATGGGCAGGACTTCGTCGGTATCCAACTTGCTGACCCCGGTTCCGCCATATTTCAGCGAGATCGGCGCGGTGTAGAGCACCAGGGCCTCGATAGCGAGAAGCTGCTCGCTCTCAAACACGAACAGGCGCTCGGCGTCTTGAAGCGGAATCTTGTCGGTGCCGTCGACGATCAACAGCAGTCGATCCGCGCGGCCTTCCGCGCGCAAAGCCTCCTCGGCCGCCAAGACGAATTCGTTGAAGGCCAGCGCGAATTGGCTGAAGGTCTTGTTTACGACTTCGCGCAAGGAATCCTTGTAGACCGAGGAGGATTTGAATGCGCTGGTGAGACGGGTCATCAGCTTGGCAAGAAACGGAATGGTGAATTCCACGCCAGCTTCGGATTGCAACTCGGCGGAGAGTTCCTTGATGCGTTCTTCGCTGATCGCGTGCTCCATGAACCACTTGCGCAGGGATTCCAGGCTGGCGGCAGGGACGTCCAGGGCCAGCTTGTCGAATTTCTTGGCCACCGCGCTGGCCAGGGCCATTAGCACATCGGCGTATTGCAGGTTGTTGATGTCGATTTCGCCACGCACGTTGAGCAGGATGGGAAACAAGCGCCGGCCCTTTTCCAGGGTGCGCGCCAGGCGCAGCAATTCGGTGGATTTGCCGCTGCCGATGGGGCCGAACAGCAGCACATGCTTTTTCCCCGTTGGAAAGAAAACGTCATTGACCAAATCCAGGCTGAATTTCTTCGCCAGGCGTTGCGGCGCGCCGACGCCACCGCGTGCCACATCGGTATCGACAAAGCGTGGATCGTCGGGTCCGACGGCTTCTTCGAAATTGATGTTGGCTAATGCTTCGAGGGGATGGGTGGGCAGTTTGTATGGGGTCATGGCGTTCAACTCATGTGATCGAGATTGCCGAGCGTGCGCACTGGTTGGCGGATTCTAAGTCGGCTTGGTGCAAGCGACATCTTCCATGTTCAGCCATTGTCGGGTTACTCAGGCATTTCAAAAACGTAAAAGCCCAGGCGGGCGATGGCTTCGAAGATTTCAAGTTGGCGGAAAGTGGTGTGGTGGCGCATGGGGTGAAGGGGGCTACTTCGTGCCGGCGCTGAAGCGCCTGGCTCGCGTGGTACGGGCGCTTCGCTTCGCCACTCTGGCCGGTTCCCCCGCCGATGTGGCACGGCTGGCAGCCAGCCAAGCGTGGATGCGTTTAGCCGCGCCGCGCACTTCCGGGTTCACGTCCAGCAATTTCTCCTCGCCGTGCAGATAGGCGTCGAATGCCGCACACAGCGGCCAGTGGCGATCGGACAACCCTTGCTCGTCCAGCCAGGCCAACAGCTTGTCGCCGTAGCCGCGTTGGGCGGCAAGGCGGAGGACACGCAACAGGTCATCTTCATGTGTGGAGAGCAGGGCCGGGTGGTCGATTGCCAGCACGGATTGAAGTGCGTTTGTAGCTTCGCCAAAGTTGTCCCGCGCAACCGCGCGAAAAGCTGAGAGCAAGCCGGCAGCTTGCTCAGGAAGGCGCGGCAGCAGGCTTTGGTAGAGCGCTTCGGCTTCGGCTTGGCGGGAGGGCAGGGGTAGCAGCAGGAAGGCCAGATTCTTCTCGGGAAGCACGAAATCCGGCACCAATTCCAGCGTCTTACGGAATGCCACCTCGGCCTCTTTGGGGCGACCCAGGTGATCCAGCAGCAGGTTGCCCAGGTTGCCCCAGGGCGTGGCGTCTTTGGGATCGATTTTGATGGCTTGCAGGTAGGCTGCCTCGGCCTCCTCCGGCTGGCCCATGTGATTCAGTAGCGCGCCCAGGTTGTTCCAGGGTGCGGCCTCCTTGGGATCGAGTTCGATGGCTCGACGGTAGGCTGCCTTTGCTTCATCGGGGCGACCCAGGTGTTGCATTAGCAGGGCGCCCAGATTGCTCCAGGGGCCAGCGTCCTTGGGGTCGAGTTCGATGGCTCGACGGTAGGCTGTCTCAGCCTCGGCGTATCGGTCCAGTTCCGCATGCAACCACCATCCCACGCTGAACCAGTCCATTGCCGTCTTCGGTTCCGGCAGATCAGCGGGGTCGGTCAGGTCTTCCAGGCGTTTGCCATTGGCGGCGGCGTAGCGTTTCATGCCATCGCGGGCGGATTGGCTTAGCAGATAGCGCAAGCCTGGTTCTTTCGCTGCAAGCGCCTCACCCAAAGCCAACCGATAGTCATAATCTGCGTCGCCTTCCCCATTTTTCAGCATTGCCTTTCCCCGCTCGACCAACTGATCCGGCGAATAAAAGCCGCGCAAAAATCCGGTGAGCCAGCGCAGCCGGGTGCGCTGTCGACGCGGGCCATGGCGCATCAGATACCAGATATTGAAGAAGCGTTCGCCCAACTGGAAGGCGGCGCGGTTGCTGGTGGAGATGGCGACCTTCTCGATGATGCCGGCTTTCAGCAGGCGGTCGAGTTGGGCGGAGGCGGCGGGGGTTTCCAGGCCGCTGAGGCGGGCGACATCGGCGGCGGTGGCCGGGTTCCAGTTCAGCGCCACGGCGTCCAGCACTACCCGCGCCTGGGGCGCCAAATCTTCCACCCGCGCCTTGTACAGCACGGTGACCTGATCCAGCAGACGTTCCAGGTCGCTCATCACGTCGCCGCCGGCATCGATCTCCAGCAGCAGGTAGAGCAACACCAGCGTGCGCGGGTTGCCGCCGGTGAGGTCGTAGAGGGTGCGAATGCGGCCGGGGTCGCGGGCAACGACATCCCGCACCCGGTTGCCGGCCTCGCCGCGCGCTTCCGCCAGACGACGCAGACAGGCGAGGAGTTCGTTCTGGCTCAGGCGCTCCAGCACGCTGACCTGGAAGAAGTCGTAGAACGCGGCTTTGGGGTCGGCGGTGGCTTCCAGATAGCCCGCTGTGGCACCGACGACTACGATGCCGCCGGCTTCCTGCAACACCCGCCTAAAACTCCATTCCTGATCGGCGAGGCCGTCCAGAATCAGGTCGATGTTGTCCAGCAGCAACAGCGGACGCCGGCCATCGGCCTTGATCCAGCGTTTGAAGACCATCAGCGCGGCTTCGCCTTCCGAGTCGCCTTGCGCCAGCGCAGTGACATCCCGGTCGAGCGCTTCCGCCTTGTCTGGAAAACCGTTGTTCTCGAACCAGTTGCCCAAGGCGTCCAGACAGTTCATCCAGAAGGTATGCAGGTTGTGCACGTTGTATTGCTCTTCGCGGAAGCTCAGCGGCAACAGCACGCCGGCCAGTTTCGGGTCGTCGCGCACGCCCAGGGCCAGCCGGCGCAACAGGCTGGTTTTGCCCATGCCGCGCTGACCGAGGATGAGATGGTGTTTGGCCAGGTTTGTTGGCGTAATTTCGCGCAAACGCAGCAACAGACTTTCCGCCAGTTCGTTACGGGCGACGAAGCCGGTCAGGAAATCGACGTCGGACAGGATGGCGGGGTTGTAGACCGCGAGATTCATCAGCTTGCTCATGTTCGTTCCTTACAGCACCACGTAGCGCAGCCACCATTCGCGCAGCAGATTCATGCGGAAGCGGTAGCGACGTGCTTCGCCCTCCAGATTCACTTCCAGATAGCCGTCGGCCAGCAGGGTGTCGAGCAGGCTGCGCAGTTCGACCTGACCCACCGCTTCTCCGCCGCCCCGATTCAACGCGCCGATCAGGGTATCGCCGGTGGCGCCGGCGGCATCCCGCGTCACGGCGTTCAGCACGGCGTAGAGGCGGCTCCTTTCCGGTTCCGGGAAGTTACGATCCAGATGTTCGCGCCAGGTGCTCCAGTAGGTGCGCTTGCCCAGGTCCAGCATGTTGTCCATCGCCGCGCCGGCGCGGGCAGCGTCCACCTTGCCGCCTGGGCCGGCCTGGGTGCAGGCGTCCTCGGCGATCTTTTCCAGGTAGTAAGGCGACAGCCAGCCCAGGCGTTGCAGAATGATTTCACCGGCTGCTTGGTCCAGCTCGCACTCACGCCGCCGAGCGATGTCAACGAGAAAATCCAGCGCCGTGGGCCGGTCGAAGGGACTGAGGGGAAAGGGTTCCAGGTCGTTCAGCGCGCCTTCCACGCCGTGCCGCCGGGCGATGCTGTCGAGCCCGATGGAGCCGGTATACAGCCAGCGCACGCGGCGATATTTCTGGCGCATGTTGCGCAACCAGTAAAGGAAGTCACCGATGGCGCGGTCGCCGTCGCGATGTTGCAGAGCCTGGAGGAAGACCGGCAACTCATCCACCAGAATCAGCCAGGGCGGTTCGCCGGCGTGGTCGTCCAGGTGAGCCAGCAAATGGTCAGCGAATTCCCGCCAATCGGTTTGCAGCAGCCATTGCCGCCAGTCGCCCGCGCCTTCCGCGCGACCTTTGAAGACACGGGAAAGACGGTCGCCCAACGCGGTCATCACCTTGGCGCCGGTACTGAGTTCTTCCTGAATCGCGGCACAGCACTGGCGGAAGAAATCCTTCTCCTCGCGGTAACCCTCTACATCGAGAATGACGGCGCGAAAACCCCGATCCGCCGCCATGTCGCGCAGCCGGTTCAGCAGCACGGTCTTGCCGATTCGGCGTGGCGCCAGCATCAGCAAGTTGCGGCCTTCATTGAATTGTTTCCAAAGGTCGGCGGTTTCTCTGGTGCGGTCGAAACAGGTCATGACGGGGTCTCCTGAGCCTCAAGCAATCTAATAATATCAAAACAAATATGTTGTACAACAAATATGTTTTGATATGTTTCGGCTCAACATGATTTTCTTCAGCCGCAACATCATAGTCATTAATCTATCGTAACAATAGAAAACTGTGACTGTTATTTATGCTTCGTCACCGCCAATATGCGTCCCACTTCGGATCGATATGTAACTGATTCGTTGGCCCAACCCAAATCCCCATAAGGAGCGATAAATGGCTGTGAAGACCTACAACGCTGGCGTCAAAGAATACCGCCAGACCTACTGGACCCCGGATTACACCCCGCTGGATACCGACATCCTGGCCTGCTTCAAGATCACCCCGCAGCCCGGCGTGGATCGTGAAGAAGTCGCCGCCGCCGTTGCCGCCGAGTCTTCAACCGGCACCTGGACCACGGTGTGGACCGACCTGCTGACCGACCTGGATTACTACAAGGGCCGCGCCTATCGCATCGAAGACGTGCCTGGTGACGACACCTGTTTCTACGCCTTCGTGGCTTACCCGATCGACCTGTTCGAAGAAGGTTCCGTGGTCAACGTGCTGACCTCGCTGGTCGGCAACGTGTTCGGCTTCAAGGCGCTGCGCGCCCTGCGCCTGGAAGATGTGCGCTTCCCCATCGCCTACGTCAAGACCTGCGGCGGCCCGCCGGCCGGCATCCAGGTCGAGCGCGACCGCATGAACAAGTATGGCCGTCCGCTGCTGGGCTGCACCATCAAGCCGAAACTGGGTCTGTCCGCCAAAAACTACGGCCGCGCCGTTTACGAGTGCCTGCGCGGCGGTCTGGACTTCACCAAGGACGACGAGAACGTCAACAGCCAGCCGTTCATGCGTTGGCGTGACCGTTTCGCCTTCGTGCACGAAGCCACCCTGAAGGCCGAACGCGAAACCGGCGAGCGCAAGGGCCACTACCTGAACGTCACCGCGCCGACCCCGGAAGAGATGTACAAGCGGGCCGAATTCGCCAAGGAAATCGGCGCGCCGATCATCATGCACGACTACCTGACCGGCGGTCTGACGGCCAATACCGGCCTGGCCAACTGGTGTCGCAACAACGGCATGCTGCTGCACATCCACCGCGCCATGCACGCCGTGCTCGACCGCAACCCGCACCACGGTATTCACTTCCGCGTGCTGACCAAGGTGCTGCGTCTGTCCGGTGGCGACCACCTGCACTCCGGTACCGTCGTCGGCAAGCTGGAAGGCGACCGCGAAGCCACCCTGGGCTGGATCGACACCATGCGCGACAGCTTCATTCCGGAAGATCGTTCGCGCGGCCTGTTCTTTGATCAGGACTGGGGTTCCATGCCCGGCGTGATCCCGGTTGCTTCCGGTGGTATCCACGTCTGGCACATGCCGGCGCTGGTTTCCATCTTCGGCGATGACTCGGTTCTGCAGTTTGGTGGCGGTACGCTGGGTCACCCGTGGGGCAACGCGGCCGGCGCCGCCGCCAACCGCGTCGCGCTGGAAGCCTGTGTGGAAGCTCGCAACCAGGGCCGCGCCATCGAGAAGGAAGGCAAGGACATCCTGACCGCCGCCGCCACGCACAGCCCGGAACTGAAGATCGCCATGGAAACCTGGAAGGAGATCAAGTTCGAGTTCGACACCGTCGACAAGCTGGACGTTGCCCACAAGTGATCGTCGTAGGGTGCGCCATGCGCACCTTTCACAGGTAAACGGTGCGCGCGGCGCACCCTACCCGCCCAAATTTGAAAGGAAAGCAAATGTCTGAAGTGATGGATTACAAAAGCCGCCTGAGCGACCCCGCCAGCCGCAAGTTCGAGACCTTCTCCTACCTGCCGGCGATGACCGCCGACAACATCAAGAAACAGGTCGAGTATCTGATCAAAAAGGGTTGGAACCCGGCCATCGAGCATATCGAGCCTGAGTATCTGATGGACTCGTACTGGTATATGTGGAAATTGCCGATGTTCGGCGAAACCGATGTCAATCGCGTGTTGGCCGAGGCCGAAGCCTGTCACAAGGCCAACCCCAACAACCACGTGCGTCTGATTGGCTACGATAATTTCTCGCAAAGCCAGGGCGCGGCCATGGTGATCTTCCGCGGCAAAACGGTTTAACTCGCGCGGCGGTTAGCAGCATCCGGCCCCCGCTGCGCGACTGGCGTGGCGGGGGCTTTTGTTTAAGTCATGTAGGGTGCGCCATGCGCACCAAGTCTTAATGGTGCGCATGGCGCACCCTACGGAGTGTGAAATGAGCAATATCGTCGACCAATATCGCATCACCCAACAGCCTTATTACCGCCCCGTCGCCGACGAGGTCGAACTCTACGAAGCCGCCTATTCGGTGCGCATGCCGATGATGCTGAAAGGCCCCACCGGCTGCGGCAAGACGCGCTTTGTCGAATACATGGCGCACAAGCTGGGCAAGCCGTTGATCACCGTCGCCTGTAATGAGGACATGACCGCCTCCGATCTGGTCGGCCGCTTCCTGCTCAGCGCCCAGGGCACCGAATGGCAGGATGGCCCGCTGGCCATCGCCGCGCGGCACGGCGCCATCTGCTATCTGGATGAAGTGGTCGAAGCGCGCCAGGACACCACTGTGGTGATCCACCCGCTGACCGACAACCGCCGCGTGCTGCCGCTGGAAAAGAAAGGCGAGCTGGTGCAGGCCCACCCGGATTTCCAGATCGTCATCAGCTACAACCCCGGCTATCAGAGCCTGATGAAGGATTTGAAGCAGTCCACCAAACAGCGTTTCGGCGGCCTGGATTTCACCTATCCCGATCACGCCATCGAAACCGAGATCGTCGCGCATGAATCCGGCGTCGATGTCGGCATCGCCGGCAAACTGGTGTCGATTGCCGAACGCTCGCGCAACCTGAAAGGCCACGGTCTGGACGAAGGCCTGTCCACCCGTATGCTGATCTACGCCGGCAGCCTGATCGCCAAGGGCGTTTCGCCCATGGCCGCCTGCCGAGTGGCCCTGGTGCGGCCCATCACCGACGACCCGGACATGCGCGACGCGCTGGATGCGGCCGTTTCGACTTTCTTTTGACTGAGCCCGTCATTCCCGCGCATGCGGGAATCCAGTTCGCAAGACTGACTGCTTTACGACAAAGTTAGATGAACCATCTGGATTCCCGCATGCGCGGGAATGACGATAAAGGAAAACCATGTCCATTCAATTAGCCGACTACGCCGAACTGCTGGAAGACCTGTCGCCGCATACCCGGCAGGCGCTGGAAGCCAACTGGCACGACGCCACCAAGGTATTCTCGCCGCGCGGCCTGGATAACTACCTGAAGGGCGTTTCCGCCATTCGCGGCCTGGGGCGCGGCGATTCGTTGGTGGAAACCTGGATCGAGGAAGCACCGCAAGTCGCCAAGGAAGTCGGCGAGGATGTGGTCGCCGACCTCGCAACCGCCGCATTGATGCTGGCCTCGAAAACCTCCGGCTCGGTGATCGAACTGCTGCTGGCTACCGCGCCCACCGCCGCCAACCGGCTGGGTGATGCGGCGCTGTTCCTGAAGTACCTGCAATTCATCAGCACCCTGATCGCCCAGGCGCCGCGCGGCGTGCGGCCGATGCTGGACAAGCTGGAAGTGCTGTTCCAGAACCTGACCCTGGGCGGCCTGCGCCGCTGGGCGCTGTGGGGCGCGCACGCGCACCGCACCAACTACGAGGAACAGATCAAGTATTTCAGCCTGGAGACCAAGGAATCTCTGGCAATGCTGCAAAAGGAGCGCAAGGGCACGCTGCTGGTCGACGTGCAACGGCGCATCAACATGTACCTGCGCGCACTATGGGCACGCGACTTTTTCATGCGCCCGACCTCCGGCGACTTTGAAAGCCGCGAGGGCTACCGGCCGTATATCGCCGACTACCTGCTGCATGTGCCGGATGCCTTCGATGACTTTGTGCTTCCCGCCGGCGAAGGCGCCGCGGAGGGAGAAAAGATTTCCGGTCTGGAACTCTACCGCGCCACCGCCGCCCACTGCGCCGCGCATATCGTCGAAACCCAGCAGCCGATCTCCGCCGAAGCGCTCAACCCGATGCAGATGGCGGTGATCTCGGTAATCGAGGACGCCCGCGTCGAAGCGCTGTCCATCCGACGCTTCCCGGGTCTCAAGGCAATGTGGGCCAAGCTGCATACCGCCACGCCGGAGATGAGCAACAGCGTCGGCGACTACCTGAATCGCCTCGCCCGCGCGCTGCTCGACGAAACCTATCAAGACAACGATCCGTGGATTGCCGAAGCGCGAGTGCTGTTCGCCAACGCGCGGGATCGCCTGAACAGCAACCTGACTTCCTGGGAAATCGGCGTTCAGCTTGCGCATAGCCTGAGCAGCAAGAAAATCGCCTTCAATCCGCGCACCGATCTGCTGACCGCGCCGTACCGCGACGACAACCGCTATTTCTGGGAATTCGAGGAGTTCGATTTCAACAAGGCCGCCGGCGCCGGCTACGAGTCGATCAAGCAAGTGCGCAAATACGTCAGTGTCATGGAAATGGCGAACGAGATCGACGTCGAAACCGCCGGTGACGATGCCGAGGAAATCTGGGTGCTGGGCACCGAACTGTTCCCCTACGAAAACATCGGCGACGAAAGCAACGGCAAGAGCTTCAACGAACTCGAAGGCAAGGAGCCCATCTCCGACCCGTTCCATTACTCGGAATGGGATTACCAGATCCAGCTCGAACGCCCGGCCTGGGCGACGGTGCTGGAAAAGCGCGCCAAACAGGGGGATGTGCAACTGATCAACGACATCACCGCCCAGTACAAGCGCGAAATCCACCGCATGAAGTTCCTGCTCGACGCCATGCAGCCACAAGGCGTGCAGCGCATCCGCAAGCTGGAAGATGGCGACGAGATCGACATCAACGCGGCGGTGCAAAGCTTCATCGACATTCGTCTGGGCAACCAGCCGGACCCGCGCATCATGATGCGTTCGGTCCGAAAAACCCGCGACTTCTCGATTCTGGTGCTGCTCGACTTGTCCGAATCCACCAACGAAGTCGTCCAGGGCCAGGAGTATTCCGTGCTCGACCTGACCCGGCGCGCCTGCGTGTTGCTGTCCGATGCCATCAGCAAGGTGGGCGACCCGTTCGCCATCCACGGCTTCTGCTCCGACGGCCGCCACGACGTCGAGTACATCCGCTTCAAGGACTTCGACCAGCACTGGGACGATGCGCCAAAAGCCAAACTCGCCGGCATGACCGGCCAGCTCTCCACCCGCATGGGCGCGGCCATCCGCCACGCCGGCCACCACCTGCAACTGCAGCGCTCGGCGAAGAAACTACTGATCGTCATCACCGACGGCGAACCCGCCGACATCGACGTGCGCGACCCGCAATACCTGCGCATGGACACCAAAAAAGCGGTGGAAGAAGTCGCCAAGTTCGGCGTCACCACCTATTGCATGAGTCTGGACCCGAGGGCGGATAATTACGTCTCGCGCATCTTCGGCCAGAAGAACTACATGGTCGTCGATCATGTACAACGTCTGCCGGAAAAGCTGCCGCTGCTTTATGCCGGCTTGACGCGTTAAACATTCCCGTTAAGGACCCCATGCAAAACACTTACGTCGGCCTCAATCAGGACCATCACGGCATCACCCAACTTGGCCGCATCGTGCTCGACGGCCGGGTATTCGGCTTCATCCCGGACACCGAGGACTGCGCCGGCTGGGATCTCGGCCGCATGCAGTTGCTGATGGACAAGGTGCAGGTGGAATGGGACAAATACGCCGGCCTGCCCAGCCGCCTGCCGCCCGAACTGCAACAACGCCACACCGACATCTACGCCCAAGCCATGCAGTCGGCGCGCGACAAGGGCTGGAATCCGGAACTGGGCGACGACGAATAAGCAAGTGGCGGCAAGAGGTGACGGCCCTCGGAGCATGGCAAAAGCGCAAGTCGGCCGTTGCCGATTTTGGTATTCACTTCGGGCTACCTCAACCAAGGAAGAACTGAATAATTCAGTCATCCATGAGAAGGCGGTCGTCTTGACAGCATTCTGATACGCGCCGGTCAGCTTGGCGAAGCTGTCGGTGAAGGTGTCGGAGATGCGGAAATCGATATCGATGAGCCGCCTACAAACCCTCGATCAGGTCTGACAAACTCTGCGCAATCACACTGCGGGCTGCCAACGCGGACCTCATTTCAGGACTGATGGCTGGCGAAATGGCAACGTACTCTGCTTGCCATGTATTGAAGCGTGGGTGGGCGTCCAAAAATCGTCCTGCGCTACGCACGAGCGCGTCAATCGAGCCCGGCAGCTTGTCCGGATTGCGCTTGCAGGTGCCAAATCGAATCCGCTGTTCATCCTCATTGACCGCCACCAGGTCGATCTCCACATCGGCCCGATCCCAATAACCACGAATGCGTTCGCTGACGGGAAAGTCGCCGATCCCGAGGCGGCTCCTCTCCTCGTATAACTGTCCCGCCAAATCTTCCAATGCATAGCCTTCTACGTCTGCCAGCCGTTCATCGGCCAGGTCAACCAGTGTATCCACGGGCCGAAAGGCCACTGCGGACACCGGGCGTTGCAAAGCGGAGAGCCAGGCGCGCAGGAAATTGTCGCGGATGTAATAGCGACCACTGCGCGCACGCGGTGGCGAGAGAATCGGCAGCCGCCGTTCAATCATGCGATAGCGTTCGGACAATATCTTCAGATAGCCACCCACCTGGCGCACCTCACCAGGGCCGGAAAGCATTTTCATGGCCGCCTCGATATCGGCATTCGTGCAGCCCGGATGCTTCGCCAGATACTGCAAGACCATGTCATAGCGCCCTCGCAGTTCGCGCAAAAACCAGTTGTCGGCCTCATTGCGCAAGGGCGAGGAACTGGAAAAGAACAAACTGCCCAACAAAGGCTTGCGCGCCGCACCCAGCACGCCCTGTTCGTAGGCGTCGCGATAAAACTTCGGCACTCCCTCGAACAGATTCCAAAGAAAAAGCAACCGCTCCGCATTGTCGTCGGCATGGGCGCGCAGGATTTCCAGCACCGAAGCAATATCGAGATGACCCAATTCCAGGGTATCGGTCGTGCGATTGAATAGCGGTGCATCCCGATCTTCCAGCAAGGCGGTCATCTCGGCATGCAGCGAGCCCAGCACGATCAGCCCGCCCGGAATATCCGCCGCCCTCGCCGCCAGGCGATCCACTTCCGCCTGTAGCAGAGAACAAAAATCGGAAAGCTGTTTGCGATGGAAGTACTGGAACTCGTCCAGGGCAACCACATAGCCCTCGGCAGCCAGCCGGCCGATCAACTGCGCCAACTCGCCCAAGCTGGTCACCCGCGCATCAATGCCGAAGGTTTCCAGATAGCCATTGCAGGCTGCCACCACACCCGCGGGGTCCGAGTCGGGAATCTGCACATACAAGGTCTTGGCGATGCCCGCTCCCTGGAGCGCCTGTTGAATCAGGGCCGTCTTGCCGATTCGTCGCCGCCCCGAAATTTGCAGGAAAAACCACCGCCGCCGTTCCAGGATGCGTTGCATCTACTGGAGTTCAGTACGGCGTCCATAGAACGACCAGGGGGTGTTTTGCGGCATCTTGAGCACTTCCGTGCAATTAATATAAAAGTTTTTACATTAAATACAAAACCATCGCAACGTACTGTTTTAAATACATAAACAAGTAGATTTTCGTTGTCTACGAAGGTGTTGACGATGCGGAGACACGTTTCCGGCTGCGGTCTGAGCGCGGTCTCGGCTTGCTGGACAAAGCGGCCGGAAAATAAGCTCTGTCACCCCTTCTTCGCCCCCTTATTGCCCGCCCTGGGCGCGGCGACCTGCAGGTGCGGCTGGCTCTCCAGCCAGATGCGCGCGCCATCCTGAAGCAGGAAATCCAGGAAACGGCGCGTGGTATGCGACAGCTTCTTGCCCTTGAGATGCACCGCGTACCATTGGCGTTTCAGGGGAAAGTGCTCGACATCCAGAATCGCCATCAGGCCGGAGTCGAGCTCCAGCGCCAGGTTGTGGCGTGACAGCACGGAGATGCCGAGGCCGGCCATCACCGCCTGCTTGATTGCTTCGCTGCTGCCCAGTTCCATGTAGGTGTTGGCGGCCAGTCCGTGCTGCGCGAACAGCCGGGTGCGGGCCTGTCTCGTGCCCGAACCGGGCTCGCGGGAAAGAAAACGCTCCTCGGCGATGCGCGCCAGCGGGATGTTTTTCTGGCCCACCAGCGGGTGGTTCGGATGCGACACGACCACCAGCGGGTTGTCCAGGAAGAACTCCGCTTCCAGGTCCAGGTTTTCCGGCACCGTACCCATGATCACCAGATCGTCCAGATTGCCTTCCAGGCGCTCCACCACGCGCGACTGGTTGGTGATGGTCAGGCGTGGCTCCACCGCCGGGTAGTCGCGCAGGAAGGCGCCCAGCAGATGCGGCATGAAGTACTTGGCGGTGGTAATGGCCGCCAGGTTCAACGGGCCGCGTATGCCCTCCTCCAGACCGGTCATGTCCTCGCCCAGTACCCGCATGCGCTCCAGTACGTCCTGACTGGCCTCGAACAATTCCCGCCCCGCGTCGGTGAGGAACAGGCGCTTGCCCATTTGCTCCACCAGCGGCAGGCCGACGCTTTCTTCGAGTCGCTTGATCTGGATGGAAACAGCCGGCTGGGTCAGATGCAGCGCCTCCGCCACGCGGGTGAAGGATAGATGTGTACCCAGACTCTGGAACAAGCGCAGTTGGTGAAGAGTGACGTTGCGGAGTCGCATGGGCAAGCCTCATGAATAAACATTTGTATATGGATTAAATAATAACAATTAACTTTTGTTTGTTGTTCGTCATCCCTAAAGTTCGGGGCGTCCGCTGCACCCAGTGCGGCGCAAAAGCCGCCCCCGAACCGAACAACCGCAAGAGGAAACATCATGCCCGAACAGACTTTGAGCGATGCCTTGGCAGGCCTGAGCGGCCAGGAGCTGGCCCGCGCGAGACGCGCCATCTTGTCCCAGACCGGCAAGAAAGGGCTCGGTATGGTGACCCGGCAAAGCGTCGCGGCAAGCCGGCGCGCGCCGCAGGCAACGTCGACCGCTGCCGCGCCGACAGCGACCGAAACCACGGTAGCGCCAGCCGCAGCCTTGCCGGAAAGCGCGCCGGAGCCGGTTGCCGAGTCGGCAACCGAGGCCGCGCTCGACATCGCCTGCACCCTGGTTGAAAGCGGCCCCGCCGCCGCACAAGCGGTTGCTGCGGATAGCGATGCGGGTATGCGTGATTTCTGTCGCGAGCGGCGCAAGGCCATGTCCCAGTTTGGCAAGGCCGCCTTGCCGACCAAGCCATCGTCAAGTGCGGCATCGAACATGGCCGGATTGAGCGGTCAGGCATTGGCGCGCAAGCGTCGCGCCGAACTCAGCAGCAAGGGACGCGGCAACGCGCCAGCAACCCGCCCAAGTGGTCGCGTGCGTCCGCAAGTCGAGATTCCGGCCAAGGTCGAAACCGGTACCACGCTTTCCGGCCAGACCGTTTCCGGTACCCAGGTGGAGCGGACCTCGCGGGTGACCGGCAACGAGCCGGGCACCTGTCGCGCCATCACCGGCACCGAATACATCGGCAGCGAGCAGTTTGAAGCGTTCTGCGCCAGCCGACCGGAACCCGCGCCGACCAAAGTAGGCATGAGTGCCACCAGTCACGGTCGCTGGGTAAGTGGCATTGAAGTGGGACGCGCGCCCCAGGTCACCGGTGGCGAAGCCGGTACCTGCAAGCCGGTGACCGGCACCGAATATCTCGGCAGCGAGCATTTCACCGAGTACTGCGAGGGCAAGGGTCTGACCGCCCGTCCGGAAAAGGTGAGCGTCGGCACTACCGCGCGCAAGGGACTGGTCGTCACCGGCAGCGACGCGGCGCGTCCTCGTGCCGTGACCGGTGAAGAGGCCGGTGCGAAGCGGTCGATCACCGGCTCGCAGTACGCGGATGCCGGCAGCTCGCGGCTGACAATCAACGGTCCGAGCAAGGTGGCATTGACCCATACGCTTGCCGGCCGTCCGGTGTCGGGCGTTGAAGTGGGACGTTCCATCAAGGTGACCGGCGATGAAGCGGGTGCTTGCAAGAGCATCTCGGGCACCGAATATCTTTCCAACGAACAGTTCCAGACGGTCTGCCATGGCCGCCCCGATCCTCGCCCGGAAAAGGTGGGCGAAGCGGCAAGCCAGGCCGGACAGCGCATCACCGGCAATCTGGTGGAGCGCACCCAAAAAGTGACCGGCAACGAGCCGCGCGCCGAAGGCCGCGTCACCGGCTCGCAATACGAGCGCGGCGGCGTGCAAGGCGCTGCCCCGGCCAAAGTGCGCGAGATGCGCACGCTGGTGGGACAGATGTTGACCGGCGGCGTGCTGACCGGCAGCCGCTTCCCAAAGCTGAGCGGTGACGAGCAGGGCGGGTGCCAGCGCGTCACCGGCACCGAGTACGCCGGCGCGGAGCGCTTCAATGCGGCCTGCGCGGCGGAGCCCGCACCCGAGAGCAGCGCGGCGGCCAGCAAGGTGGTGGTGACTCACACCCGACATGGCCTGGCGGTGTCCGGCACGCCGCTGGGCATGGGCGGCCAGGCATCGAGCCGAGTCACCGGCGACGAGCCAGGCAGCCGTATGGCGATCAGCGGCACGCCCTATGCGGCCAGCGAGCAGATGCAAGGCGCCTGCGCTTGCCAGCACACCGATCAGGAGACGCAACAGGCCGCGCCCGCTCTGCCGCCACGCTTTCAGCCACCGGGACAGCCAGTGAGCCAACAATCAAACCAACCGCGTGCGATGGCCATGAGCATGGCGCGACGCGAGACTGAACCACGCCCCGCCGAATTCAGCATAGCGGCGCCGGCGCGGGAAGCCATCAGTCGTATCACCGGTACCGGCTACGGCGGCGCCGGCCGCATCACCGGCCCGGTCAACATGGCCTCGGGCCTGGTTTCCGGCACGCCGGAATTCCGCTACCGCGACGATCCGCGCCAGGGTTTCAGCATGGCGGCACCGGCCCCAGCGCCAGCCCCCGAAGCGATCACTGAACGCATCACTGGTGAAGGCCGCGATGGCGGCACGCGGATCACCGGCGATGACTGGGCGCGCAGCGGACGCGTCACCGGCACCGAAGGTCGTTGGGCGCAAGGCCGCAACCCGACCCT
>JAGUXX010000163.1 GCA_020061585.1 Betaproteobacteria bacterium | reverse complement strand
CGCGGTGAACGCCGCGGTGCGTGCCGGCGCCGATGCCTGCGAACGGGTCGGCGACGGCCTGGTGGCGGCGCACATCATCGCCCGCGTCCACTCGGAAGTGGAAGGCGTGCTGCCCAGCACCCCTGGTGGATCCGCCGGCGGGCGCGATGGCGAGGTCACCACGCAGCGCAGCTAAGGAGCAATCGACATGCTGGCAAACCCGCGTCTGGCCGGATACCTGACCCAAGCCCTCGACCATGAGTTGAGCGTGGTGCAGCAGTACCTGACCCAGTCCTGCCTGTGCCGCTTGTGGCGGGAGGATGGCCTGGCGGATTACTTCCGCCGCGAGGCGGACGAGGAGCAAGGCCACGCCGGCAAACTTATCTGCCACCTGCTGACCCTGGGCCTGGCCCCCAACGCGACTCGCCTGCGGGCGGTGCGTCCCGGCCGCGACCTGCGCGAGATGCTGCTGCTGGACCGCGAACTGGAGCTCGACGCGGTGCTGCTTTACCAGGATGCCCTGGCCTACGCCCGGCGCTGTCGCGACGACGCGGCCGCCGCGCTGTTCGCCGAACTGCTGGCGGATGAGCAGGGGCACCTGGCGGAACTGGACCGCATGTTGATGGAAATGGCGGAAAAGGGCTGCGACCCGGTCCGCTTTCTGGAGGAGATTTGTCATGTCTGAAGCCCCACCCGCCGGCTGGCAGGTCCAAGCCAAATCGGCCGCGATGAGCCGACGTTTCGAGTTTGCCGACTACACAGCCACCCGGGGTTTTCTCGACAGGCTGGAGGTGCTGTCCAAGGAAACCGGCAATTACCCGGATCTGAACTTCGCCAAGACGCATGTCAGCGTCAGCGTGGCGGCCATGGATACGGTTCTGGGAACCGACGATTACGACTTCGCCCGCCGGGTGGAAGCTCTGGCCGCGGCCCCTTCGGCGAGCTGAGGCACCAGCCGGGTCCGCCTGGATCCTGGCCTTGGCCGATCTCAAGGTCGGCGGGTGCGACGCCGTGCCGCGTTCCACACCGCAATCCTGGAAGGAACGTGTATCAGTTGGACGCCCGTGGTCGCGATGCGGCGCGGGAGATCGATCAATTCATTCAAGAGGTGATGGGAAGATGAGCAAACTCGAAGACAAGCTGACTGCCAGCATCAAGCCAGCTATAGAGCCAGTTAAAGAACCAGCTAAAGAGCCATTCATAGCAGCGGCCACGCCCGCGCGGCAATCCCAAAAGGCGGCGGAGAAACCTGCCGCAGCGCACCCGACCGCAAGTAGCCCCGAGCCCATAGCGAAACCCGCGAAGCCGGCCATTGCGACGTCGCCTGCGAGCGACAACCACCACTTCCAGCATCCACACCGGGTTTGGCCGGACTGAGGACGGATCATGTCCGCTCGCCCGCCAGATCCCGTCGCCGAAGCCCCGGCCGATACGCCTCGCGCCGGTCTGCTGGTTCGCGACCACTCATGGCGGCTACTCGCAGCCATGCTGGCGTGCGGCAGTTTCGTCTACTTGCTGCTGCCCGATGCGATGCCAACCGGCGTGGCGCTGTTGCTGAGCGGGCTGGTCGCCAATTTCTGCGGCCTGGCGGTGTTGTTCGTCGAAGCGGAAAACGAGGCGCGGAGATGAGGCGACCTTCGACAACCGCCTGGCGTACCTGGTTGCCCTTCCTGGGCTGGTTTCCCCTGAGCGCGGTCCAGATTCGCGCCGATCTGCTCGCTGGTCTGACTGTGGCGCTGGTATTGATTCCGCAGTCCATGGCCTATGCGCAACTGGCCGGCATGCCGTCCTATTACGGATTGTATGCCGCTTTTCTGCCGGTGATGGTGGGCGCTCTGTGGGGTTCGTCGCGACAGCTCTCCACCGGCCCGGTGGCCATCGTCGCGTTGCTTACCGCTTCCGCGCTGGCGCCCCTGGCCGCGGCCGGCTCCGAACACTACATCGGGCTGGCCATCCTGCTGGCGTTGATGGTGGGCGTCATCCAATTGAGTCTGGGACTGTTTCGTCTGGGCGCCATCGTCAACCTGCTGTCGCATCCGGTAATCATCGGCTTCACCAATGCCGCCGCGCTGATCATTGCCTTGTCGCAGTTGAACAAGCTGCTGGGCGTGCCGATGACCCGCGGCGAGAGCTTTCTCAATGACATTTATGGCGTGCTGAGACAGGCGGGGGACACACACTGGCCGACGCTGGCGATGGGACTGGGCGCGCTGGCGCTGATGCTGCTGATGAAGCGTTTTGTACCGCGCTGGCCCAACGTGCTGGTGGCTGTGGCGCTGGCGACGGTGCTGAGTTGGCAGCTTGAATTTGAACGCGGCCTCACCTTGCCGGTCAGTGCCGCGCGGGATCAGGCGGTACAGACCTTGGCCACGGAATATCAGGCCGCCAAGGCCGGTATTGCGGCGCTGCAAAATAAGGCCAACGAATTACGCGTTGCCCTACAGTCTGTCCCGAACGCCGCCGCCGCGCGCATGGATGAACGCAGCCGCCGCGCGGAACTGGAATACGAGCTGGAATTGGCCGAACTGTATCTGGAGGATGCTGTCCGGGCGAACCAGACCCGCCTTAAATCCTTGGCCCAGCAGCGGTTTGTCGCGCTTCCCGACGGCAGCGGCGGCTATGCGCTGCACACCGAGTCCACCGCGCCCAGGGAGGCGAAAACCAGCAGCGTGGTCTGGCGTCTGAAGAAACTGGATGAGCAGGGATTGCACTTGTCCGGCGGCGGCGAGGTGGTCGGCGCCATTCCGCCCGGCCTGCCCAGCCTGTCCCTGCCCAAGGTGGGCTGGTCCGACTTCACCGCCTTGCTGTCCGCCGCGCTGGTGATCTCGCTGGTGGCCTTCATGGAAGCCATTTCCATCGCCAAGGCGATGGCCGCCAAGACCCGTGCCCGCATCGATCCCAACCAGGAGCTGATCGGCCAGGGCCTGGCCAATCTGGTGGGCGGCGCGTCCCAGTCCTTCCCGGTCAGCGGTTCCTTCTCGCGTTCCGCCGTCAACCTCAATGCCGGCGCGGTGACCGGCCTGTCCTCGGTGTTCGCCGGCTTGCTGGTACTGCTGACCCTGCTGTTCCTGACCAGTCTGCTCTATCACCTGCCGCAGGCGGTGCTGGCGGCGGTGATCATGCTGGCGGTACTCGGCTTGATCAATCCGGCCGCCATGCGCCATGCCTGGCATACCCACCGCCACGACGGCCTGGCCGCCACGATCACCTTCGTCGCCACCCTGGCTTTCGCGCCGCACCTGGACATGGGCATCCTGATCGGCGCGATGGTCGCCATCGCCCTGTTTCTGCACCGACGCATGCGACCGCGCGGCGAAATTCTGGGCCAGCACCCGGACGGCGTGCTGGGCGGGCTGGACACCCACAACCTCGCGCCGATCAGCCAGAACGTGGTGCCGGTGCGCTTCGACGGCGAACTCACCTTCGTCAACGTCTCCTACTTCGAGGACATCATGCTGGAAGCGGTGCGCCGCTTCCCGGAAGCCAAGGCCATCTTGCTGATCGGCAGCAGCATCAACGAGATCGACGTGTCCGGCGAGGAGAAGCTCAGCGACCTCGCCCGACGCCTTGAGCAGAGCGGCGTCAAGCTCTATCTGAGCGGCCTGAAGAAGCAGGTGCTGGAAGTGCTGGAACGGGCGGAAATCCACCAGACCCTGCCGCCGGAGCGCTTCTTTCGCTCCAAGGAACAGGCCCTTGAAAATCTGTTGAAACATTACGGGTAAACCGAGATGAGCTTCGAACCCGTGGTGCTGTTCTTCCTGTTGGGCGTGGCCGCCGGCCTCGCCCGCTCGGACTTGAAGATACCGTCCAGCATCTACGATGCGCTATCCATCTTTCTGCTGCTGGCCATCGGCCTCAAGGGCGGCGTCAAGCTGGCCGAGCACGCGGACGCCGGCATGGTCGTGGACGGCGGCCTCATCGTCCTCGCCGGCGCGCTGATTCCGCTGATCGCCTTTCCCATCCTGCGCTGGCTCGGACGCATGAACCGCGCCGATTCCGCCTCCATCGCCGCCCACTACGGCTCGGTCAGCGTGGTCACCTTCTCCGTCGGGGTCACCTTTCTGGCCCAGGAGGCGCAGACCTACGAGGGCTACATGATCGTCTTCCTGGTGCTGCTGGAGATGCCCGCCCTGATGATCGGCGTGCTGCTGGCCCGGCACGGCCAAGGGTCGGTCAAATGGGGCAAGCTGCTGCACGAGGTGTTCTTCGGCAAAAGCATCTTCCTCCTGGCCGGTGGGCTGCTCATCGGCTACCTGGCCGGACCCGTGGGCATCCAGCCGCTGGACAAGCTGTTCTTCGACCTGTTCAAAGGCGTGTTGGCGCTGTTCCTGCTGGAAATGGGCCTGGTGGCGGCCGGCCGCGTCGCCGACCTGCGCGCCCACGGCCCCTTCCTGATCGGCTTTGCCGTGGTCATGCCGCTGATCTCGGGGTTCCTCGGCACTCTGGTGGGCTGGTCCCTGGACCTGACGCTGGGAGGGACATTGCTGCTGGCCACGCTCTACGCCAGCGCTTCCTACATCGCCGCGCCGGCAGCCATGCGGATTGCCGTGCCCGAGGCCAACCCCGGGTTGTCCATCGGCGCGGCATTGGGGGTGACGTTTCCCTTCAACCTGTTCGTCGGCATTCCGGTGTATTACTGGATGGCCCAGACCATGTACCGAATCGGAGCCTGAACATGAACGCCCCAAACAGCCTGTTGCTCACCATCGTGTGCGAGGCCGTGCTGGAACCTTTCCTGGAAAACGAACTGCCGCCTCTCGGGGTGACCGGCTACACCATCACCGACGCGCGCGGCCTCGGCAGCCACGGCCGGCGCAGCGGCGCCTGGCGCAAGGAAGGCAATATCCGGGTTGAGATCCTGTGCTCTCCGACGCTGGCGGAGCGGGTGACGGAACACCTGCGCAAGGAGTACGAGGCCAACTACGGTCTGCTGATCTTTTCCAGCCCGGTGCAGGTGCATAGCGCCTGAAAAGTCCGAAAGATCCCAGGTTCAGGGCAAATTTGTTCTGGCGGCAAGTCGTTGATTATTCGTCATTCCGGCGGTTGTAAGCCGGAATCCAGAGCGATCGTCCATTCAACTGTTAACAGCCTGATTAGAGGGGTGAAATCTGGATCCCGGCTTTCGCCGGGATGACGGCGTTTCGAGTAGAACAAATTTGCCCTGATCCCAGGTTCAAGACCTATACCGTTATACCCAGCGCCGCCTGAACCCAGGCATAGCCGATGCGTTCCTGTTCGAGCCGCAGCGCCGGCGCGATCCGATCCTGGCGCAGATCGTCGTACAAACTGGCTTCATCGGGCTGCAGCCGGCTCAATTCCCGCTGGGTCGGCGTGTCCTCCCGCCCCCATAACAGTCGATGCGCGATCAGGGTAGCCCGGTCCATCATCAACGAGCGGGCTTGTGGAAAGCGGCCGCGCAACTGGTCGAGGATGGCGAAGCCGTGGGTGTCGATATCTCCCCAATAGTAGATGTCCCGCTCCCGCAACCAACGCGCCGCGGCCAGCGGCTCGAAGCCATAACCGGCACCGAAGATCGCCAGGCTGTCCGGCACCGGGGGAAAGGCCAGGAAGTTGATTTCGTTCTCGGTGATGAATACGCGCTTCTGGGGCAGCGCCAGGCTGGCGAACTGAGCGGCGGGAACCGACAGGTCGGTGAGCCCATGCAGATCACCGTCCAGTAGCCGAAAGCGGATCAGCACCGGCTTGCCGCGCAGGCCGTAGCGCTGCTCGAATTTGGTCACCCCGCCACCGGGCGCGTCGGCGGCGATGGCTTGCGCCGGCAAAATTCGCTCCAGCAGTTCGCCCAACAGGGCGCGATGGCGTTCGATGAACTTGGAATGCACGCCCGGCAGATCGATCTGGCGCAGGTACAGGCCGGAATGCGGGTGTTCGGCGATCCACTCCAGCACCCCCAGCAGGCGTGGCCAATCATCGGCGTGGTCGAGCACGCGCAACGGTCGCTTCGCCAGCCAGTCACGCAACGGCGGGAAAACCTGGGCAATGGTGCCGGCCAGTTCGTGAAAGCGGGCCGCCTCGCGCCGTTTGCCGATCAGGGCCAGGGCATCGGCCTCGCTATCCAGCCAGGCGGCTACGGGTACATGGTTGCGGCCGAGTTGGCGATGATTGATCTCCTGGAATTCCAATCGGTAGCCGGGTTTGCCTTCGTCCTTGGCGGCCTCGGAAAGCTCGCGTATCCATTGCCGCGCATCATCAAAGCATTCCGCCAGTAGGCTGGCACTGGGGCCTTTCAGGGGAATCCGCCAGGGATAGATCACCTCGCCAGCCAATGCAGCCGAAAGCAGTCGGCCACGCTCCCATTCCCGCAAGACGCGGGCGCGGAGTTCGGCAGGCATTGTCCAATTATTCATGGATGTAGCCCGGATGCAGCGTAGCGGAATCCGGGGAACCGTGGCGCACCGGACCCGGCGCGCGGTCCCAGCCCAAAAGCCCCGGATTCCGCCGCGCTGCATCCGGGCTACGCATCAAGCTGCTCCTCGTGTTTTTCTAAGTGTTTTGCTTTTTCCGCTTGGTATTCGGCGATGCTGAGGTTGCGCAGCAGCGATTCGCGCCCCGCCTCGTTATGTACAAAGCCGACACTGGCAACATAGGGTTCGATGATGTGGATTTTCTGCAACGGCGTGACGATCAGCAGTTGCAGATTCAGGCGTTTGAACAGCTCCAGGCCGAAACGGGCGGATTCGTCGGAGCCGCGCCCGAAGGCTTCGTCGATGACCACGAAGCGGAAGGTGCGCGAGTGCAGCGTGCCCGCTTTGATGTCCGCCTCCAGGCCAAATTGATAGGCCAGACTGGCGGCCAGCACGGTATAGGCCAGCTTCTCCTTCTGGCCGCCGGACTTGCCGCCGGAATCGGTGTAGTGCTCGTATTCCTTGTCGTCCTCGCGCCAGCGTTCGGCGGCGGCGAACACGTAGCCGTTGCGTACGTCGGTGACTTTGCGGGTCCAGCGCCGGTCCAGGTCGGTCTGGCCTTCGCGGCCGCGAAAGCGCTCGATGATGGCTTTCACCTGGAGGAATTTCGCTTCGGAATATTGGGCGTCTTCGGAACCGGTCATCGTCCCATCCAGACAGGCCCGCAGTTCGCTCTGGAAATCGCGAATCTCCGGGTCCGGGCTGGTTTGCGCTTCCAGTTCGATGTAGCGGCCGGGGTTGTAGTCGATCTGGCGTAGCGACTGGTTGATGCGCTCGATGCGTTCCTTGATGGTCTGCCGCTCGCGAGCCAGTTGCGACTGGAAATTGGCTACCTCGCGGATGGTGTTCTCGTTGAGCAATTCCTTGAAGCGCGCCTCGAACTTCGGCAGATCGTCGGCCAGCAAGGCGTTCAACATCTCGCCGTATTCGTGCGCGGCCTCGATGCTGACGTCCACATCCTGGGTCTCCAATGCGTAGGCGATGCTGTAGGCGCGCATGGCGTCGATGATCTTGTCGCGCAGCCGCTTGGCGCGTCCATCCTCGGCGTCGATCCGGGCCTGTAACCACTCGCGCATGTCCCGCTCGCGGTTGTCGCAGGATTCCACGCTCAGGGTCTGTTCGCCCAGGGCTTCGGCGCGCATCGCCTCCAGTTGCGGGAAACGCAGCACGCGCGCCGCCGCGTCCAGGCTGACCAGACTGTCCCGGCAATCGGCCAACAGCGTTTGCGCCTGGGTTTGTTTCTCCTCGTTGCGCGCCTGTTCCTGGTGGCGTTCGCGGATGTCCGCCTCGGTCTGGTCGAGGCTCGCCTCCAACGTGGTCAACTGGCCGGCCAGGGTGTGCAGCAGGTCGGAAGCGGCTTCCAGCGCCCGCTTTTCCTGTTCCAGACTGGCGATGTCCGCTACCAGCGGCTGCCAGTCCAGTTCCTGGTAATCGCGGAATTCGCCGATCCGCGCCAGATTGGTGATCTGCCCGGACAGCCGTTGCAGTTCCATCTGCGCCTCGGCGATGCGTGCCGCCGCCGCTTGCATGTCCTTTTCCAGGGACTGGGCGCGTTTCTCCAGAGCGGCGATCTTGGCCTCGTTGCTCCAACCCAGAACATAGCGGCTACGGTCGTCGAGACGGTGACGGTCATCCTTCTCATGCCGCTCGCCGCCTGACTTGACCTGGCCGGCGCGGGTCACCGCCTGGCGCTCGCGGCGGAACTGTTCAAGGGTTTCGCAGCAGACGTAGTCGAAGCGCTTGCTCAGTTCCTGTTCGATCCAGCCGTAGAACGGCGAATCCGGCTTGAGGGTGAGTTTGCGCGTCAGAGAATCCGGATTCGTGCTCGGCGCGCCGGCGGTGGCGGTACAGACACGCACCCGGTAATAGACCAGCCGGCCGCGCAACTGGGTGCGATCCACCCATTCCGCCACCGCCGGGTAGTGGCGATCCGGCACCAGCAACGACAGGCCGAAGTTGTGCAGCAAACGTTCCGCCGCGCCCTCCCAGGCCTTTTCCTCGGGCCGTACCTGGATCAGTTCACCAGCGAACGGCAAATCCGCCTCGTCCAGCTTCAAAGCGGCGCACAAGGCGCGGCGCATGGTCACCTGGGATTCGTCGATATTGCTGCGCCGGGCGCGCAGACCGGCCAGTTCCTGTTGCAACTGGTCGTGTTCGCCTTTGTGGCTGCGCAGATCGACGCCGGCCTCGGTCTGACGGTTCTGCTGCTCGGCTTCCTTCTCGCGCAGTTTGCCGCTCAGGCTCTCGCACAGGCCGCGATGGCTGACGAAACGTTCCGGCCCGTTCAGCGGCAGCAGGCCGAGTTCACTCGCCAGTTCGGCATAGCGCTCGGCGCGTTGCAGGCGACGCTGTTTTTCGGCTTCCTTGCCGCTGATTTCGGTGGCGATCCAGGCCAGGCGATTGCCGCCGTTCTCGGCGATGTCGCGCTTGAGTTGATCGCGTTGCGCCCAGAGTCCGCGCCGGGTCTCGTCCAGCACGCCGATGCGCGCATCGATGCGCTGGCGCTCCATGCCCAGCGTGAGCAGACGTTTTTCCAGCAGCCCCGCCTTCAATTCGGCGAACCAGGCCTTGAGCGCATCGCGCGCGCCGCGCAGCGCCTCGACCTGGGCGGTCGACTCGGCATGCCGCGCGCAATCCGCCACCAGCGGTTGCAGACGCGCCACCTGATCCTTGGCCTTGAGCACGGCGGCATGCGCCCGGTTGAGATCGTCGAAGTGGTGGATCAGCGCGGTGATGCGGGTTTCCACATCGAAGGCTTCCAGCATGTGTTCGCGCACGAAATCGGTCAGGTTGCCCACCGATTTCATCGAAACCGTCTGGTGGAACAGCTCCATCGCCTGCTCGTTGTCGATGCCGAAACGCCGGCGGAACCAGGCGCCGTAGGGCGGGAAAGTGTCGTGCAGTTCGACGCTTTGCGTACCGCGCCGGGCACGCAGACGTTTGCGCAAGTCGTTGATGTCGCTGCCGAAACCGGCGAAATCCTGGGCGATGGACAAGGCGCCTTCCGCCGCCACGAAAAAGCGCGCCGGCTGGCCTTGCGCGTCCTTCAGCCAGAACACCTGGGCCAGGGTCACGGTCTGGTCGAAGCCGATGTTGCGGAACACCCCGAGAATCACCGAATAGCTGTTGTGGTCGCGCAGCGCCACCGGCTTGGCCGCAAGGCCTGAGTCGGTGCGCTCCGACTTGTAATGGCCCAGCACATAGGAACGCAACGTGCGCTCCCGCGCCTCGGCGCCCGCCGCCTTGTTGTAGGCGACGCGATGCGCGGGTACGAGCAGGGTGGTGACCGCGTCGACCAGAGTGGACTTGCCAGAACCGATGTCGCCGGTCAGCAACGCATTGTCGCCATTCGGCGCCAGCGCCCAGACCCGCTGATCGAAGGTGCCCCAGTTGTAGACCTCCAGACGGTGCAGGCGGAAACCGGCTTGCGCGTCGGAGGTGGAGAAGTCGAATACGCCGCTGGTCTCGGTCATGTTAGTTCGGTCAACTCCCGCTCGATCTGCTCGATGCTGGGCAGACTGGAGGCCAGTTCCGTTGGCAGCGCCCGGGTCAAATCGAAGGTGGAGACACCGATCGGCTTGTCCACGCCACGTAATGCGTACTCGGCGATGACTTCATTCTGTTGCTGGCAGAGGATCAGCCCGATGGTCGGCGCATCGTTTTGATGTTTCAAAACATCATCCACCACGCCGCAATAGAAATTCATCTTGCCCGCATATTCCGGTTTGAATTTCCCGCGCTTGAGTTCAATGACGATAAAGCAGCGCAAGCGCAGGTGATAGAAAAGAAGGTCGATGTAGAAATCCTGATCGCCGACTTCGACGTGATATTGCCGCCCCACGAAGGCGAAGCCTTGTCCCAGCTCCAACAAAAATTTTTCCAGATGGGCGATCAGACCGGTTTCCAGTTCGCGCTCGCGGAAAGGTTCCTCCAGCGTCAGGAAATCGAACAGATACGGGTCTTTCAGCGTTTGCCGCGCCAGATCGGATTGGGGCGGCGGCAGGCGCAGGGCGAAATTGCTGGTCGCCTTGCCCTGGCGGGCATGGGCAGCGGATTCAATCTGCATTTGCAGCATGCCGCGACTCCAGCCATTGGTCATCGTCGCCCGCATGTACCAACTCCGGGTTTCCGAATCCTTGAGCTTTTCCATCAATAGCAAATGATGCCCCCAGGGCAGGGACAGCATGACCTCGCGCGGAAATAGTGCCACGGCCTGTGGCACTATTTCCCCGGTTTCAATTTGTGCCACAGCCTGTGGCACTAAGTTCAGGTCGCGGTAAGCGCGGTAGAACGCCAGCATCCGCTTGAAATTGCGCTCGGAAAACCCCTTTTCCTCGGGCAATTCGTTGTGAATATCCCGCGCCAGCCGAGGGATGACCGCACTCCCCCAACCTTCGCTTTCCTGCCGTGCATCCAGCATCTGCCCGATTTCCCAATACAGGCGGATCAATTCGGCATTGACCCCCAGCATTGCCCGCGTCTGCGCCGACTGGATGCGCTGCTTGATCTCGGCCAGCAGACCGGGGTAGTGAAGGGAGAACGTAGTCTTGTCAGTCATGATGTCATCCACTCCAGACAAGGTGGCTTGGGTTACACGGGCAGGTTTCATCTCTGTTTTCAGATCGGGGCGGTATCAGGATGTGGCTTGCTTGGGTAGCTCAGATCCAGCGTAACGGCATGAATGTGCAACGAATTCTTGCTGAGTTGTTGCGCTTGTTCATCGAGTTGGCTGCGTAGATTGTCCAGCGACTTGTTGCAGCTTTTTCTCTTCTCAGGGGGGCCATACCAGCCCACAAGGTAGATGCCATGGCGGTAGCGGGTATCTGTCAAATACTGGTCCCGAAGCTGAGTTTCCATCGCTGTATCCAGGCCTGCATTCCAACACCCCTTCACCTCCACCACCACCGTAGCCACTGGCCCATCTTTGGGCGTAGCCGCCTGAATCAGCAGGTCCAGGCTTTCGCCCCGTCCTTTACCTGGCCAGTTCTTGATTTCAACCTCGCGGTTGATGAGCACTCCCCTGCGGTTAAGATCGCTGGACAAATGATCTTTCACGAATTCAGACAGACGGCCCTCGCCCTTCGGCTTGCGGGGATCTTCTTCCGAATTTTCATCCCACAGGAAGGGCGCCAAAGGCGTCTCACCGCGCAGTTTCTGTTGCAGGCGAGCCAGAGATTCCAGAACAACTAGCGTGAGGTCTGCATCTGTGTGGATCAAACGGCAGTTGGGATCGGCCAGAAGTTGTGTCAGTTCTTCCCAGGATGGCGCTTGCCATTGATTGTTCATGGCTTGCGCGCGGGCGCGCTGACAGACCCTTTTCATCCAGTCGCGGTCGGGTAGTTGATGCGCGATGCGCTCCAGAGCGTGGACAGCTGCCCAGGTGCCAATCGTTTGCAGATGTTCGAGCAGGCGCCGACGTAGATCGGCAATTTGGGTGTTGGTCTCTGGAGTGAAGCCGCCTTGATGTTCCTGATATTGTGCGGCCGGAAACTGGGTTTCCAACCAGAGGAACAGATCGGCGGTCTGCTCCTCCTCAAGGTCCAGACTGGGCGAATCCCCCCCTGGCCAGCGCATATCGTGAGCGACCTTGCCCATGAAACCCCTGGCGAATTCGGGTTCATCTTCCAGCAGGCGCGAAATCAACGGCCAGCTTGCAGCCGAATCCCAGGCAAGCAAAAGCGCGGCGGCATCACCGCGCAGTTCGCCATCCGCCGTTTGCGCCAGCAAGACCAACGCGCGTTGCCTTCCCACCGGTTCACCCTGTCGCAACAACTGTTCGAGGATCGTCCGGCGCGACTTCGGTTTGTATTCTGGTTTGTCCAGCCTGACCAATAGACCCTCTACCAAGGCGCGGCTCCAGAAGCCGACGAAATCATGCAGGGAATTCAAGCCGTGTTCGCCGCGATCCTGTTTGTCCACTTGGTTCAGCATGGCTTGCAACACCGCCTCAGGCGCATGATGGTGAGCAACTTGCCGCATTTCCCGTTGCCAATTCGAATCGTCGTGGTAACCCGCGACGATAAGGGGTGCCCACTTCGCCCAGTGTTCCGGCGTGAGCGCATCGAGGAGAGTAGGTGCGGTGTAGTAAAGCAATTCCAGCGCAGATAAGCCCGCAATATCCACGTTGGAATAGGTATTGGAGGCAAAGAGCTTGTTCGTATCGGGTATCTCGTGTCTCAGGAAACCCAGCGCTACAGATTGGATACGCAATTGCACCTCTGGGGTGGCTTCCAGCCATCCGGGCAATGCTTGGAGATGTACCGGCCAGCCGAATTGGGTACTGCTTGGCCCCAAGGTCAACTCGCTTGCCAATGCGGGCCAAGCGGACAAATTTCCTTCTTCGATGATTGCAAGAGCGTTGAGTACCCGCTCACCGGGCGGCGGATCGAGCAGGACAGGTTGTTCCTGTTTACGGCGGAATTCCTTGGCTTCCTTCCACCAATTATTACGGGCTTGCTGGACATGGCGTGCCTTTAGCCGCATAGGATGGGTGAGCCAAGCATTCTCTTTCCGAAGGATCAGGTCGGGCTTGGGGGCGCATACACCACAACGATCCAGGACTCGGTTGATGATGGTGGTGGATATACGGTGTCTTCTGAGTAAGAGGCTGATGAGGCTGGCCGCATTTCGGTGGGAATGATTGAGCAAACCTGCGTCCAACCTATCTAAAAGCCAGGGCAAGTTTTCAGCACGGGCAAAGGGTGTGTCCGAATAAACCATCGAAACCACCCCGTCCGGGCTGATCAAGTCCAGTAAGCTAGACAGCAATCGATGCCTCTTGTCGTCATCCCGCAGGGGATCGTCGGTGTTCCAACGACCATCAAACTTGCGAAACGGACTACTGAATTTGCTCAACAGACTCAGTGTGGTGGCGGAGAAATCCTCCAACACCCCCGGTTCATCCAGCAATTGCCAAGCCTTTAGTAATACGCCATAGGCCAACCTATCGCGAATCATGTTAGTGCTGGGTTGGGTTTCAACACTGCGACGCACCCATTCCAGTGCGGCAGGCATGTGTTCCGGCAGCAGAGTTTCGAAGAACGCGCCGTTGTAGATTTCATCATCCAACGCGCCGCTGCTGTAGAGCCCGTTGGCATCGATGGGCTCCTTGAAAAATTCATCCGCCGTCAGATGCTTTGGCCATAAGGCGTGCAAGGCGAGGTTTTTCAAACGCCGCTCGGGATCCGGGCCGGCTTGACCAAGGGCGAGTGGTTTCAATGCCGCCAAGGCAGTTTCGTCCTTGATCCGGACCACCGCGTGAGCGGCGGTGATGCGGAGAATGTAGTCCTCCTCATGAGCCAGGGCGGAGCAAGCCAATTCGGTGGCGAGCTCTCGGACTTCGCACCAACGTGCCAGGTCCATCGCGAAATCACGGCCATATCGGGGACCAGACCGCTCCGTGATCCAGGGGCGCAATTGTTCTGCCAGACCGGCATGTACCAGTTTTCGCAGAGCGCGTTGCGGCAGGTCATGCGCAAACAAGGTTTGGGCGGCAACCGCTTCCAGCAGCGCCTGAACCAGACAAGCCCTGTCGGTCTCGGTCAGCGCCGCACCATCCACATGCAGGAGCAGAGCGGGCTCTTCCCGCAACAGAAGATCCAGTACGGGGCGGCTAAGGGAGGCCAACCAGGCAGCGGTCTCCCATAGTTTTGGAACCACCCTGCCGCCCGCCTCGAAACGCAAGGGACGCAGCATCTGTTCCGGGGGGTTCCCTGTTCGGCTCAAGGTCCACGCGGTGAGAAATTCAGCAAATGACTGGTGGGCGAAACCCATGCGGTCCTGGCCGACTCCCGTGAACAGTCCGGCGGTATTCAGGGTCTCTCGCAACACCGGTTCGCTTACCGTGAAATCACCATCCCGCTCCTTGCCGGTGAGGTCAGCCAGGGCGACATCGCCATCCGGCCTGTTTCGATCGAGTCCCAACCACAAGGCGGAGTGGTCACAGAGCTGCAATGCACAGGCGACACGCCCTGCCACCACCATGCGTTGTTTGAAGCCGCATAACCGATCCTGGTTGACGCGATCAGGATTGTTCTCTTCGCAAAGTGCCAGGATGCCATCTTCGTACAGCGTGGCCTTGCTATTGGGCAGAGTGCTTTGCTTGCGCCACTGGGCGAACAGAAAGTCCAGGGTGACGGGCCGGCTGGCAAGGGCGTCGATTTCCTTGTTACGCACCGCTTCCAGTAAATCATCGGCGGGGAAGCCCTCAATGTTGGCGGCTTGCACCACATCGGTTCGACGCAACGGGCAGATTTCGAAGATCGCCGGGCCTTCATGCTGATTCCGCCAAATTTCACCAACGGCCGCTTCCAGGCTGGCCGACCAGCCGGCGGTGCGGCTGGCGATACGCAACTGAAATCTCGCCGGGTCGGTGACCTTCTTGCGCAACTGGTTGGCGAGCCAAGCATCCAGACCCGGCATATGGTTGCGGCCTTCGTCCAGGCTATCCAGGAAAACGATCAATCTGGCACCGTCGCGATAGGCCGCGAATTCCGTACTCTCGAAAAGTTCAGCCGCCAGTTGGGCCTGATTGCCCGCGCCATAGCAGTTCAGATTGAGGATGAGGGAGTGTGCATCTTCCGGCTGGACTTCTTGCAGCGCCTCAAATGCCTGCTGCAAGGCACGGCTTTTGCCCATACCTGCCTCGCCCAGCAATACCAACACCGGTTTGTCGCGCAATTCGGCAAGGGATACAGCACGCCGTGCATCGGCCCAGGCGTATTCGCTTTCCGGATCGGCGAGGTAAGCGCCATCCGGCGAGCAGCCGCTATCGCGGGGTACCCAGTAACGCGTCCAGGGGTAGATGTGGGCCTTGTTCATGGCGTTTCATCCGTGCGCGCCACCTCGCCAGCCAACTGCCCCCGATACCCCGCCAGGCGCTGGTCGAATTCCGCCAGCCATTGGGCATCGACGAAAGCCTTGAGGATGCGGCGTACCTCGAACGCCGGGTCGCCGCCGGCGGTTTTCAGGCGGCGCACGAAGCCCAATTCGATGATCTTGTTGAGATGTGTTTCCACTTGATCGATCAATTTCGCCTCGTTGCTGCCGGCGGGCAGAAACACCCGGATCAGTTCGACGATCTCGTCGCGGGACAGAATCAAGCGGCTGCCGTTGATGCCCTCGCCACCGCCGGCGTCGGACTCGGCCAGCTTCTTGCGCAGCAGCGCGAGCAGCAGGCTGACCGGGAAGGACAAGGCGCGGCGCTGTACCAGACGCGG
This sequence comes from Betaproteobacteria bacterium, assembly GCA_020061585.1. Lineage (GTDB taxonomy): Bacteria > Pseudomonadota > Gammaproteobacteria > Burkholderiales > Thiobacillaceae > PFJX01. The sequence goes on along the minus strand of JAGUXX010000163.1, from coordinate 1,990 downwards.
CATGTCGGGTTCTCCCTCGGCGATCGGGCGAGTCCGCAGGAAGGCGTAGCCCTCGGCTTCGTCTAGCATCAGTTCCAGACCCAATACCGCCACGTAGTCGCGCACGCGGGCTTGCAGGGTCAGCAGTTCCTGCCAGAGCGGGGCGTCACTGTCCCGGTAAACCACGCCTTTCATCAGCCCGACCAGCACACGCGAAAGCGAAGCGGCCTGTGCAACGTCCTGGTTCGATTCGACGGTATCCATCGTGCTCATCTGACGAAACTCACGCGCGGCAAGCTCGCCCGCCGTTGCTTGCCGGACGATTCCCGCCAGGCCACCGACTCCCGCGTGTCGTCCTCGAACAGCGTTTTGCGGTCTTCGCTGGCCAGGGTCAGCCAGGCCACCAATTCGGCCAGGCCGTGTTCCAGGGGATGCTGTTGCACCAGTTCGGCCAGCGTGATCTGCGACCGTTCCTGCAGCGACTGGCGGATCCAGCCGGCCAGTCGCGCCTTGTCCACCACCACCTGATCGAACAGGGCATCGGCTTCGATGTCCGCTTCGCCGTCCAGCAACACCTGCTCGGTGATCCGCGGGCGGATCGGCGGCGAATACAAGGGGCGCTCCATGGGCAGTTCGATGCCTGGCGCGGCCTCGTCCAGCTCCATGAAGCCGCCGCTCGGCATCGCCTCGCGCACGGCCAGAGCATGGGTTTCGATGCCGTGCAGCACTTCCATGATGCGGCGGTTCTCCAGCCAGGCCTGGTCGTCGAGAAACCGGCGCAACTGCATGGACAGCAGCGCCACCGTGCGCTGGGTGTGTTCGCCGGCTTCCAGCCAGTCGTAATGCACGCGCTTCAAACGGCCATCCGGCGCCAGTGATTGCACGGCTTGCAGACCGAACACCGACTCCAGCAGGCTCGACAGTTCTTCCTGCCGCGCCGGCGACATCAGAAAATCCCAGAACGCGCGAAAGCTGCGCCCCTGATCGGAATCGGCAATCGCGTCACGCTCGCCGAAGATACTGTCCAGCAGGACGCCCTTGCCGCCATCCCAGAGGGCGATGCGCTCGCGCACGCTGCGGTCCAGGTTGCGGAAGTTCTGTTCCACCTCGCGGAAATCCGACAACAGTTCCCGCGCCGTGGCCGCCACCTGCTGGAACCGGTCTTTGACCGCCGTAGCGTCCAGCAGCGGCATCTCCCCCGCCCGCACCCGCTCGATTTCGGCGTCGATCTCGGCGCGGCGCTTTTCCAGTTCGCGGATGCGTGTTTCGGGGTCGGTTTCGCTGCCTTCCACCATCTGCCGCAGCAACTCGAACACCGTCATCAACCGCGACTCGGTGCCGACAAAAGCGCGTTGGGTGAGGCTTTCCAGCCAGGCCAGGGCTTTCTCGGTGGCGGGGGTCAGGTCGAAATGCGCATCGTCGGAACCGGGCGGATAGAACTTGCGCAGCCAGCCCTTGTCGTTGGCCGCCCAGTCGTCCAGATATTGGCCGGCGGAACGCGGAAAGACGCCCTCCCCCAGCGACTGGCGCAAACCGAACAGCACATCCTCCAGCTTTTCCACCAGATCGGCCTGGGCCATCACCCGCACGTTGGGCGCCACGAACGCCAGGTGCAGAAAGCTGGCCACCAGCGGCGCATGCGGCGAATCCAGCAAGCACCAAGCCGGATGGGTGCGACGAAGGGTGTCGAGGGTGGTGTAGTCGAGGGGCACGTTTGGCGATCGCCATCGTTATTCTCTGTCGTCCGGGGAACCTGGTTTCAAACTGGAGCAGAGCAGCGGCAAGTCTACTTGGGAAAGATGGGCGATTCGAGTTTGCAGAGGCGTTCGATTTGTCCGCCGACCTCGGCCAGCAGATCAACCTCGCGAACCTGCTCTAGTGTGGTGTTTCACAAATGCCTATACATTTAGGCGGGCTGACTCTGTGCCACCAAGACCTCACGGGCATGCTGAATCTTGCGCAGGATTTCCTCGCCCTTGGCTTTCCAGACATACCGCTTGGGATTCTCGTT
>JAGUXX010000315.1 GCA_020061585.1 Betaproteobacteria bacterium | reverse complement strand
TCCCCGGCCGCGATGCCGGCACCGCGCGGTTCACGTTGAAATAGCGCGATGCCGAATTTCTGATTCAGCGGGTACCTGCCCGCTTGACGGTCACCTATGCAATATCCGGGCTAGGAACCTTGTGGAATTTGAGCGTCGATAGCGAAGAGTTCGCGATAGGGCTTTTCGTATTTGGTCAGAATATCGAAATAGATGCGCACGTTCTCGGTCATCGCGCGCGCTTCACCGCCGCGCGCCACGCCATATCTCAGGCGGCCGGCATACTCGCGACGCGACAGCAGCGGCAGTACCGTTTTCATGTCGGCCCAGCTATCCGGATTCTTGCCCAGCGATCGCGCCAATCGTCGCGCGTCGTGCAGATGCCCGCTGCCGATGTTGTAAGCCGCCAACGCCAGCCAGGTGCGATCCGGCTCGGGCGTCTCCGGCGGCAATCCATCGCGCAGCATGACGATGTAGCGGGCTCCGCCCAGTATGCTTTCGCGCGGATCGAGGCGATTCTTCACGCCCAGCCGATCGGCGGTCTGCGCGGTCAACATCATCAGACCGCGCACGCCGGTAAACGACACGGCATTCTGATCCCACTGCGACTCCTGATAAGCCACCGCCGCCAGAAATCGCCAGTCCAGCCCGGTTTCGGTCTGCGCGGCATGGAAATGCGGTTTGTACTGATCGAGCAGACTGCCGCGCTTGCCCAGAATACCGCGCACATCGGCCTCCTTGAGACGCTTGAGATGGCCAAAATAGCGCTCGCGTAATACCGCCAGAGCGCGGTCTTGCTCCAGATCCTTGAAATAGTCCGCCAAATGTCGTGAAAATCCGGAACTCATGCCGCGACCAACCACCCAGGCCTGCGGTTGCGCGCTCGCCAGTACAAAGGCCTCGCGCAACGCGGGATGAAAATTACGCGCCACATCCAGACTATCGGTATCGCTGACCGTGCAATCCGCCAGACCGAACTCCACGCGCTCCAGCAATTCTTCCGAACTGGGCACCCGCATCTCGATCCATTTCAGCGCCGGCAGCCGGCGCTGAAATGCGCGCAAGTGTTGCGCATGGCTGCTGCCGGCAACCACTTCAACGCGCAGTCCGGGCAAATCCTCGATACCTCGCGGCTGCTTGATATCGGCGCGACAAATCAGCCATTCCTTGACCTGACCATAGGTGGGGCCAAAGCGCAATGTACGCCGCCGTTCCTCGCTGGCGGTCAATCCCGCGGCGGCGATATGCGCCTGCCCCTGAGCGATGGTCTGCAACAGATCATCTATCGTATCGGCCAGCACGAAGCGGATACGCCAACCCATAGCGGCGGCGAACCCGCTCGCCAGATCATGCTCGAAACCGGCCGATTTGCCATCGGCATCGATGAAATAGGTCGTCGGACTATTGCGCGTCACCACCACCAACTCGCCGGACATTTCCGGCGGCGGCAACGGCTCGGGCGCGCAACCGGCCAGCATTGCCAAGCCCGCCACCATGGACAAAGCCAGCAAAATCCGCCCCATCCGTTGCAATCGAATCATCTTTTCTAGTGCCGGCCATGTAGGAATCCAGTTAGAATGCCGCGCTTTCCTGGCAATGACCAGTCTTGACAGGAAAGGTAGTTCGACAAAGAACTGCAATAGCCGCAAGCGCAGCGGAGAGATGGCTGAGTGGTCGAAAGCACCGGATTCGAAATCCGGCGTACGGTTTTTCCGTACCGTGGGTTCGAATCCCACTCTCTCCGCCAACAATTCCTTGAGAGCCCGCTGTCATAGCGGGTTCTCAAAATTCAAAAAGAAGCGCCCCTATATCCGCCCCATCAATTACCAGTGTGATTGATTTTTGGGCTGGCATTCCATCCATAGGTCGGCAATCGCCCGGAATGGCAGATAGTCGAAAAATCCACCCACATTCGGTTACAGCGTAACCAGATCAGCGACCCAGGGCGGCGGCCTGCATAGCGTTTTCAGCGGCATCCGGCCGATTGTCCACGCGGTGTCATAAGCAAATACTATTGGCACATGTATTGCTTATGCACTATTTGTGCCAATAGATTCTACTTATTCGTTGCCGGGTCACCACGGGCGCCAGACGTGAAAAACCCGGCACAAGGCCGGGTTAGTACGCGGTAAGAGCTGCCGTTTGTTCGGCGAGCGCCGGATGCGCGCGGTATCCGTGTTCGGCCATATCGAAAGGAATCACCGCTCCCCTTTCCGCCATGACCGAACTGTCTCGCGGCGGGGCCATGCCCGGTGTTGGGTTAGGTTGTCGCGATATCCGCGCAGATTGCGAAGCTGGCCACGCGGCGAATCGCGATATCCACATCCATCAACGCCACAATCCGCTTGCCGCCGGCAGTGGCCATCGAGTAGGGGTCAACCAAGATATCCAGACCGCCCCACATGCCGATGAGCACGTCGGGCCAATGGCCGAAGATCATCGCGGACAGGGCAGCGGCGGAACCGCCTTTGGAGAGCGTCGACGGCAAGTGGCTGGTTGCCGCAGCGCGATATCCATTCATCGTGCCGAAACCGTCTTGCGTGCCGTTCTCCCACAGCCAACCGGCGCCGGCATCGCCGGACACCTTCAAGGTGTCCTTGAGCTTGCGCCGCGCTGCGGGGGTGGTCAAGTAGGCCAGGCCGCTGGCGCCGTTCGCCTGCACCATGTGCAGCGCCTGCTCAAGCTCAAGCAGCTTCGTCCAGGTCATGGCGCCGCCCGTGGCGCCAATGGCCACTGAGCCGACGCCGACTTGACCCAGCAAACCCAGCGGTTCCGCGCCAACGCCGGAGCCGTTGAATACGGCTCGGTCAATCGCGCCAGCCAGAACGCCAGCCAGATCGGCCCGCACCAGGCTTTCGACATCTGGCGAGCTTTGCAGCAGCATTTTCCGGCTGAAGTCAGTAAATGCGCCGACAGTTTTCGGGGTCATCGGGATTTGTCCGAAGACCGCCTGGCTTTCGGTGATGGGGGTGCCTTCCGTGACCCAGAAGGCCGTACCGGCGCCGGTCTGAGTGGGAATGCTCAGATTGCTGGAGAGACCGCCCAGGACGGTCGCGCCGAACTCCATGGAAAGGTTGCGTTCGCGGAGCAAGCCGACGAACGAGTCGCCAAGGTGTTCGGTTCCAACCAGGTTGCCACCCGCCGAAGGCGTGCCAGCAACCAGATCGCGGCGCATCGGCGCGCGCAGCACATCGGCGGGGATGAACAAGCCTTCCGGGTTGCGGCCCAGGACCGTAGCGGCCGCGCGGCTGCACTCAACCTCGTAGCCACCTTCACGCGCGGCAAAGGTTGGGTCCATAACGGACAGGATTGCACGGCGAATCGAATACTGTTCGATCTCTCTGGCGCTCATGCCGATATCCGGGGATTCGGCGACGCGCAGCGGGGCGGCGGGTCGAAGATTTCGCAGGACGAATTCACGGAACTCGTCAACACTGGTGCCGTTATCGACGGCACGGTCGGCGGCATCGCGCATGTTGTGCGCGCGGCCCATGGCGTTGAGTTCGAGCATGCGCTCGCGTTCGGCTTCGATGCCTTGGGCGCGGCGCTGGCTGCGGCTGGGGGTGTTGCTTTCGACAGTAGTGTCGGTCATTTCAAAGGATCCTTTCGGAAAAATGTTGGAGCGATAAAAACCGGCTTGCGGGTCGGCGGGGACGCCGACGGCAGACACCTCGTAGGGTGCCCAGGCAAAGCGCACCGTGTCGCCGGCTTGGGAGAGACGTTTCAACAGCTGGTAGCCAACGGACAGGCTGCGGACGATGCCGGCCTTCACGTCAGCGAGGATTTCTTGGGCCAGGGCCGTGGAGCCGAAGCGCGCCATGCCTTTGAGCTTGCCGCCTTCGATGCGCAGTTGTTCCACCACGCCGATATTCAGTTGGCTGTGGTCGTGCATCACGAGCAGGGGCAGGGGTGCGCGGCGCAGGTCGATGTCGCCCGGGGCATGGCTGAGCACCTCAAAGTACTCGGCGCGCGCTACGGGCGTTTCGCTGGCCAGGACGCAAGGGATCAGATCGCCGGCCGCTTTGGAGGCGGCAAGCTGAATCTCGCGGGTTAACAGTTCGGGCATTTGAGGCCCTCCATTACGGGCCGTTCCGCAAAACAAAAACGCGGGCGCGGCCATGTGAAAAGTTCCATCCCAAGGGATGGCGATTTCAGCTCTGACCGGCGCCCGCGTGGTTGTGCAGACGTGTGCACAGGTGATGCGGTGCCCCCAGTCCCGGATTCCCCGCAGCGCGAAGCAATGCGGTTCAACTTCGGGACCTCGAACAGGGCGCATGATGCCACACAGGAAGTCGGTTCTGTCAACAAATATTTTCCTGGCTTAGTGGTGCGATGCATCGGCAATGGTGTGAAAGCGCAACCCCTGCTCATGTCCGACGCGCAACAGTTCTGCCAAGGCGTGACCCAGGGCGCCGTCCATGCCGACCAAGGCGGCCTGAACCTCGGCTATGCGCTCGTTTGCGCCGGTTGGGTTTTCCAGCAGCAGCAGCTCGTTTGCCTTCGCCAAATTCGAGCGGTGCAGGTGAAGTTGTAGTAACAGGCCCGCCATCGATTCGGCGGTGATGGCGATCGGCGACTCGGAATTACAGGCCAGGGTAACGCCGAACTTTTCAAGATCAAGATGCATGGTGGTTCCTTTCATTGGTGGTGGTGGGGGGTAAATCAGTCATCAGCGGATTCGGCCTTGGCCCAATCCGCCAGGTCGGACAAGTACGTCTCGAACTCGGCTTGCAGCAGCGTCTCGCACTGGTCGGGGTTGGTTGGCAGGTCACGCGCCAGGCGCGGCGCGATAACCCGCCATTTCTCGCGGGCGGCGGCGAAGGCCGCTTCCAGACGTGGTTCAAGTAGATCGGCCGGGATCAGCAGAGCGCGGCGGCTGGCGTTGTCCATCTCGATCGCGTCGGCCTTCACCCGCGCCAGGCGGTTATTCGGCGACTCGTGATCGCCCCCGGATGCTTTCCAGGCGGTGTACCAGGCAATGACCGCCGCGCTGTCGTACTCGTAGGCGTCAAACGCGGTGCCAGTCTTCAGAACCGGGAAGCCGGGCCGCTCTTGCCAGTCCTGTATGGTCAAGCGAGTAACGCCAAACAGTTCGGCCAGCCCATCCTGTGAACGGATGATCATGTATGCATACCCCCTACATCGAATAGAACTGGAGCAAAACCGGGGTCTCTTAGCGCCGCATGTGGAAAGGCCCGGAAGGACCCGCGCCCCGGGGGGCCGCCCGTTTCGCCCGCGCGCACCCCCCTATCGAATAAGTCGAATAAGTCGAATAACCCGCAGTGCGGGTTCTCCGGCTTTTCGAGTGATTCGAGTAATTCGACTTTTTCGATAGGGTGTGGCGCTTGAGCGCGTAGCCGGTTGAATGGAAAGAAGAAAGTGTTCTCAGTGGGTTTCATGGCGAATCACTCGCTTCTGTCGAAACACTTGGGATTGATGCGATACCAGGTCGACGGCGGCGCGCCGCGATTCGGTTCCTTGTGTTCGCGCATGATGTCCCGCTGCACCAGGCGTTCGGCGGCCTTCTCCAACTTGTCCACTGAGCGGAAACGCCCTTCAAGACTTTTTTGGCAAGTGGAGCGTTTGAACGATGTGAGGCGGTTGGCTATCGCCCACTTCAGCAACGCCATCGCGTCACCCTCCACGCTGTCCGCGCCCAGCAGGCCGAAAGCCTCATGCGCATGCACGATCAGCAATCGGCACAGATCGACGGCGCGCTCTACTGATACCTGGCTCACGCTGTCCGCGTTCAAGCCGATCTCGGCCAGTTCCAGCAAGCCCGCCACGCGCGCCGCCGCGCCGGGTAGTTTGCTGGTCCAATCGAGAATCGCCTCGAACTTGCCGCCCTCGCCCTGGCCGCGCTCGATTTCCTCGGCAAAGTCGAGCCATACCTCGCGCGCCGGATCGGTGAACGGTAGAACCCGGGGCTTGCCTGGCACAAGTAGCCGACCTTCCAACAGCGCGAAGATGCCGGCCTCATAAGCCCGGCTCACTGACTCGGGAATCGAGACGCGGCGGCGCACATCGCGCTGCCCGACATTGCTGGCCGGGATGACATACAGAAACCGCGCCAGCAAGCCGGAATCACGGAAGCGGCGGCCGCTTGCCACATCGGCCAGGATGCCGGGTTGCAGCGCCAGGCCAAAGCTCATCGCCGGGCGTTCGAGATACGCCTCGCGGTCGGCACGATCTACCCGTACTGGCGAGCCGGCATGGGCTTGCAGGAACACATCGAGCGAGGCATTGCCGCCCGAATACAGGCCGGCCATCACCAGGAAGATGCCGGACTCATCGGTAAGCACAGAAAGCCGCTCCCCTTGCTTCACCAGCAAGGACTGGCAGGTCTCCGCCGTGGTGTCGCCGGTGAACAGCTTCGGCGGGAATAGCTCCGCCGGCATGTCCTGTTCTTCCCGCGCGATCTCGTCGCGCAGTCGATTGCGCGCCTCATCGCTGTCCGCGTTCGCCGCATCCTTGGTCAGCTTCTCGATGCGCTTCTTGGCGACGGCGCGCGCGGCGTTGACGGCGGCAATATCGCGGCGGCGGCGGTCGCGTTCCAGCTTCTCCCAGCGCAGCAGCGGCCCGGTCAGCGCATTGATAACCGCCGACTTGCGCGCGCCGGATTGCATCGCCACCAGCGTCCACAGCGCGAGCGGTTCGGTGTAGTCGTCGCCTTCGCCATAGGGCGCGACCTCGAACTGGCGTTGCACACAGGTGGCCAGGACGGACAGCGACAACAGCGTCGCCATCGCCTCGGGTGTTTGCGTGCTGTCCGCCACGGCTTGCGCCATGCCGCCAACCCAGCCAGGCAGCAGCTTGGCGGGTAGTTCAGGCACGCGAATGGATCCCGGCAACATCGGATCGGGCCAGTCTGGCAGGGGTGTTTGACCGGTTGCAGACGCCTGCACATCACCAGGGCCGCGCGGCGCCGGCCGGTTGTCGTTTTCCCGCGCCGGCTTCCACCCTGATTCGTTGGCGATGCCGTACAGCGTGCCGATGGTGACCGCACCAGGTCGGAAGCTTTTCCAGTGCCCGCGCAGCAGCTTCTCGCCCGGATACTTGCCGCCCCGGGCCGACCACGCATCCCACACGTGAAACGCGCCCGCGCCCAGCTCGGCATGGATCGCCATCCCGATCTTGATCCAGTCGTCATAGTCGCAATCAGGCGAGATGAAGCCCAAGGCGGATTCCACCTTGGCCTGTCCTTCAACCGCTTGCGGCGCGGGCGGGGTGTGGCCCTTGCCACCCTTGCGCGCGCCCTCCACCGTCGCCTTTAGACGGCGTAGCGTCTCCGGCGTGATGTCCTTCACCTCGCGCGGTGTGCCTTCCAGGTGCAGGCCGGTCAGCGTGAAGAATTGACGCTCACAGAACACTTCCACGCCCGCGTCATTGCTCTTGAACGTCTCGGTATGGCCCGTGCAGTAGATGTGCAGGCCGGTACCGCTGGGGCTGGCCTCGGTGTAGGAATCGCAGGCTTTCACGATGGCTAGGGCGCGGTCGGATAGCGCGCCGGTTTCCGCATCCCGCATATGGTCCAGGTCGATGCCGATCAGGCCATCGTCGGGCAGGAAGGCAAAGCCGATGCCGGTGTAAGCGCCCTTGTTCAGCGCGGCTAGGGCGGTTTCGAAGTCCACCAGGTCGAGGCGGTCGACCGCGGAACCTTGCTTGCCGGTGCGGCGCCGGCCGCTGGTGTAATAGGGAACCTTGCGCGGCTTCTTGTCGCCCGGCTTTTCTTCCAGCTTCCACAACAGGAACTGGCGTTGCTGTCGCAGCCTGGCGGGGATCGCCGACCAATCAGTCAGCGGTGCGGTCATGCGCTGCCCTTGGCCGGCATCATGGCGAGCATGCCAGCCTTCGCGGCCTCGCGGGCCTGTTCCATCAGCTTGTCGGAGACCTTGCCGCCGTTGCGCTGGTTTTGCGCCTGACAGCGGCCGCAAAAAACCCAGGTGGTGGAGTACACCAGGCCGGCCGGGTCCAGGTGCCGGACGCGGCCGACGCTGCGCCGCTTGCGCGCCAGGGTGAAGGGTTTCCCGCACTCGCCGCAATGCGTGGCCTGGCCATCGCGGACCATCTCGGCGGCAATGGCTTCAGTGACCTCGCCGGTCATGTCCAGCAACGGCAGCAACGGATCGGAAGTCGGGTCGGGCTTGACTTCCCAGATGGTCGACGTGGTATTGTTTCGGGTGTCTGTTTTACTTTGAGCCGCGCCGGTTTTCCGGTCGCGGCTTTTTCTTGGGCGGTCACTCATCGAGGCTGGTCTCCTGCCTACGCTGGCGGATATCCAGCACGTCCAGTGAATTGATGGTTTTCTGAATCAGGTCGCTGGCGACATCCAAGGCGCGCCAGATATCGCCGCCGCCTTCGGACGCATCGCGGCTGACGGCGATCAGGGCCTTCACGTTCCAAAGCTCTTCCATCGCATCGGAGATGTCGAAAGGCCGGTTCATGCCGCCACCTCACCTTCGATAAGCCGCTCATTGGCGAGCTGCACCAGGTCTTCGAGTGTCTCAATCTTATCGGCGCCAGCGCAGATTTTTCGCTGCGCCGCATCCACTTCATTGCAGGTCAAGCGGCTTTTCGACAGGGCAAGCATGACCTCGAACATCAACCCCCTGTACTTGCCGTTGAGGCCGCCCCACATGGACAGGAATTCGGTGGTATCGGCGGCGGCGGTCATGCTGTCACCTCGCCAGCTTTGTTGGCGACGAACTGCTGAACATCATCCGCGCGCCAGACGGTGACACCAGCGGACAGGCGAACGGGTTTCGGGGCTTTGCCGGACTTAACCCAGCGCCACCAGGTGGCGCGGCCTATGGGAAGAATACCGGCGGTAGGCGGAATGCTGCGCGGGTTTCCTACGATTTGCGCCAGGCGCAGATAAACAGGTTGGGACATTTCGGCTCCATCTGGGTTGTGATGGAACCGAATGTAGGGCTGCTATTCGCGCCCGTAAAAACAAGAATATTTGAAGTTCTTACCCCTGCAATTCGTCAAGCGTCTTGCGGCCAAGCCTACGCAAGACCTCGCTGTCTGCATCGGCAAGCGCGCGCTCTTTCTGCATGAACGCCTCGTACTCACGGTAATAGTTGCGGATGCTTGACCAGCTCAGTACGTGACGCTTCGCGATGTCTTGAAATAGGCTCTCGTCAATGGGCATACCCTTTCCGCCATTGTGCAGGCGGCGAACTTCTAACCAGATGGCTTGGGCATAGCGCTGCTTATTCTGGTGTGCTGGCTGCTTCTTGTTTTTGGGCCTGGAAACCTGAAAGGCATCATCCAAGGACCACGCTTCGCCGGTTGCGTAACGCTGTAAAGCATTATCAAAATGCTCTCGCACATAGGCGGGTATCGGCTCGCCATATTGTGCGCAAGCGCGGATCGCCTCGAACAGCCACATGCCGTCTTTCGTCTTGTGGAACTGAACCATGCTGAGATAAATATCGAGCTGAAAAGCGTTCAACTGTTCGGGATCAACGTCGAAAATCTCTAAATTGTTCGGGTATGGAGCTTGCCGTTTTTCGTTCATATCCGCGCCCTCTTGATCGACACCACGTTGTCGGCTGGCGCCTGCACCGTGCCGCAAAACGTCGCCCAATCCGCCATCAATCGCGCCCGCTTCTCGAACAGATCGCCGCGCCGGTAGGCGGCTTCCACCTTGTTGCCGATGGTGTGGGCCAGCGCCATTTCCACCACGTCGCCAGGATATGCGGTTGCCTCCGATGCCCAATCGCGGAAGGTGGATCTGAATCCATGCGCGGTTATATCGTTGCGGTTCATGCGCCGGAGTGTGGCGGTCAGGGTCATGTCGGAAAGCGGCTTTCCTTTCTTTGAACTGAAGAAAACCAGCGTTTCATCGGCTATCGTGGGCAATGCCTTGAGCAGTTGAACGGCTTGGGCGGATAGGGGAACACGGTGTTCCTTTTTCGCCTTCATGCGCTCGGCTGGCACGGTCCATGTGCGCGCGTTCAGGTCGAACTCTGCCCAGGTTGCGCCCCTCACTTCATTTGACCTGGCAGCGGTCAAGATGGCGAATTCAAGCGCCCGGGCGCCCATGCCTTCCATCTTCACCAGATCGGCCATGAATGCGCCGGTCTCTGCGTAGGGCAAGGCGGCAAGGTGTTCGACCTTCTTGATTTTTCCGGGCTTGACCAACAGTTGGTCAAGGTGGCCCTTCCACCGTGCTGGATTCTCGCCTTGGCGATAACCACGCGTCGTCGCCCAGTCAAGAACGGACTCGATTCGCCCGCGCAGCCGGGTTGCCGTCTCGGTCTTTTCCTTCCAGATCGGTTCAAGGCATTTCAGCACCATGCCGGTGTCCACCAGCGCAACGTCGACAGCGCCGATGAACGGGCCGGCGTAGGTGTCCAAGGTGTTCTTCCATTGGGCGCGATGCTTGGGATTCTTCCAGCCGTCGTTGTGCGCTTCCAGATACTTTTCCTGGCACTGGTCGAATGTCATCGCCTTGGCGCGGCTGGCGGCCATTGCGGCGCGGGCCGTGCGACGTTCCTCGATAGGGTCGATGCCCATGTCGGCTTTCTCGCGGATAGCGCGTGCCCGTTCCCGAACGCCAGCCAGTGTTACGGCAGGGTATCCACCCAGGCCCATGTCGCGCGTCTTGCCTGCAATCCGAATTCGTAGAATCCAAGATTTCGAGCCGGTCGGTGATATGAGCAAAGCCAGGCCAGGAATAACGCCTACAAAATTCATGCCAACTCTTTCCAGCCGGCTAACCTCTATGGCGGAGACTTCTTTAACCGTTTTTCGTCCCATTATCAGCCCCATCAATCTGGATAAGATTGCATGCTATTTTATGAGACAACATGAATCAATGAAAATCTTGGGAACCCGCGTAGATACTGGGTTTTGCGACTTTATGAGACGTGGCGAAAATCTGAAAATGCTGACACTCTCTCCGCCAATGATCAAAGACTTAGTGACAAATGCAGGCGGCCAAAGTACCTCAGATAAAACGCTATTCCGACGCCGCGTAAGCGATATGTAAGCGTTTTGCAAAATGCCGGTGCATGTAAGCCCATGCAATCAGCTGGGTCACCACGGCGGCCAGATGCGAAAAACCCGGCGCGCGGGCCGGGCTTCGTCGTTCAGGCGGTTCTTTCGAGACAGGGGCGGGCTTACTCGGTCAGACAGTTGCCAGCCGTTCCACGGTGTCGGGGTAGCGTTCCACCAGACGAATCAGCAAGGCGGCTTGAGCATTCGGGCGAGCGCGGTTTCTGGGTTTTCCAGTCGTCGTCATGGCTTCACCCTTGTTCCGGCGCGGGCTTCTCGGGCGGCCAGCATGAAGAGAACATATTGATTCAGGCTCACGCCTTCCCGCTTGGCGCTGCGGGCGAGTTCGGCGTGAAGCCGGCGCGGCAGGCGCACCAGAAAGCGGCCGGAGAAGGCGCTTTCATCTTGTGGCGGGGTCGGCTCAGGGATGGCGCGGTCGGCGGCTTGCGCGGCATGCAGCCAGGCGGCGATAGCATCATGGACTTCCCGGATGGCGTCGGCTTCACTTTCGCCCCAGGCGGAACAGCCGGGCAGGTCTGGGACGGTGGCGATATAACCCGCGTCTTCCTCAGTCCAGAAAACTTCAATCGGATACCTGTTCATTTGCATACCTCTCAATCATGGCGACAAGCTGGCGGGCCTGATAGGGCGGGATGGTGCCGGCGCGGTTCTGGAAGTTCAGAAGCTCCGGCTCGGCCGGCCTGGCGAAAGCCCGGTGTGAGCCCTTCCCGCCTTTGTGAATGAAGCCCAGCAGTTCAGCGGCCTTGCAGGCGTCGTCGAAGCGCACGGCCTTGGGGTTGGCCAGGATTGCGGCAAGTAGCTTGCGGGCTTGATTCATGGCTTGATTATATCGCCAGTGGTATCAATCGCCAGTGTTTGGCGCATCAGGCTTTCACCAGCCGCAAGCCGGTCTGTAGAGAATCGCCTTCTTTGGCGCGTACCCGTTGCAGGTTGTCGCGTGCTACCCGACTTCCCACGGATTCCACATGGGCGGCAGTCTTGAATTCAGGCATTCCAGCGGCCCAACGAATGAAGGCGCGCAGCAGGCGATAAGCCAGGGCGGCGCGAGTCGGGCGGGCGGCGATTTCCTTTACCAGCCAGGCGCCTATCCGCGCCGGCATCAATTCGGCCAGCGGGCTGGGTGCCATGAAGCCTTCCCCGCGCCTCTACGGCTCTCCGCCAAGGCTGACCAGGTCGATATGGTCTTGGTGGTTGCGGTCGCTCCACCGTGGTTTGCGGACCTCAAGGCAGGCGGCCCAGGCTTCGGAAACGGTCGCATCCTGGCGGCGCTCATCTTCCTTCCTGGCTTCGGCGGCGGCGATGCGTTCGCGCTTCTGTTGGCGGGGATCGATACCTTGGTCGGTCAGTTTCCCGAGTCGACTTGCTGCGTGGCGGGCTTCCTTCAGCCCCCAGGTTCCAACGCCGCCAATGGTGACGCGAAGATCCTTCCCGTTCAGTTTGCCCTGATACATGAAAGCCTTCGTCTTGCCAGTGCAACGAACAGCCAGGCCGGGCGATTCCGAATCCCAAAGGAAGGCTTGGGCGTTCACCAGAATTGCCACTGACCGGTATTCAACACCCACAAGCCAAGCACCAGATTGGTGACGGCATGCGCGATGATGGGCGCCCACAAGTTACCGGATGCGCGGTAGAGCCAGGCGTAAGCCAACCCGGCGACAATTCCGGCCAGCCACAAGCTGTGCTCAAACCCAAACAACACGCTGCTGATCAAGATGGCGCGCAAACCGATTTGCGCCGGTTCCAAGGCGAGAAAGCGCGCCTCCTGTATCCAGCGCAGCAAAAACGAACGCCAGAACAATTCTTCCATCAACGGCACCACCAGCGCCGCGCCGGCAAGGCGAGTCGAAACCAATGCCCAATCCATATCGCCGGCATCATTGCGTGGGTCGAAAGCGGTACCTCCGCCGAATTTCATCCAGCCCTGGTCCATGTTGATCCATAGCGCGAACACGACGATGCCCAGTAGCGGCGCGGCCACCCCCGCCCAAAGTCTGTTTGGCCTGATCGCCAACTCGGTATAGACAGCGCGGTAATACCAAAGCGCGCCTATCACGGCGACGATTTTGACCGGATACAGCCAGCGCACATCGACACCGGGCAGGTTGTCCGCCACCAAGCCCTCGATGGCGAGAAACACCATGTAAAGCGCGAACGGCAATACGCGCGCCCAGATCTGAACATCGATTTGCCAACTAAGGATACGCACTGATCGTCCTCCCGGACCGGTTTGCAATTCGCGTTACAAGAGCCGTCAATGGTATCCATGCCACAAGGCCGGATTATTACACTGCGGCTTTTCCGCATTATCTCGACCTGAGCGCGGCTCCGCCGGACCCCGGCCCGTTGCCTCGTCGCGCACCCGCAAGGGGTATGCCGGATTCGTACACGCTGAAGCGCCACGACTCGAAAACCGCACACTCGGACGCCATCACAGGCTACGGGTGCAGTCATGGAACCTTAACGGCTACGCAATATCATGACCACAACACGACTTTTTACGAAACGAACATGAACCGTGTTTATCCTCTGTTTATTGTCCTTGCCCTTGGCAGTCAGGCAGCTTTTTCCGCCGACCAGGACATCATCGCCCGCATGGGCCATTTCACGCTGACGGAATCGGACGTTCGCTCGATTATCCTGACCACGCCCGAGGCAGCCCGAACGGCGACCGATCTGGAAAAACGCCTCCGTACCGACATCATTCGGCGCGCAATTGCGGCGGAAGCGCGCCAGCAAGCCTACGACAAGAAGCCCGATACGGCTGCGCGCATGCAACAAGCCGCTGAACAAGTTCTGGTTACCAGCTATATGAACAGCATCGCGCAGCCGCCAAAGGATTTCCCTTCCGAGGCGCTGCTCAAGCAAGCCTATGAGGCCAACAAAACCACGCTCAAGACACCCCTGCAATATCGGATCAGCCAGATTTACGTCGCCGGTACGGACGAAAAATCGCGCAAACGCGCATTGGAACTCACTCGCGAAGCGCGGCTGACAAGCCGCAATAAATCCGATTTTGCCGCCATGGCGAAAAAATCCTCGCAACATGCCGCCAGCGCGGCGAATGGCGGAGACCTGGGTTGGCTGACGGAAGCCGACCTGGCGCCGCCGTTCAGGCAAGCCTTGGCAGCCATGCTAAAGGGAGAGGTCAGCAGCAATCCGATAGCCGGCGCGGAGGGCTGGCACATACTCAAACTGGTGGATCGCAAAGAACCGGAGATGCAGTCGTTCGACCAAGTCCGCGAAGTTTTGACCCGCAACCTGCGCCTGCGCAAGGCTGTCGAAATCGAACAGAATTATCTCAATGCCCTGTTGGCGCGCACGCCCATTTCAGTCAACGGCATCAAGCTGGAAGAACTCGCCAAGCGCTGACTCGAAGTAACGATTTCCCCGCGTCACCCCGGCGGCGGCTGGCGTTCGGAAGCGGTTGATTTTCTTGAATCGACCGCACTGGACCCCGGCGAAAACCGGGGTGACGAAGTATTTTCATCCCCCTGTTAACGCATTCAACCTCCAGGCGGTTTGATCAGCTTCTGCTCATCAAGCTTGTCTCGATATTCCTCAAGCAAGTTTTCGATCCGCACCCGTTGGAGGCCCGTGAACGGCTCCTTTTGGGCAAGAACGTCAACGCATGACTTCTGTTCGAAGCGCGTCATCAATTCACGACCGGTCTGATAGAGCAAGAGGTTGTTGTTTTCGCAGGAAGCGATATCTCTTGCCTGGCTGAGTTTGATGTTTTCCAGTTGCCGCTTCTCGGCTTCGGCGCGGGCCAGCGTCTGCTGGGTCCGCGACAACGTTGTCGCGGTTTCGGCGAGTTTGTTTTCGCTGTCCGTGAGCCGGGTTTGGGTGGACGACAACTCCAGTTTGAGGGCCTCGACCGCCTTCGCCAACTGTTCGCCGGAAGCCTTGGCCTCAACCAGATCCTGATTGAGTTTGCGTAACTGACGTTGAGCCGCTCCGGCTTCCTTGCGGGCCAGATCGCGCTCATTGCCGAGTTTGGCTTTCTCCTGCTCCAAGGTTGAAACCTGACCTTGGACTTGCTGAAGCTGTTGCTGGGCGCGTCGCAACATTTCGCGCTCGCGGCTGGCGACGCGGTCGTTGTTGGCGCTTGCCTCAAAACAAATCAACAACAAACAAAGCAGCGGAAAGGCGGTACGACGAAACATGGCATTTCCCCTCAGTAATTGGTGCTCAACACGCCGGGATCCGCGCCATGCGCGAGCAGCAGGTCAGTCGCCGCGCGATGGGTGCGAAATATCGCGAAGAAAATCGCCGGCAGATTGCCGCGATCCAGATATCCGACCTCCGCCCCCCCTTCCAGCAGCAGCTTCAACGATGCGACATTGTTTTCCAATGCCGCCACGCCCAGCGCGGTAATGCCGTTGTAATCGTAGACATTGAGGTCGATCTTGGCGAAATAGGGTCGTTCGGACAAAACGAACATATTGAATTCCATCGGCTCGATGAAACCCTTGTTATGTATGCGGAAATCCGGCTTGAACGGCAGCAACACGCGGATGACATCGGCATGGTCGAAACGCGCGGCCAGAAACAACGGCGTATTGCCGTCATTGCTCTTGAGGTCGGGATAGGCGCCCGCGCGCAACAATAGTTCGGCAATACGGGCATGTCCTTTCTTCGCCGCCAACCCCAGCGGCGTATAACCACCGGCTTTCTGGTTCGGATAAGCCCCCGCATCGAGCAGGACACGAACCATTTCCACATCCCCGTTACCCACGGCGTAAATCAACGCGCTTTTGTCCCATGGACCCGTTACGGCATTCGGATTGATGCCGACTTTAAGCAGTATTTCCAACTGTGTTCGATTGCCCTTTTCCGCGGCTTCAATCAGCGCGCGCTGCTCAGGCCCGGCATAGACGGGGAGTTGCTCGTTGGCGGACATGCCGATGCGGGAAAAATCCAGCGGCTGGTAACGCGGACGCGCATCCCGCTCGAAATACAGCGGCGGCGGCGTCTGCAACCACTCATCGCGATCCAGTTCAAAGGCGTGTGTTGGCACAGTCGACATCCAGAACAGCAAAATCACGCCCAGCCATCCCGGCAAAGCGAAGGACGGATACGAGTTGGCGAATGCGGCCGGTTTAGAACTTGGCATTCAAATCAACCTGCAAGACATCGACGCTGAAAGGCAGCCCGTCAATTTCATCGGCCGAAAGCCACTTCGCGCTCAGCCAGGTATTGCTTTCAAGCGCATACATCCCGCCCAGGAAATAGCCTTTTGCATCGGTGCCGCCCAGGCGGAAATCGGAATCGGTGAAAGCATCCAGAACCGCATCGCGTTCAAGGTAACGGTAGCCCAGATAGGCCTGCCAGTTGTGCCGTTGGCGCATGTCGCGCATGCCTACGGCGACGCGGCCTTGCCAACCCAGCGTTTTTGCTTCATAGCCAGGGCTATTCATTCGGGCGGCTGTGTTGCCGCTTTCGTAGCCGATATTTTTTACGACATCGCCGCTGACGATGATGTGCAGCGGGTCAAAATGCGCCAGATCGACGGTCGCGGTCAGGTTGGCCAAACGATATTTGGCCGCCAGACCAAACTGACCAGAGCTGTCTTCGCTGATATCGAAGACCGAATTGCCTTTCTGCCGGAACTGCGGCGCGGTGCTCGAATAAGGCGCCTTGCCATCCAAAATCGTATCGGCAACACCTGTTATGTTTCTGTAATCGTAATAAGCCAAGCCAACGCGCCAACGCGCATTCAGGCTGGGCGTCCAATCAACGCCGACTTGCGCGCCATACAGCCACTTGTCCTTGGCCAGATTGTTGGGTGAACTTTCGATTTCCTGTAGGGGGAAAAAGCCCAGCGTCGTAAACGGTTTGAGCGTTGCCGTCTGGCTGCGCGCCAGCGGCTGGAATGTGGCGGCGATGCCTTCGAAATTGAGGTCGTCATCCCAGACCAGATCGGTGCTGAAGAACGGATTGGGAATGCGACCGCCGGACACGCCCAGCCATTCCCAAGGTTCCATTTTCAGAAACGCTCGATCAATCATCAAAGAATATTTGTTGGCGGTATTGCCCAAAGTCTGGTTGGTGGAAACCGGATCCGAGGTGTTACCGGTGCTCAACCGAAAACCGCTGGAAACAGTCGTCGACAGTTTGGCCGTAAGCCCCAGCCGGGCACGCACCCGGAGCCGATCACGATCTTCTTCCGCATTGTTGAGATTGATGCCGGCAAACTGGTATTGGCTAATGCCCAGTTGGCCCTTCAGATTTCCGCTATCGAACATATCGCTCTGCTGCCGCACCCGAATATCGCCTTCCCATTTCAGCCTATCCACCCACTCGGGCACCGCATTCACGTCGCCCCAGCGCTCGGTCTTGGCCTGGGCCACGATCTCCTGGCGTAAGTGTTCGCGTATCTCTTTCTTGACCGATTCGGGAACGTGCCGCACCCGTACCACCCCGGAATCGGCCTTGGTAGCCGCGGCCGCTTCCTGGCCTTTGGCCTCGGCCTGCTTGACCAGCGTCTTGGCGACCTCGTCGGTCAGTATGCCCTTCTCCACCAGCGCATCGAGAATCGCAAACGTAGTGGCGCGCAGCGCTTCGAGCTGCTGTCGTTCATCCGCGTTGGCCGGCGAAGCGGCGACCAGGGCAAGCGCCAGGACCAGGGGTTTGATGTGCGTGCGTTTCATATCTTCGTCTTCATTTCAAATCGATAAAAGCGTCGGCCAGGTACAGCTCACTCATCGCGACACCACGCGCAGTTTCACGGGTTGCGGCATATCCTCCGGCAGCGGCTCGCGCAGGGTCACACTCAGCAACTCATGGCGCAGCGCCTCGTCCAGTTCCGTGCTGCCGCTGCCCTTGTCCATCCGCACTCGGGTGACACTGCCGCCAACGTCAAACCAGAGTTGCGCGACAACCTGATAATCCTTGCCCTGCAACGCCTTGGCGCGCTTCAACTCATCCTCCAATTGGCGTGACAGCCGCTTGGAATACCATGCCATCCGATCCCCGCCGCCGCCCAAGGTTGTGATGTCACGGCCACCCCTGCGCGCCGCCAGGCCAAAGCCATCGCTGCCGGCGCTGCCGTCCGAATCCAGACCGAGCTGCTCACCGGGTGGCGGCCCGTCATCCTGAGGCTGATCAGGCGTCGGCGGCGTATCCAGTTGCACCTCTTCCAGCTTGGGTTGTTCCTGCTCCATCTTCTCCGGCTCGGGCAGTTTCTCCTCCGGCTTCGGAGGCGGCGGCTTGACCAGAGAAATTCTTTGTACGCGTGGTTTTTCCGGCGCTTCCGAGTTGTCAATAAACCCCTTCACCAGCCAGATCACGCCAAAAGTGAACAGCGCCATGAAGCTAAGGCCGGCGATTAACGGAAGCCGACTGCGCAGGGATTTCCTTTTGCCGGACATACTGCTACTTGACCAATTTCTGAGTAACCAGACCCAACTGGGTGATATCGAGGCGACCGCACAAGTCCATGACTTCGATCACTTTTTCATAGGCGATCTTCGAATCGCCCTTGATCACCACCGGCAAGTCCGGGGTGATCGCCTTGAAGCCGCGCAATCGGGTTTCCAGTTCGCTCAGGGTGACCGGGTAGGTATCGAGATAAATCTGCCCATTGGCGTCGATGGTGACCGCTTTGGTCTTCGGCTTGCCCAGGCTGGGCGTCGCGCTGGCTTTCGGCAGATTGACCTCGATACCCTGCACGGTGGCCGTGGTCATGATGATGAAGATCACCAACAGCACATAAGCCAGATCCAGCATAGGCGTGATGTTGATGTCGTCATACGGCTCATTGTCTTCGCGCAGTTCAGCCATGGTCAGGCATCCCGGCTATAGGTTTCGGCGATTTTGGCGATGTATTCATCAACGAACACATGCATATCGGCGCCGATCGACTTGATGCGTGAACCCAGATAGTTGTAGCCGAACAGTGAGGGAATCGCCACGCCAACCCCGGCCGCCGTCGCCACCAGCGCCGCCGCGATGCCTGGCGCGATCGCCGCCACATTGACATCGCCAGTCGCGGCAATCGCGGCGAAGGTAATCATCACGCCGATCACGGTGCCCAACAGGCCAAGGAACGGTCCGCCGGAAATGGCGATCGTCAACAGCACCATCAAGTTGTTGAGCTTCTGGTTTTCTCGCACCAAAGTGCCGTCGAGGGTGGCGCGAATGGAGTCCAAGGCTTGCGGCGAAAGTTCCACATTGGAGCGTTCGCCCACGCGTTTCTTCACTTCCTGAATACCCGCGTGATAGATACGGTAAAGGCTGGAATTCTGAAAATGGTCATGATGACCAAACATCACCGAAGCCAGGCCCGCGTCCTTCAGATCAGCGTCCTCGGGATTGTCATCGGCGTCCAGCGCGGCGGTTTCTCCGGTTTTGAGCGAGTGAAACGCTTCCATGAACTGTCGGTTGGCCTTGGCGGTCTTGCCGATCACCATCGCCTTCGTCACCATCACCATCGCGCTGATACCCAGCATGACCATCAGGATCACGATGACAACCCAACCGTCCAGCGTCACATTTTTCAGAATAACGCCGAAGTAGGAAGCCTCGCCGCCGCCCTCGCCGAGCTCATCCTCGCCAATGACGGTCAGCTTGGCCTCCCCGCCCTGCCCCACCGCTAAGGCCTTGATCCAGTCAGCGGCACGCGGCACATTCGCCAGGTTCAACTCATCCAGTTCGCCGACATAACCCTGACCGATGCTGATCGCCCCCGCCAGGTCCGGACTGGCCACGGCGGCTTCGCCGGCCGGATATCCGTTGACGTACAGCAGCAGATTTTGCGCCGCCACCACCGCGACATGGTTCCAGGCCCCGGCATTCAATTCCGCCAATGTGCTGCGAGTCTCCAAGGCGCCATCGGCAACCGCCGCATACAACTTGCCCATCTCCAGACCGACCGTGAAGCGCTTACCCGCGTCCTGCCGCGAGAACAGCACCGCGTTCTGATCGGCGCTGGCCGGCTTCAGCCAGACCGAAAAGGTAAACCCACCGGCGGCGGTCGTGTTCAGCGAGGGGGTCGCCGGAATCTCCAGCGTATTCTGCCCATCGAAAGCCACCCCGCCGCCAATCACCGCACCCGCGACACGCGCACCGGTAAATTCGGCGGCATGATTGGCATAGCCGGTCGCATCCCGCGGCGCCCCGCCGACTTCGCCGAAATGCCAGACGCCGGTCTGCCGCACGTCGTAGCTACCTGGCTCATCACTGGCGACAACCGCTTCATCGTTGCCCGCATACAGCCAGATTTTCTGCGTGTTGTTGCCCGGCTGCAGTTTGGGCACCTGCACCCAGACCAGCGCGACTTCGTTGAGCGAGTCGTACTTCTCGACATGAAACTTGAGTGGCGTCATGTCGTCTTCCGCGATAAACCGAAGATCCGCGCCATCCTCCCTGGCCGAAATGAAATCGAAGTTGCCGGTATGCAGGCGCACCAGCACCGGCACATCGGCAAGGCCTTCCTTGAGGTCGGCGCCGTCGCTGGCGGTGTTGAGCGTGATGGCTTTGCGCACGGTCCACGTATCGTTCCACCAGGCTTGTGCGGGAAAAACCGTCAGCAAAATCAGCAGGGCAAGCAGGATGCGCATCATTGGAAAAGTTCGGCTGCGTTCAAAGATTGAAATTCTGGGGGGACGCTGTTACAGCGCAGTTAAGCGCGTATGAGCCGTTCGGCTCATGCGGCCGTCTCCAGCACGACCAGCGGCATGGGACAGCGGAGTCGTTAGCGCTTCAGCGCTTACGAATCCGGCGTCCCCCCTGCGGGGACAGCGGAGTCGTTGGCGCTTCAGCGCTTACGAATCCGGCGTCCCCCTTGCGGGGACAGCGGAGTCGTTGGCGCTTCAGCGCTTACGAATCCGGCGTCCCCATTGCGGGGAATGCGCCCTGCAACTGCCGCTCCCCGCACCACTGCTTCCACATGCCGCGCAGCGCCGCCTCGAAGTGGCGGGCAAAGCGTGGCGCATCGCAAACCGGCGAGGCCAGCAGTTGTCCGCGCAGCCGCGCGCGCAACGCCGAGAGCGCGCCCAGATCAGCCGCGAACCCCAGCGCCTTGGCGACATAGTCGTCCTGATCAAGCGCGATCCAATCCGGCAATCCGACGTTACGCAGGATCGTCTCGCCCTGATGGCCGATGAAGCGGTCGCCCTTCAACGTCAACACCGGCACGCCCATCCACAGGCTTTCCACCGTGGTGGTAATTCCGGGATAAGGAAAGGGATCGAGCGCGATGTCGACTTGCTGGTAGGCGCCCAGATGATCGTCCCGGCTGGACGCCCAGCTTGCCAGCAGCAGCCGCTCCGCATCGACGCCGCGCTGGGCGAATCTGTCGAGCAGGTTCCGCCGCGCGGTCTCATCGCCCAGTTGCCTGGATTTGAGCAGCAGGCGGCTGTTTGGCGTCGCCGTGAGAATCCGGCACCAGCAAGCCACCACCGCATCGTTGATCTTGGCCAGATTGTTGAAGCAGCCGAAGGTGACGGCGGCATGATTCAGCGCCGGCGGCGCACCCGCATCCGGACCGCTGGCGGGCGGTTTGAAGCACAGATAGATCTCCGGGAGCCGCCATACCGTCTCGGCGAACTGTTGCTCCTCGCCCGGCGGCACGGCATGCGGATCGGCCAACAGATAGTCCATCGCCGACAAGCCCGTGGTGCCCAGGTAGCCCAGCCAGGAAACCTGCACCGGCGCCGGCTTCCAGGCGAACATGGGTAGGCGGGTGGATGCGGTGTGGCCGGACAGGTCGATCAAGATATCGATGCCGTCATCATGGATGCGCTTCGCCAACGCCGCGTCGCCGAGGCCGATGGCGCGCACCCAGCCGGCAAAAAACGGTTTGACCCGCTCGGTCAGCTCGTCATCCCGATAGTGGGTCACGTAAGCGAACAACTCAACCGCGTCGGGCGCGATCGAGGCGATCAGCCCTTCGAGAAAATAGCCAACGGAATGGTTGCGCAAGTCGCCGGTCACCAAACCGATGCGCAGCCGCTTTTCCGGCGCGCGCGCGGTGTTCCAGGTTCGATAGGGGTCCGCCCGGGCCGTCACCAAGGAGCCGAAATGGCGCGCCTCCGCCAACAGGTGTCGCGGCGACTGCTCGGCAAAGAAATTCAGCGCATACAAAAGATTGCTCTGCGCCTGGAAGAAATCGGGTTGCATCTCCAGCGCCTGGCGGTAGCAGTCGATGGCGTCGGCGTCACGTCCCAAACCGGTCAACGCGATCCCCAGATTGTTCAACGCCTCATGCGGATTCGCGCAGTTCGGATATTCCAGCGCTTGCCGATAGCAGTCGACGGCGGATTCCAGTTGGCCCATTTCATTGAAGGCATTGCCGAGCACAACCCAGGCGCTGTGATCACCGGCGTCCAGTTTCAGCAGTTGCTGGCAAAGCACGATGGCGAGCTCCGCCTCGCCCAGGTTTTTCAGAACCACCGCCAGATTCAACTTGGCCTTGCGGTTGCCTGCTTGCAATTCCAGCGTGCGCCGGTAACAGGCCGCCGCCTCATCGAGCCGGCCCAGATCCTGAAATGCCTTGCCGAGGTTGTATTGGACCTCGGCATGGCTCGGGTCCAGTTGCGCGGCGTTCAGCAGATAGGGCACCGCGCTCTCCAGGTCGCCCATCTGGCAGAAGATCACGCCCAGGTTGGCGCTCGCCGCGACATGATCGGGACGCAGGCGAACCACCTGCCGATACAGGCCGGCGGCCTCGCGCAGAATACCGCGCTGATGCAGGCCGATGGCCTGCTCGAAAAGCGATTGATCGGTGAGTGTCTTCATTGTGAGTCCGCGAAATTAATGGGCTGTTTCCGCTGCGCTTACCAACCGTAGGGCGGCAACCCCTTGCCGCCGGTCCAACATCTATCTGCCTTTGCGCCGACAGGCGGCGACCCCACGCCGCGAGGTGGATCGTCGGCAAAGGATTGCCGACCTACGACGCGCTTACCAACCGTAGGGCGGCAACCCCTTGCCGCCTATCCAACATCTAACCGCCTTTGCACCGACAGGCGGCAAAGGATTGCCGACCTACGACGCACTTACCAGCCGTAGGGCGGCAACCCCTTGCCGCCGGTCCAACATCTATCTGCCTTTGCACCGACAGGCGGCGAACCCTCGCCGCGAGGGGATCGTCGGCAAAGGATTGCCGACCTACGACGCGCTTACCAGCCGTAGGGCGGCAACCCCTTGCCGCCGATCCAACATCTAACCGCCTTTGCACCGACAGGCGGCGAACCCCCGCCACGAGGGGATCGTCGGCAAAGGTTTGCCGCCTACCCCCTTATCCCTGGCGGCCGTCTTTTCTCCGCTGTTCCTCCTCGCGCCGCTTCTTCTCCACTTCATCAATCTGATCGCCGGCGCTGCCCGCGCCGTCGCCATAGCTCAGCACCTCGACGCTGATGAAGGTCGGTTTGAATGCCGCGAGCACCTGTCTGGCTTCCTCGGTTTGCTTTTCGTTGTCATCCCTGACCGCGCCCGCGACCGATTTGCCGGCGTCACCAGTGGCATCCGGGAGCACGTTGACGCCGGCCAGACTGCTCGAAAGGTTTCCGGTGTCGGCCACCGGTACGCCAGTGGAAATGCCGCCGACCTGAATGTTGTCCGCCCCCACCACCCGTTCGGCGGCGATGGTCAGATTGCCGCCGGCGCGAATGCCGGCATCGGCTATAGTAGCTTCACCTTTGCTTGAACGCCCAGACCGTTACCCAACAATCAGTACGAGCGCATCATCGGTTGGCACATATTGCCTGGATGGTTGCCCAACGCGGTGTGTTGTGAGTGGGCAGGGTCGTACGGAAAGTAACCAAAATAGTTGTAGCCAGAAGGCAGTGCAGCATAGGCGTTCCTCATGCTATTCGAGTCGAACTTTGGAGGGTATGTGGCACGCCGCATCAGATCAATTACGAAGCCATACTTAACGCCGGTCGGCGGGGTGATGACATCGCCCTGCGGGTTGATGACATTAGCGTTGCGATATTGCAAAGTCAGCTCGACCGCGAACTCCCAGGCGCCGGTCAACAGATTGGCCTTGGACGGGGCGATGCCGGTGGCGCCGACGGAAGCGGTCTGGGTGAAGGGAGAAAAGCTGCCGGCGCCGTAGATGTTGCGGAAGGTCCAGCCGCTTTCTTTGCCGTAGCTGTCGGCCTCCAACACACCTATGGCTTTGAACGGATTGGTGGAGTTGCTGAACTGGATCTTGTACCAACGGAAATCATCGGAGAGGATCAGATGGTCGGTGTTGTTCTGTGCGTTCTTCAAGCAGTTGCGCACATCGCCGGAAGTGGGGTTGTTGACCACGGTGAAGCCGGCGGTCGGATCGATGATGAACGGTTTGATCGAACTGGTACCCGGGCCGCCACTGATGCCGCTGGCGTTGTCGGCATACATCGTCGACGGGGCCTGGGAACCGCCGAAAGCCAACTCGCACGGGAAGTTGTTGAAGTACCAGTTGTATGCCGCTTGAGTGCCGGAGCCATTGCTGCGGCGGCAGACCACCACCTGGTTGTTGCCGGACACGGCACTGCCGTCGAAGTCGTTGGTGCCGTCGAAGTCCTTGTCGTAGATCTGGCTCCAGTCGGCGACATTGCCCATCAGCATGTTGCCGTAGTCGGCACGGGAGATTACGGTGGACAACGGAACTGAATCGGTGACCGCCAGGCCCATCATCTGCATCATGAACGGCATGATGGTCAACTTGGCGACCTCAGCATCACTCAATTGGGTTCGGTAATACTCGACGTTGTAGGGTGCCTTGAATAGCAAGGGCGACACATCGGAGACGCCGAAGTCACTGACCACGCCGTTGTTTATCCCTGGGTTGGCGAAGTTGCTACTTGCCGGGTCCAGGCCTTTGGTCGGGCAGAAATAGTCGTACACCTTGTCGGCATCACCAGCGGCGGCGCCACCCAGGGTGCAGGCGGAGAAATCTAGCGACTCGATACGGGAAGCGCGCGCGACCGGGTCGACACCCCAGAACGAGTCACCCGTGGAACGCTTGACGAACAGGATCGGTGTGCCGGGGCTGACACCGGGGGTCATGCTCTTGACATAGCCGAACCAGGCGCGATGCCTGAAGGCGGAGGACAGACTATTGTCGCGGTAGGTCTTGATGGATGCGGGGTCGAGCATTTCCTTCACCGCGCTCTCGATGAACTCATCGGTACGAGAGGTGCCGGACAGGACGATTTTATGCACGCCGGGAATGCCTTCCGGTGCGATGTTGGCAAGTACAGCTGGGGTGACCAAGGTGGCAGCTATTGCCAAGGTGATTTGCTTCAGAATCATTTTACACTCCCAATATGATTGATTTACGACAGGTTGATTTACGGCAGGATGCTTCCTAAGGGTGCTGCGTTTCCATCTAACCAATCATGATCCCCTGGCTCGCCCCCGAAGATGAAAGCCGGGTGTGACGCGCCGCGAGATCTGATAATAAAAAAGCGGGAGCCGACGGGCAC
>JAGUXX010000102.1 GCA_020061585.1 Betaproteobacteria bacterium | reverse complement strand
GATCAGCCGCGCGCCAGCCGACTGCAACGCCTCCGCATCGACCGCTTGCAGCGCCGCCAGCGCCAGGCCATAGGCGGCGGTCGCCCCGATCAACGGCGCGCCCCGCACCCGCATCACGCTGATCGCTTCCGCCGCATCGTCCAGCGTGGTCAGGCTGCGCGGCACGAATTCATGCGGCAAGCGGGTCTGGTCGATGATGCACACCGCATCCGGGTTGGCGGCATCACCCCGCCAGATGGTGCGGGTCGGTTTTCCTGAAATAAGCATGCGGGTTCCTGAGGGTTGGTTCTTTCTGACTCGATTATCCGAGATAAAATCGGCCGATGCCTTCCGCCTTCCCTGAACTCTCGCTGTCTGCCCCGCTGGCGGCCGCATTCAATGCGCTGCTCGATGCCCAACCGGCGGCACTGAGCCGCTTGCAACGCCATGTCGGCAAAACCGTGCGGCTGGCGTTACCGGCGCTGCCGATCGATCTGACGCTGGATGAAAACGGCCGCTTTGCGCCGCACACCGATCCGGAGGCAGCCTTGCCGGCGCTGATCCTGACGCCGCTGCCCAGCGCCCTGCCGCTGCTGCTGGGCAACGGCAAGCTGGCCGACCTGTTTCACGTCGAAGGCGACGGACTGTTCGCCAGCGACATTTCCGGCGCGCTGGCCGACTTCGACTGGGTGCTGGCGCTGCGCCCCTATCTCGGCAACATCGCCGCCAGCCGGGTCGATCAATTCCTGCGCGGCATGCTCGCCTGGCGCCGGCAGGCGCACGACGACGCCGGCGCCAATCTGGTCGAATACGCGGTGTTCGAGCAGGCCATATTGGCCGAGCCGGCCGCCTCGCGC
The DNA here is from genome assembly GCA_020061585.1 of Betaproteobacteria bacterium. Lineage (GTDB taxonomy): Bacteria > Pseudomonadota > Gammaproteobacteria > Burkholderiales > Thiobacillaceae > PFJX01. The sequence continues at coordinate 8,002 of JAGUXX010000102.1, read as the reverse complement.
GCCTTTATCAACGATGTCGATGCGCTGCGCGAAGATGTGGACAGACTGGATGCACGGCTGCGGTTGTTTGAAGCACGGCAAAAATGAAATCCGAGCCAGCAGGCATGACATGTCATTCAGTGCATTTTTCACGTCACGCCTTGGAACGCATGTTTCAACGCGGTATTCCACCGGATGCATTGTCAGTTTTGCTCGACAAGGGAGAAATCATCGCCTCATATGCTGATGACCAACCTTATCCAAGTGTGTTGATGTTGGGTTGGTTCGAGGACAAGCCAGTCCACGCAGTTATCGCGAAGGATCCGCTCAGCGCCGCCTGTCAGGTCATTACGGTTTACCGACCTGACCCGCTGCTTTGGGATGCCACCTTCAAATCGAGGAAAAAATCATGAAATGCAGTCTGTGTAAAACCGGTGAAACCCACCCTGGAAAAACCACGGTCACCCTCGAACGTGATGGAAGCGTGATCGTCATTCGGGATGTTCCGGCCGAGATTTGCGAGGACTGCGGTGAGTACTTTCTCGACGAAGTGACTACTCGCCGGGTGTTCATGACTGCCGAGCAAGCCTGCTCCAGGCATGTGGAAGTCGAAATTCAGCGTTACGCAGCCTGACTCGATGTACTTCTTCCGCATCCTGCGCATTTTCTACACCGCCGCTCGCTACGGGCTGGATGAATTCTTTCTCGGTCACGAGCGGGTCAAGCTGGTGCGCTGGCTGGTGCAGGCGCTGTTTTTCTGGCGCGCCTTCGTGTTTCAACTCGACCGCCCGCGCGGCGAGCGGCTGCGGCTGGCGCTGGAATCGCTGGGCCCGATCTTCGTCAAGTTCGGCCAGGTGCTGTCGACCCGGCGCGACATGATCCCCGCCGACCTGGCCGACGAATTGGCCAGACTGCAGGATCGCGTGCCGCCGTTCCCCAGCGCCCAGGCGCTGGCGGTGATCAAGCGCGCCTACGGCCGCGACGCCGCCGAGGTGTTCGCCGAATTCGAGGACACGCCGATTGCCTCCGCCTCGATCGCTCAAGTGCATCGTGCGACGTTGAAAACCGGCGAACAAGTGGCGGTCAAAGTGCTGCGCCCGAACATCCAGAAGGTCATCGGTCATGACGTCCAGATTCTCTACGCCATCGCTGGTCTGATCGAACGCCTGTGGTGGGACGGTCGGCGGCTGAAGCCGCGCGAAGTGGTGGCCGAGTTCGCCAAGCATCTCGACGACGAACTCGACCTGATTCGCGAAGCCGCCAACTGCTCGCAACTGCACCGCAATTTCGCCGACTCGCCGCTGCTCGCCGTGCCGCAGGTGGAATGGGACTACTGCACGTCGGAAGTCATGGTGATGACCTGGATGACCGGCCTGCCGATCTCCCAGCTCGACGAACTGCGCCGCCGCGGCGTCGATGTCCCCAGGCTGGCGCGCGCCGGCGTCGAAATCTTCTTCACCCAGGTGTTCCGCGACGGTTTCTTCCACGCCGACATGCACCCCGGCAATGTGCTGGTGACCGACCAGGGCAAATACATCGCGCTCGATTTCGGCATCATGGGCACCTTGAACGAAACCGACAAAAACTATCTGGCGCAGAACTTTCTCGCCTTCTTCCAGCGCGACTACAAGAAAGTCGCGCGCGCCCACCTCGACGCCGGCTGGGTGCCATCCGACACCCGCGCCGATGAATTCGAAGCCGCCATCCGCGCCGTCTGCGAACCGGTGTTCGACCGGCCGCTGAAGGAAATCGCCTTCGGCAAGGTGCTGCTGCGCCTGTTCCAGACCTCGCGCCGCTTCGGCATGGAAATCCAGCCGCAACTGGTGATGTTGCAAAAGACCCTGCTCAACATCGAAGGTCTGGGCCGCCAGCTCGACCCGGAACTGGATTTGTGGTCGACCGCCAAACCGTTCCTGGAACGCTGGATGAGCGAACAGATCGGCTGGCGCGGCTGGCTGCGCACGATCAAGGAAGAAGCGCCGTACTGGGGCGCGGTGTTGCCGCAACTGCCGCGTCTGGCGCATCAGGCGCTGCGCGTCGACCGCCTGGAAAAACTCGAAAGCGGCATCAATGTGATGCTGGCGCAGCAGCAGGCGCGCAACCGCTGGCTGGCGATCATCGCCGTGTTGCTGGCGGTACTGGCCTATGCGCAGTTACGGTAAACCCCCTTCAAGATGACCACCAGGAGACCGCGATGAAACCCATGCTGTCCTTGCTGCTGTTTTGCACGCTGCCGATCATGCCCCACGCGCTGGCCGACGCCGGCGACCCGCATGCCGCCGACCGGGAAGCGTTGATCCAGGTGTTTCACGAAATCGAAGCCGGCATCAACGATCAGGATGTGGAGCGCATGGTGGCGCAGATGACGCCGGACGCCACCGTCACCTGGCTCAACGGCGAAGTCTCGCGCGGCCATGACGAAATTCGCGCTTACTACCAGCGCATGGTCAAAGGCCCGGAGCGCATCCTCGACAAATACACCACCGCCGCCAAGATCGGCGCCCACGCCCGCTTCTTCGGCGATGTCGCGATCGCCGACGGCAGCATGCGCGACAGTTTCTTCCCGGTCGCCCGCAAACCGTTCGAACTCAGCTCCAACTGGTCCTCCACCTCGGTCAAGCGGGACGGTCAATGGAGAGTCGCCGCGCTGCACCTGTCGGCCAATGTGTTCACCAACGAGCTGATCGATGAAGCCACCTCCGCCGCCTGGAAAACCGGCATCGGCGGCGCCGTCGGCGGCATCGCCCTGGGCCTGCTGATCGGCTGGTTGCGCAAGCGCGGCTGAACGATCAACCAGGGCAATTTTGTTCTGACGGTACGCCGTTGATTATTCGTCATTCCGGCGGTTGTAAGCCGTAATCCAGAGCGATCATCCAATCAACCGTTAACAACTAATTTGAGGGTGAAATCTGGATCACGGCTTTCGCCGGGATGACGGCGTTTTCGAGCAGAACAAATTTGCCCTGAACGATCAACGCCTGCCGGTCGCGGAAGTCTGGAGATTTTGTAGGGCGCCGCGCGGGGCGCCAACGGTGGTTGGTGCGCGCGGCGCACCCTACTGTTGCTTTGCCGCCCGGGTCAGTGCCCGTTTACCGCGCCGGCGCCTCCCCCAAGGCGGCGGTCAGCCCCTGAAGAAAGGCGTCTCGCTCGCGGGACAGGGCCAGGCCTTCGCCACCGCTGGTGGCCTGGCTGGCGTAGTAATGAATCCAGCGCTCGGCATCGCGAAAAGCCTGTCTGGCGCCATCCAGATCACCCGCCTGGCGCAGGCGCAGCAGGCGCTGGGCGTATAGCTCGGCCACGCTGGCAGCGGCGTAGAGGTTGGGAATCGCGTCCTGGATCAACTGTTCGGCCTCGCTCATTCGGTCCTCGCTTTCCAGGGCCAGAGCCCGTTGCCACCAATGTTTGTCGTCCATGGGCGTTACTCCGTCAACCAGCGCAGGCCAGCCGGGGCATCCAGCAGCACCGGTTGCCAGGTCCAGCCAGCTTGCAATACCGCCTGCTGGAAGGGCTGGCGCAGCTCCTGGAGGTTGAAGCGGTAGGCATAGCTGAGTTGCGGCTGGGGGCGACCGGTCCGGTCGAATTGCAGGCCGAAGACCCGCTGGTGTTCATGCTGGAAGAAGGTGATGCCCTGGCCCATCCGCCACGCCATCCGGGCGCCGTCCGCACCCAGGGAAGCTTCCAGGTCGCGCCAGTATTCCCGCACCCGCACTTTGTGTTCAGCTTCGTCCAGGTCCAGCACCAGCCGGTGCTGACGCCGCAACAGGTGGGCGCGGGCCAGATCGAGCCAGCGGGCATCGGCGAAGCGCCAGTCCACCACCAGCGTGCGGCCGTCCGGACTGGCGCTCACCAGCATGGGTACGTCCAACGCGTTGATCGCCAGCAGCCGGCTGGAAAGTTCAGCCCGGGCCAGGGGCGCCACGTGGTCCGGCGCCGAGGTGCGGGTGGCCCAGATCGCGCCCTTGAAGAAGAACACCACCGCCAGAATCACATTGACGAACAGAAACAGCCACATCGCCGGCTGCCTGGTAAGCGGGTCGATGTAGACGTTGCTGGTCTGGGCCGGGGTTGACGCGCTATCCACGCCAGGCGACCAGCCGTCGCTGAATGCCGCCAAGCCGCCAGCGTCGGGGGCGGTCCAGACCATCAGCAATGGACCGGTCAGGCGGATGCGGGCCATGTCGCCCACCGTGCCGCGCGGCAGCACCAGCCCCTGGGCCAGATCGCCCCCGGCCATGGTCACGTCGAATTGGACCAGATAGCCGCGCAGCGCCGCCGTGGCCGCGTCCAGGTCGGCGAAGCGTGCCGCCAGCAGGGTGTTGCCGCTGGGGAACATGGCCATCTGGGCAGCCTGGGCCGCGCTCAGGAAATCCGGAAAAATGGCCCGGGCATCGCGGATCAGCGGGGCCTCCGCACGCGGGCCGAACAACTGTTCCGGGTACAGGAAACGGCCCTGATCGTGCGCCCAGGCGGCCTCCCAACCGGAGGCGGTCGGAGCGGTCGGGACGATCGGAGCCGGGCTGGGCCGCTGGGCCTGGCTCAGGTGGTAGACGAACTGCGGCAGTACCACGATCAGGAAGAAACCCAGGAAAAAAGCGATGGGCCGCGGCGATTGTCCCGCCTGGCGCAGGATGAACACGAACAGCAGCGAAACCAGCAGCCCCATCACCAGCAGGCCGCCGGAAATCGCCAGGCCGGGGTTGGCTTTCAGGAAGGCGAGGATCACGCCTATCGCCCTTTCCATCCGATCACGGCCACGACGATGGCGGAACCGGCGAAGGCCAGCAGGCCGGCCAGAAAACCCATCATCCAGACGCCCAGCACGCCGGCATTGCGGGTGTCCTGGTAATCGATGGCGTCCGCGAGGTGGAACAAACAGACATTGAGGCCCACCAGGCAGGCCAGGGTCAGGCGGATCGACAGCCAGAACCGGGATAGCCCCGGTGCCATGAAACCGAACGTCCAGACAAAGGCGGCGGGAATCGCCACCAGGGGCAGTAGCCAGGCCAGGCGCTCCAGCCAGGCATTGCCCGCTTCGCTGGGCGGCAGGTTGAGGCGGGCCAGCCCCAGCGTGACGCCATAGACCAGCAGCCAGAACAGCTCCGGCCCCAGCATCAGCGAAGGCAAACGATTCACGGCATGTCCTCGCCGTCGGCGCCGAACTCCACCAGCCGCCACGCCCCTTGCACCGGACGGAAGTAGAAGGCGTAAGGCCGGCAGAAAATCACCCTGGCGCCGTCTTCCTCGATGGGCTTGGCGCGTGCCATGCAACGACGGGTGGGCGCGTCGAACAAGCGCGGATAGCGTTGCAGGAATCCGCGCCGGTCCAGCGCTTGCCCCTCGAACAGGAAAGGCAAGTGGGTCATGGCGGCTATCCGAGCGCCGTCATCCCGGGCCAAGGCCTGGCGGAAATCCGCCAGGAACGGCCCGAAGTCGGTCGCGGCCCGGGCCGGTGCGGCCAGCATGCCGCAGACCAGCAAGACTGCCACAAGGAAGCAGCCCAGGCAGCGGCGGGAGTTTGAAAGTACAGCCATGAACATGGGCCTCTCAGAGCGAAAAGCATGGATGACACGACGCTGCGGCGACTGTGTATCAAACCTGCTTGGTTCGATCAAGCCCGACGTTTCGGTTGCGGCAATGACCACAAGCTTAGCCCCAGCCCAGCCACAGCGCCGCATAAAATCCCGGCGCCGACAGGCAAAGCGAATCCAGCCTATCCAGCACCCCGCCGTGGCCGGACACCAGCGTTCCCCAATCCTTGATGCCGCGCCGCCGCTTCTCGGCCGACAGCAGCAAGCCGCCGGCCACGCCGAGCAACGCAACCCCCAACGCCATCAGCGCCGCCTGCAACGGCGAGAACGGCGTCATCCAGGCCAGCGCCGCGCCCAGCGCCGAGGCGCTCAACACCCCGCCCAGCAAGCCCTCCTGCGTCTTCGACGGCGAAATCCGCGGCGCCAGCGCATGCCGTCCACACAACTTGCCCCAGATGAACTGGAACACGTCGCTCATCTGGGTCACCAACAACAGAAACATCAACAGGAATCCGCCGCGACCGGCATGACCAGGCAGTTCCAGGGTCAGCAGCGCCGGCGCGAAGGACATTCCCAGCACGCACAGCGTCATGCCCCGAACCAGCCGTCCAGCGTCAAACAACCGCGCCACCCCGGCGCTCATGTACTCGCGCAGAGCCAGCAGGGCGGCGGCGCCGAACAACAGATAGACGCCCCACTCGCCAGCCAGAAACGCCACGCCGAGCAAGCCCGCGATCACCCACCAGGCTTGCACCCGGATGACGATGTTGTCGATGACGGCATGCGGCCGTCCCTTGGCGACCAGCCGTTTGAGCAGCATGCCGACGCCGGAGCCCAGGACCAGCATGGCGAGTATCACCTGAGTCAGGGTCAGTGCATCGGGCGAACTGGCGAGCCAGGCGGATGGCATCAGCCTGCTCCGTCAGTCGCGCGGTTGTTCGACGCAATGCAAGAGACGCCCAGACGGCGGCGCAAGCCCTCCACCGCCTCGGCCCGCCGCGCCTTGTCCTCGGTATTGAACGTCAGAAACCACGGCCGCTGCGCCCAATCGAAGATCGAATCCGCCTGACCGTGCAGATAGGTCAGCAAGGCGGCGAAATGCACCGCCACATCGCCCTCCCGTTCCGCCACGCCATGCCACAGCGCTTGCATCACCTCGGGCGGATGAAACTCGGCGGCTTCCGCCAAAGCCAGGCTCAGGCCGGCAAAAGCGCGCACTGTTCCCAGGGCCGAGACCAGAGATGCGGCGCGGATTTCCGGCGTCGCCAGTTCCGGCGCATAGCGCGCCACAGCCAGCCGAATCGGCGCATCCGCATGCTCCAGCGCCGCGCGCAAGGCGCTGCGGCTGCTCGGCGTATCGAACCAGGCAAGCGCCTGCGCATCTCGCCAATCGCCTATCCCCCTGGCAAGCAGCATCACCTCGGCGGCGGCGCGTTGGTCGCGATCCATGGCCGCCAACGCATCGAGGTCGTAGCCGATCCCGTCATGCCATTTTTCGTAGTCGATGACCATGCTCCGTTCGAAGCGGCGCAGCAGTCCGGCAGCATCTCCATCGTCGGCGGCGGATGACGCAATCGCCGCTTCCTGGGTAGCGGACGGGTGAAGCGCGGCCCCCGCCGCATCCCAGCGCATCACCGGATCGGGCGGCGGTGCATGGGGCGGATTCAGCACGAAGAAAAACTCGCGCGCATCGGCATAGCCGTTGTAACCCCGCCAGTTCGGCCATTCCCGGAAATGCAGGCCATCCTCCGCATGTTCCGGCCGCGTGCTCACCGCGTTTTCCATGATCACCACCAACCCCACCGGCGGCGCCGGGAAACCGTGCTCGATGGCCGCGATGCGATTACCCGCCGCCAGTTCCGCCTCCAGCAAACTGCGTAACGCGGCGGGCAGCGCCGTCAACTCGGACGAATCGGGCGAGTCGGGTCGCACGGCACAGCCAGATCAGTTGGCCGCCACCGCATCGATCCGCTCGCGCCGGACGACGATGCGGGAGTACTCCCGCGAGGCGAGTTCAACGGTTTCGCTGTCTATCCGGGTCACCCGGCCGGCAATGGCCTGACCATTGACATACACCATCACCCCCTTCTTGTCCTTCAGGCTGGCTTCCAGCAGCTCGTCGAAAAGCCCGGTCTGGGCCGCGCCAGCCGACCCGGCCGCGACAGGCATAATGGTCAACAGACTGGTGGCAAGGAATCGCTTGGAAAAGAGGTTCATGGCTATATCTCCTGGTTGAAAAAAAGAGCGCCGGCAAATTTGCGCGAAAGCGAGCATCAATGCAACCTCACCAGGGCCGGAGATCAGTTTGCCGAGCACTCTAGTGTGGTGTTGCACGCTTGCCGCTCATCGCCCCGCCGCGCCGATTTGATGTCGCGTCCACCAGGCCCGCAGGGCGTCGAGTTGATGTTCGCCTATCACGATGGCGGGCCTCGCCCGGCGCACCTGTTCGATGGCGGACTCCGGGCTGGCGGCCCGGCCGCTGGCCAGCAGCCAGG
>JAGUXX010000146.1 GCA_020061585.1 Betaproteobacteria bacterium | reverse complement strand
GACATGAGCGCGGCAATGCTGCTCTCAGCCTTGGTCATGACCGCCTACTTCATCGTTGGCTCCAGGATGGAAGAGCGCAAGCTGATTGCCTATCACGGCCAACGCTATCGGCGATATATGGGGAAGGTCGCCGGTCTGGTACCTCTGCCGTGGAAGACGATCAGCGAGGCCGAAGCGACTGCGCTGGTCAGCGGAAAAGACTGAAATCGCGGTTGTGCTGCATGTTTGTGCTGCATCAGGCTGCCACCAAAGGTTGAAAAATCACATCGCAGCGTCTCGCAAGCCGATTGGCCCAGCTGAGTCGATCCATGACAATGCCGTCATTCCCAACGACTTCACCATCCACATGACCTCGCCCGAACGCATCCCCAAGGCCATGGCCGAGAAATTTGCCGGCATCACAGCACTCGTCGACCCTTTCTGTGCTCGCTACCTGAATGAGGAATATCGCCAGATGATTCACCGCGTTGTCGGTGCGCTGGCCCGAAAGCGCCCCTCGCCGCTATCCACCGGCAAGGAAAGCGTCTGGGCGGCTGCTGCCGTGCATGCTGTCGGCCGTGTCAATTTTCTGGATGACTCGGCACAGGCGCCGCACTGTCCGCCGAAAGTGATCTTCGAATTTTTTGGCATCGCGCAGAGCACCGGGCAGAACAAATCCAAGGGCATCCGGGATGTCCTCAGAATGGATTACTTTTCACCTGAATGGACGTTGCCCAGCCGGCTTGCCGACAACCCCATGGTGTGGATGCTGGAGGTCAACGGCCTGTTGATGGATATACGCCAGGCGCCCATCGAGTTGCAGCGCATGGCCCACGAAAAAGGGCTGATTCCGTTTGTGCCGGCCGATCGTCAGGAAAACCTGAAATGAGCCGAATCTCGCAAAACGCACTGGTCAGCGCCATCATAGCTTTGCAGGGCATGGACATGCAGCAGAAGGCGTTGCTCGCCGACGAGATATTCCGTGAGCAGCCGAACTTGCTGGGCTCCGTGTTGGTGTTGCCGCGACTCGGTGTGTCAATGCAGAAGGTCGAATTCGCCTTGGAAATCCTGTTCGTTTGCTTCAAGGCAATGAAAGCCTCCGGCTGGGTCTGGCCAATCATTTCAGAAGATGACCTGGATATTCAGTCGCGGCGCTTTACCGCGATCATCCATTTTGCCGATGACCTGAACCAGCGCCTGCGTGATGACTCAATGCAGCAATATTTTGCGAGCCACCCGGAGAAGGAACTGCTCGCCTATGTGCAGTCGGAAAGCGCGAACTGGTCAGCGCGCATCCTGCCTGAGGAAACCGACAAGTACGTCATCTTGGCGGCGTTGAACATGGTGAACTGCCTTGCCTTCGTGGCACTTCCAGAATCAAAGGCAACGACGCTTTAAAACATACCGGATGATCAACATGGACCCCATTCAATGTGAAGGCTGTGGCGAGAGCACAGCCGGATACGACATCATCTCCTATGGCGGAATGGACAGCGGATACCGGCAACTTTGCAGTCGATGCTTCAATGCCGAGGTGGCCAAGCTGAACGGCCTGGATGATTTCGAGAACGTACGCTTCGAGCCGATCGGGATTGTTGATAGTGTCGGCGAAGCGCACCAGTTCCATTTCCAGGTACGTCTTCTTGGAAATATCGTCGCGCTGGACGCTTTTGAGCTACGCGATGGAACCCCGTCAGGCTACCAATTCCAGATGGTTGGCGACCCCGAGGAGGATCTACTGGCTTTGCTTGGCCGGCTCATCGAGAAAATCCGTCGCAGACTATCCGTCAAGTACCTGACTGACGCTGGTCACGAGCTTCAGATAGCCGAACAGACGGTTCGGGGACGTATCGATTGGGACGAATCTGCGGTGGAACGCACGCCACTACTCGTGATCGATGGCCGAGAAATCACGTGGGATGATTTTGGCCGGATGTTGATGGCCTTCGAGGGCTGGCAGTTCAAACTCGAAATCTTTGATCGCAGCGAGGAAGCTTGAACTTTGCGGATTATGTGTAGCTGGCAACGAGTAATTGTTTCAAACCAACACCGATTATTGACGATAGCGGCTGAAGCGCCGAATGCCTGCTTACGAATTTACTGCTGCCCGTCATCGGTTTGGCATGAGCGGCAGCTCGTCGGCCAATCCGGTCAGTGACGTTCTACGCCACCAACGACAGCAATGAATTGCTCAACGGCCGTAGGCCATGAAATTGGCCCGAATGACCGCTTTGCAGTCCAAAATTTCCGCAGCATCTCCCTGGGTTAGGATTTCATGGAACTCATCACAATACGATGGTGAGCGATGCGCCATCGACACGGCCGCCGGCGACAAAGCCGGCCAGACCGGTCCGCGCTGAGTACAAAGGAGACCCTGTTGAACCTGTCCGCATATATCGCCGAACTCTTGAAGGCGCCGAACCTGTCCGCCATGGCGGTCGCTGCGCACACCCTGCCGGTCCCAACCGTCACCCGTGAAGAGGCGAAGGCTCTGTACGAGAGACTGCCGGGGCACATCGCCGCAAACGACCGCCGCAATGCTGTGGCGTCCGCGCTGCTCCTGCTGCGTCTCAACGGCAGCGAGTGGCTCGCACGCATGCGAAAGGACGGCCTGTTCCGCGCATCGCGCTACGGATACGACGGCGGCTGCCTGAAGAAAATCGTGGGGGCGGCGCTCGAACTGTCCGCTGCCGCCCCCGTGCCTCCCGAGCAGATCCAGTACCTGAAATCCGTGCAGGCGCTGCTTGAACTAGCCAGGCCTGCGAGGCAAATCCACCGGAGCATCGTCGACCGCCTGAAGACGCGCAAAAGCACGGCCCTCAAGACCCTTCTCGCGATCGTCAACTCCTCGTTCTCCGTCAATTGGATGGGCAGCGACCAAGCCGACGAGAGCCAGCCGCTGCGTTGGAGCGCCACCGATCTCGCATCGGCGTTCTCCCGGCTCTACATGATCTCGCGGGACGAGCTCGGCATAGGCGCCCAGACGTGGATCTGGACCGATGACCACGCCGCATCGGCGCATGAGGGAATCTACTCGAGCTTGCTGGTGGACGCCCTGAGGCTCAACGATCTGATCGACGCGGAGGTCCTGCTCGATGGCCTTCCTTACAAAGCGGAAGCCACTCCCGCCGGGGTGCTGGTCTCGGCCATCGATCCCGAGTTTGAGCGATCCGTCCGGCTGGGCTATGTCCAGGCCGACATGCAGTTGCTTATACGCGCGGTCTCGTCCCAGCAGCATCTGGGCGGAGACCAGTCGAAGCTGCCATCGTTCCAGGGCGCGCTGTCGGCGTTCCTCGAAGCCGGCCTGTTGGAGTGCGTATTGCTCAAGGAAGAGCCGATCGAGCGGTTCGTGATCGCGCTACCAAGTCTTCCGCCGCTGATCGAGCTCCTGGATTTCAGCGGGCCGTTCCTGGAGGAGTTCCCGCTTCTCCACGGCGCCCTGATCGACAACTTCCATCCGCCCGGGAACACCATCCTGCAGGTCAGCGAGCACCTCTGGATCATGGATCTGTTCAAAGCTCAGCGGCTGTTCAACCTCATCGACACCCTGTTCCGCAAGAAGCTGGAATCGGTGGACGATCCTGTGAAGCGCCGGGTCCTGGGGCTACGGTCCACGGTGATGGTCGCGGCACGCCCGGATCTGCAACGGATGCTGCAGGTCGTGATGTCGGCGGAGAAAGCGCAGGAGCTGATCTCGCTGCTATCGCTGCCGACGGCGAGTTCGACGGCGGGCGCCAACGTGTACATCGATCTCCAGTACAGGCCGTTCGTGCATTCGCTGAACCCCAAGGGCGACTACATCACCATTCCACCGGCGATCGTGGGAAAGTCCAACCTCGTGCGCAGCATCATGCACGCCAGCAGGATCAAGAGGGCGACAGCGGCGTCCGACGATCCGATGCAGTTGGCCGTCGCGGCGGCGCTGCGGGCGGCAGGCTTTCTCGTGCGCGAGAGCTTCGACTTCAATATCAACGGTAAGCGAGAGACCGACATCTTCTGCTACCGCGACGGTGTGCTTATTGTCATCGAGTGCAAAAACGCCTACCACCCGTGCTCGCCGCATGAGCTGCGCAATAGCTACGACCTGATCTTGACGGCGGAGGAGCAACTGGACATCCGCGCCCAATGGCTCGCGGAACCCGGCAACCAGATGCGGCTTTTTAAGGCACTGGGCTGGGAAGCCGCCACGCCGGCGCGCGTGCGTACCTGCGTCGTCACGGCCAACCGCGCCTTCAGCGGCTACCGCTGCGGCGCCCACCCGGTGCGACAGGCGCACGAACTGATCAACGTCCTGGTCCGCGGCTACGTCGGAAGAGGACCCGGAGAACCACCCCGCCGATTCTGGAGAGCCGAGGCTTTCGAGGTCACCGACCTGCTCGACTACCTGGACGGCAAGTCCGTGCTCCAGACGCAGCATGCCGTCATGGCCCCCGCAAGGCGGGGTATTACCCTCAAGGACCGCCGGCTGGAGTTCGAGCAATTTGCGATGGACTTGGCGGACATGGACAGTCTCCTCAAGGAATCCTTCGACGCGGTTCACGACGCCAAGGTATTGGTCGGCGGCGCCGAGGCGCCGACGCCCGAGACCGACGCGCCCTGTAGTTCCTTTGCGGCCCGCCGGTCCTGACGGAACCCGGGCGCCCTGCGACTGTGAATCGCCCACGCGCGGGTGAGCGCTGGCATGGCGATCAGGAGGGCCCCCATCAGTACCAGATGCGGAAGTTCGTTTGGTTGATTCCAATGTCTGGTGAAGGCTGATTGCAGTCACCCAGAACTGCAGGGTCTAGTGGCTGCTTGAGGTGATACCTGTCTTTCGAGGAAGGGGGGTCGCATCAAATTCGCATCGGTGCGACAAGGGCAAGGGGCAAAGTTAGGTCGGCGCGGACAACTAGGACCAGTCACTGAAACCGGCATCCCTGAAGCGCTTGATAAGCGCTGCCTTCGTTGTGTTTGGCAGCGCTACCACCAACAGATCTCTCGCTCTCGTCAGGCCAACGTAGCCGATCCGCCCGTCCTCGTGGACCGGCCCGGCAAGAAGCTTGGACACGTCGATTGACCGCAGCAAGTACAAGACGGCATCGATGCTCTGCCCTTTCGCCTGGTGAACAGTCCTGACGGGGGGAAGTGGCACGGTCGACGTGGCGAGGTCCTGGGACCACAGCGGTTCTTCGGTCAGCTCCTTTGATGTGACCCCGTATCCCCACTTCGCGATGCAAGGCAAGCCGCATTTCGTTTCCAACGTTTTCAGCAACGGCGTTAAATTCGCCTTCAACTTCGGGAGCCAGTCACTTTTGGCTTTCAATGACGCCGGCGGAATACCCGTCGCAGGCGTCCTGAGGAAGGCCCAGATGATGCGTCGCACGGCTTTTGCCAGGAGGTGGTCGGTGCCGCTCAGCACCGCGGTCCTGAGGGGCGGCGGAGGTCCGTCTAGCAACCGAAGCGCGCCGTCAACTGCGTGGGTGAAGGCATCTGCGATGTCTCCATTCCGGTCGCGGCTGAAGGACGCGCGCGCGAAGTGCTCCGTGGCTCCCTGACCCCAACTATCCCCAGATCCCGCAATGAGCGACACGGTGTCTCTGGCTCTGCAGAGTACTGCGGCCGAGTCGTGCGCATATCCATGGTTGGCAAGTATTTCAGCGAACGTCGAGCGGACCTTGAAAAGTTCTTCGTCCTTGTAAGTCATCAGATATGGCCCACTCTTGCGACTCGGGACGGGTCTGGCGGAGAAGTATGTGGTGCCACTCAGTTTGTTGGTCACGTCCACCAGCGGCTGGATCGAGCGACGGTTCTCCGACAGCGTTTCTTTCTGACCCGTGACCCCAGGATCAAAATTGCGCAGGAAGCTGCCGTCAGCGTGGGCGAACTCGTAGATAGCCTGGTTGGGATCGCCCACAAGCGAGATGGTCACCCCTTCTGCGACGAGTAAATCCAGTAGGCACCCGTGTACGCTTCCGATGTCCTGTGCTTCGTCGATCAGGATGTACGGGTAGCGCTGCGCAAGAATTTTGAGCAATCGCGGCCGATCCACTAACGTGCTGATCGCCCAGTAGCGTCCAAGGTCGTGCGTGTAAGCGCCTGCCTTGCCCAATTTCCCGATCGCAGCGAGCGCGGTGGAATTGTTGACGGGAACAGCGTTGCCGCGCATGGCGGTGTTGAAGAAGTTCCACATGGTCCCGTTTAAGACGGCGGAAAGGAACCGGATTTCCTCGTTGAATTTCCCGTTGAAGAAGGTGAAACCTTTCAGAAATGGTTCGTGACCATTCACCAAGTACGGCCTTCGAGCGCACTGCATCGTTGACGCAGCGTGGGGAGACAGGATGTGCGACGTCACGAAGGCGTCGACCGTGCATATCAGTACTCGGTTCGACAATCCATGCTGCCCTGCGGTCAACTTCGTGTATTCAGCTCGGAAGGTTTCGACCGCGACATTCGAGTAAGAGAGCAGAGCCACGTACTGCCGGGAGGCGCCAAGCTGCCGGCGGATTTCAGCGAGCCTTCGTACAGCGGTCGCCGTCTTGCCGCTGCCGGCGCAGGCGATGACGCGCTGGCTAACGAGGCCTGCCTCAATGATCAGCTTCTGCTGCGGAGACGGGACAAATGGCCCTGTCATGGCGCTGTCACATACGCCAGTGCATCGGCAATGTAAGTCGGCGTTGCAAACGAGACCGCTGGATCCGCAATGACGGCCGCAAGAGCCTGTGCAAACTCGCCCTTCTTAACGTTGCCGACAGTCGGGCCGCGATCGAACATTCCGCGAAATAACTCGCGCGGCTTATCTGCGGCCGCTGCCGCATCGACTTTGACTTTTAGATCTGCGGCAATGCCAGGATGGATATCTGCCAAGACAGTGAGCATGTGCGTCTGGTTCGCAGGAAGCAGAGCCAGATCGTATTCCAGCGTGCGGGCGGCGAAGTACGCCTTGATGTGGGTGTTTGCGAGCTTGGCAATCGCCGTTGCTGCCGAAGACATTGTCGGCGTGGCCCCTAGGGCCGGATAGCTTGGTGAGTCAGCGTCGGTCAGAATGGCAACTCGGATCGGGATCGCAGCGCTGCCGAAGAGCGGCGCGAAGCAATCGAAGTTCAGCCCTTCTGTGCTCAGGATCGTCACTGAGTGCTCACGCAGCTTGATGTCCATCTTGGCTGCCATGGCGTCGACCAGAAAGCGCTCGGCAGCTCCTTCGACGAGGAGTAGCCGACGCGCAAAGAACAAGTCCGCACGCGTCACGTCAAGGTAGCGCTGGAGCTTCTCCTTCTTCTTTGGCAGGAAGGTGGCTTCCCTCGGGAAGAACGCGCCAACCTTCCCTTCGCCCTGATGCAGGCAGGTCAATGAATCGAGCTTTGCCGCGCTAGCGAAATGTGGCGAATGGCTTGTGACGAAGATTTGAACTGGCTTTTGTCCCGGTACGGGTGCTTCGATGGCCTGTAGATGATCCAGTAGCACGACCTGCAACTGAGGATGCAGGTGAGCTTCAGGCTCTTCGACAATCAAAGCCTTGTAGGCTGCATCTGGATTCAGGGCCAGCTCGCTCAGGACAACCGCCATGTAGATCAGGTTGTTGTACCCCAGCCCGTTCTGCTCGATGTCGAGGCCTTCGACTGCAAGCTCCAAGCGCGCGGCCAGCCGCTGAAACTCGGGTGGCGTCAGGCCGATCTTCAGTGCCTGTTTGAGCGTCGAGCCAAGCATCGCGACATGGCGAGTCTCAATCGCAGACTGGGTCTTCGCTACGGGCTTCTCGACTTCGAGCTTCTCTTCGAATTCCTTCAGCAGATTGACGAGCTCTTCCTTCTCGCTGTCGCTGGCGAGCCGATCGATAAGGCGTGCCAGCTGGCTGCTACGGCTGGGTTTGAGTCCGGACGCCGGATCGCGCAAGGGCGGCAGATACACCGCCCGGAGATCTTCGAGCATCTCTGTAGTGATGCTGTTTTCTTCATGATCGCCGCACCAACGTTTGGGACGCATGCGGCCGGTCGTTCCGTTGGCGCTGTACCGCACCCACAGATGTGCCTCGTACTTGTCGGGGGCTCCAGGTGCTGCCAGCATTGGCTTCAAGGCCGGGAGAAAGTCCGCCTCTTCATCCAGCGTGAGGTCCCTGAACACATAGTGAAAGGTGATCTCGGTGGCGGAGTGTCCACCCGATACGTGGAGGTCGTAGGCATCGACTCGGAGAGCACCTTCTTCCGCAGTTGTGAGCAATGCGCGTAGTCCATCCACTACCGCTGTCTTGCCGACGTTGTTGGGACCGACTAGCACATTTAGTCCTGGTCTGAACCGAAGATTGAGCTCTTCTACCCGTCGGAATCCTTTGACATTCAAGGCAGCCAAATACATTTGTCCTCCCTGTTAGGACATCAGATAGATAGTCCTTCCCTGTTGAAATATAACCCTAGTGACTTCCATGCTGGTTACCCAAGTTATGCTTTTGGTGATGCACATTCAGGCTCCGATAATGATAGCAGGCCGGTTCTCAGTGGCTCGTCACGCACCGCCAAGTAGCGACGACGATTTCCTCGCAGATGACCGGTGACAAACCCTTTGCGGCCTTGGTAGCGAAGAACGCCTCTGACCGGATTGGCCGACTTCCTGGCAGCCCGAAGAAGTTGGTGGCCGTCTCGAGAAGGATCGACAACGGTCGTTGAAGGTTGCTGAGGTGTGGCTCTTAATGCCGGTTATTGATCCGTAAGTTGGCCTCCCTTTTGTCACGCATTGCCGTCAAATTGTCGGCCTGAGGGGACAGCCAATCTTCCCCATAGCGGACAATCGCGTCAGCACTTTCAGTGCTTGTAATCAGTACACCGCCTACGCGATGACTTTTTCATCCCAGACCGATTCATTCTCGATTACCTCAATGAACCTGGCGGCTGAAAAGCCTTCCGGGTAGAGCGTCGATTTTTGTCGCGCATCATTGATTTGCCATGACTCGGCTTCTGGGTATCGACCGGAAAGAATTCCACCTGGATCGTTCAGCAGATGTCGATCGTCACGAAGTGCGATCAACACTTCCTCCAGCGAAACCTTGAGAAAGCCACCGAATCGTTGGTGGTCGTGCTCGATCGACGTATCGACAATCCAGCCATGAATAGTCAGTGGGGCGGCTAAATTAGCTATGCCAAGCGCCAGAGCAAGTTCCACTTCTTCGGCCAATGCCCGCCGAACGGCGGAAACCTTTCTACTTACTTGCTGCCCAGCCTTCCTGAGTGTTGTTGTCGCGTGAAGCCACGCATCGCGTTGCGAACGCCTGAGGAAGGTTGATTTCACCTCCATAACGAGGACGATGCCGTCCCGGGCGCAGATCAGATCGATCTCGCCGGCATTTGGATAGCTTTCCGCTGGCGGGTGCCAGTTCACGGCGACTCGAAATCCCTGTGCCTCAAAGAGCTTGCCAAGGCGTTCCTCGATTCGTCGCGTCTCTCCGCCGGCCTCACCGCGCCGCGCGCCTAAGCGCCGGAGGTTGTTAATCGCCGCTGTGCTGTTGTTCTGTAAACCAACAAGCCAAGGCAACTGAATGAGTAGCGGCCCAAGTTTCAAGACAGGGCGCTCGAACAATTCCGGGTGCAATCCCGGTTCCCCCTTGCGCAACCGCTCGGATAACGCCACCCAATCGCTCGTCCAGAAATCGAGAATCGCAGCTGCGGCGAGGGGGCTGCCCTTTGGAGAATCCGCGTTGACAGTCCACCCAACGATATTGGCGATCTTGGCCGTACGGTCCGACCAAGTCAGGGGAAAGCGATTTTGGTTGCCGTCCACCAGGCCTTCAAAAGCCAGTCGGCCAAGTGCTGACACCCAATGACCTGACTCCTTCAGGTTCTGGGCAAAGCGTTCCAGAAAGTCCCGCTGGAAAAACGCCGACATCAACTCCAGCGACAGCAAGGCCTGAAACAGGTTGGCTCGTGCCCCAGAATCCGTGATCACCGTCTCATCCACCCCGTACACCTCCGTCAACCGAAGCTGGGCACGCATTGCACTGATGTAGGCCAAACGATTGGCTTCGTGGTTTTCCGGGCGCCCAATCTGCTGCATTGCCATGTCTGAGCTAACGAACTCATCCATCGCACGGTAGAGCCAATAGCCGTGAAGGCGCGCAAGCTTGCGGCCATTGCGTCGCCAGGCTGCACTAGCAGTGGGGTCCACCTCTTCGATTTCCAGACGATCTTCGCGTCGAACGAAGCGGATTCCATCGTCGTAGCTGAACGCATCGGCTGATTGGGAGATGAAGCTATTCAGCTCGATCTGAGCTTCTATGAGTTCCTCGAAGGCTGCTCGCAAGTCATGCCGCGGGACCTGCCCTGATGGCGATGGAAACAAGAACGGTGACAGATGCTTTGCGAGCGATGGACCAATCTCGGCTTCCCTCAGATTGACTGAGGCCTCGGAGGTCTTGAGCTTCCATATGAGAAGATCATTGATCGCATCCCACGCGTCCGCTAGCCAGGTGTCCGCACCCTCAGCCATAGTTGGCATATCGAACCGACGTGGAACGAGGTGCTTGAAGGCATACAAGCTGGCATAGATCAGCAGGTCAAATGGTGAAAGCACTGACAGCGCGGCCTTCCACTTTTCCACAACTGCTATACGATCTCTGTGCGCTTGGTCGAAAAGATCCAGTATCCGGCACAATTCGCCGATCTCAGGCGTCGATCCTGCTATTTGGTTAAGCTCGACGCGTCGAGGGGAATGCGGAAAGAGGACAAGACGGGAATAGCAGACCGCGCGCGACACCGCGTCAGGGGCCAGCAATGCGATGCGCCTCAACAACTCCATATTCGCCACCCGCTCTTGGCGCAGGTAACGGGTCAAAGCAAGTGTCAGGATGTCCGATCGCCACGATTCTGCAGGCACATTGTTCACAACCACACTCGACCAGAAAGCCGCATCACGCTCGGTTTGTGTGATTTTCTTTTTTCCGCGGTTGCTCGGTTTTCCATCGAGATAATCCCCAACAACTGCCTCCTCGGCGGCTTTCGGTGACTCACCAGATTCGATTAAGTCTTCATTCAGCCTGTCATAAAGATTTGGTTGTGTAGGTTCTTCTAAGGACGGGTTCGTGCGGAGCATGTCCAGAATTCTATGTTTCTTTGATGACGTTTCCTGGCCGGCTGCATGGTGGCGGATAGAAACTGCCAAGGAGTGACTGCTCTGTCAGGTTGTTGTCCAACTATGTCTGGACGGCCAGTCCCATCTATTGAGGAACTGAGAATTTGCCTGGATTGGGTGTCGGCAGCTCATAACCTTGCAGCCCTTCGGAAAATCGGAGTCGGCGTCTGGCATCCAGCCATAACAGCCGGTCGTAGGCTGTCAGTATTCAAACTATCCTCAGCAGCCACGTTCGAACTCCGGTGACCATCAAATGAGACAGGGTGCGTGGCAGTGAGACCCATGTCGGAAAGCTGGATAGTCAGGATCTACAGGCGACGGCAGCGGAGCCGCCCCAACGCGGCATCCTCAATGGCCCGCATCAAGGCGTGTGATGGCGCCCACGTACCCCCTTGCGCAACGAATCGAGCGGTGGCGTCGATCACGCCATCGTTGCTTTCCGAAACAGCCAGCACGGGGGCCAATGCGGTTTCCGCCAGGGCAAATTGTTGCCTGACAAATTTGCTTGAGTCGATGCGGCCATCGTCATCAATAGCAAGGATGGCAAACGTGCTACGAACAACGCGGACCGGAACGCGGTCAACAAACTCGACGGCAACGTCGGCCATCCGCACGCGTTGTCCCGCGAAGACGGGCAAGCGATAGTTGGCCGGATCTCGCAGCATCCGTTCAAGTTTGGCGTTCGCCAGGCGGCATAGGGTGGCGTCGTCAGCGATGAGGAATCTGTGGCAACGCAAGCTCATGGATGAACATGCCTTATCAACTGTGGTGCTCGCCTGAAGGCGGCGATATAAAAAAGTGCGGAGTTAATTTTACTTTCTCGCTGGCGGGTGAGTTGGACGTTGGCTAGGGTGTTCCCGATCTACCAGGTGGCTGACACGTCGCCTGGTTCACTTCAAAAGGCCAGCGATGAACGGGAAGCGCTCCGGCAGCACGCCGAATTTCACCCCATTTTCTAGTAAGCGTTGCCAGTGGATTCGCTCCCAGAGCGCCACTGGAGTTCGCCGCTTTGAATTCCAGCATGGAAGATGATGGAGACGGTTGCCACCCTTTTCGGTGCCGCCAGTCTGCTCGCGGGTGTGGCGGTCACTATGAGAAGCCTGAGAACCCGCCAGATCCGAAACCCGACGATCCCGCCAGGCTGGCTTCCGGTCCTATCCGCTGAAGCGCTGACTAAACGTCTAGGGGCAGATGCCCTGATCGCCTCCATCCGGGTGAAGACCGGCCTCGCGCCGGCCAACTTCGAGCGGGATTACGGGCAGACGATTAGCCAGTTCATGGCCTTCGTCCAGTTGCTGCCGGCCTCGGAATCGCATCACCACGCTCAGCCCGGGGGCTTACTGCTGCATGCCTTGGAGACGGCGAACATCGCCCTGCATCTGCGCCGCGCCCAGGTTCTCCCCCCGGGCGTCGCGCCGGAAGACATCCAGCGGCGTGAACATCGTTGGACTTTCGGGGTGTTCCTGGCGGCGCTGATCCACGACGTGGGCAAGCCACTGGCGGATCTGCACATCGTCATCGCCAAGCAGCGTGGTGAGGGAACCTGGTCACCACTTGCCGGCACCATGGCCGAGTGCGGCACCACGCGTTACCGGGTGATGTTTGGTTCTTCGCGTGCTCCCCATGGGAGTGCGCCGGGAGTCGGGAACTATGCTGCCCACCAGCGCATGGGCATCTTCCTGCTGCAGCGACTCGTGCCCCAGTCCACGCTGGCGTGGCTGTCGGAAGATGCGGAAATGCTGTCGCAGCTCACCGCTTTTCTCTCGGGTGAGGATAAATCCAACGCCATCGCCTGGATCGTGACCCAGGCGGATCGGGAGTCGGTGCGACTCAACCTGCTCACGGGGCCGCGTACGCGCTTCGCTTCGGCTCGGGCGGTTCCCCTCATCGAGCGGCTGATGGAGGCCTTGCGCAGGATGTTGGCGGAAGGCGGTTGCCTGCCGCTGAACCGCCCGGGTGCGGCCGGGTTCGTCGCGGACGGCCAGGTCTGGTTCGTTTCCAAGCGTCTGGCGGACGAGGTGAGGAGTTATCTCGCGGCGCACGAGTCTGCGGCGGGCATTCCTGGACCGGAGAAGAACGATCGGCTGTTCGATGTTTGGCAGGAATATGGAGCCCTGATCGCCAATCCTGAAACCGGTGGTGCGATCTGGCGTGTTCGGGTGCAAGCGGACGGGTTCGACCAGATACTGACCTTGCTGCGTTTTCCCCTGGAGAAGCTCTATCCCTCGCCTGAGCACTATCCGGCGAACTTCGTCGGCCGGGTCATCCCACTGATTGATGCGCGCGAAACGGGAGAAGCGCTGCCACAAGCCTCGGCCGAAGAGGGCGCCCCGACAACGGCGGGTGCGCGCAGTGCCGACACCCCGCAGGATGCAGGCAACCTCGTGCCGGCCGATGCCTCGGCTGCCAGGCTGCCTCCGATGCCGAACCCTGGTGGTGACCAGGAACTGCTGCCCACCGCCGCAGAAGAATTCCTCGAAGAGGATGACGCCACCCACTTCTTGCCCAGGCCACCGGATGACCATCGCATCGCGCCCATGCGACTGCCGGACCAACCCATCAAGCCAGATGGGTTGGTCAAGCCCAAGGCAGCACCCCAGGGTCCTTCCGATGCCGCGCTGCGCTTCATGGGCTGGCTGCAGCAGGGCCTGGCCAACGGGGGCATCGCCCACAACGAGACCGGCGCCATGGTGCACTTCGCGGCGGAGGGCATGTTGCTGATCTCTCCCCGCATTTTTCGGCACTTCGCGGAACGGTTTGGCGAGAAGGGCGACGGCACTCCATCCAATCTGGCGGAAGACAAGCTCGGCACCGGCATCCAACGCGAAGTGATCAAGGCCGGCTGGCATCTGCTCGGCCCCAAGAAGACCAACGTGCACAAGTATCAGGTGGTGCGGCGCAACGGCAAGGGCGGCAGTCAGCTTTCCGTGATGATCATTCGGGAGCCGCAGCGCTTCATCGAGCCGGTCCCGCCGGCCAATCCGCATCTGGTCAGGTTTGAGAACGAAATTGAAGCAAAGCGGGATTTGGATTGATGAAGGGATTGAGGAAGCGAGTGGCTATGGGATTTATCGAAAGAAATGATGCGAGCTTGGTCATCGTGCCGGACTGGCCTGAGTTCTGCGACTGGGTCAAAGATGCCGGCTACGGCGAGGCGGTTCTGAATATCAACGACAGTCGCTGCCTGGCTTTGCAGGCGGCGTTCCTGGAAGAAACCTTCGAGCCACGGCTGGCCGAGGAGCTGAAACCATGACCGTGCAACCCGCCCAACTCCAGCCCATTCTCGACCGGATTATCGCCAGCCACCGGCCGCGCGCGGTGTTCCTGATTCGTGGCGAGATCGTCTCGTGCCCCGCCGGCGGCCAGATCGAGGCGCGCCATCTGCAACGGCCGGGGACTATTTTCGTGGGCACCTATGACTGCGAGGCGAGCGAGGCCATGCTCCTGGAAGACCTGCAGGCCGCCGGGGCCGGGACGGAATAGCCATGGCCTATCCGGTCGAGAACCTGCTGCGCCGTCCTGTGGAATTCATCCCGGCCGGAGTGTTCTTTACCGCCGCCCTGGGCCTGGTTCTGACGCCGGAAACCTTTCTGCTGCCGCCCGCTGTTGCCTATCTGGCCGCCGTCGGCCTGGTGTTGCATGCGGGTTGGCGGCTTGCCCAGGGCAGCCGGCTGGTGCGCTATCAGGCTAATCTCAAACGCTTGCCGCGCTATAGCCTGGCCTCGGAAGCCATTCCCTGGTCGGAGCGGGCGCTGTTCCTGGGCATGGGGTTTCATTGGGATCGTCGTCACACCCAGCGCTTGTACGACACGCATCAGCCCGAGCATCGCGAACTGCTGCAGCCCGGCATGCTGTATCGGGCCGCCCGCCGCCTGGAACGGAGTGTGGAGGGCACGCTGTTCGACAGGCTGGCGCGAATTTCCCGCAGCGATGCCTGGTGGAACCCGGTGGCGCCGCTGCCGCCGGTCGGCGGCGATCCGGCCATCCATGGCGTGGAGCCGGACGAGGACGCGGTGTGGATGGACCTCTCCGAGCGGGTGGGCCACATGCTGGTGCTGGGCACCACCCGGGTCGGCAAGACGCGGCTGGCGGAGATCCTCATCACCCAGGACATCCGGCGCGGCGATGTGGTGATCGTGTTCGATCCCAAGGGCGATGCCGATCTCTTGAAACGCATGTACGCCGAGGCCAGGCGGGCCGGGCGGGCGGACGAATTCCACTTCTTCCATCTGGGCTACCCGGAACTGTCCGCCCGCTACAACCCGGTGGGCAGTTTCTCGCGGGTGACCGAGGTGGCCACGCGCATCACCAACCAGTTGCCCAAGGAGGGCGAGGGCGCCAACTTCGCCCAGTTCGTCTGGGGTTTCGTCAACGCGATGTCCAAGGCCATGACCGCCCTGGGCCGCACGCCGTCCTATCAGGACATCTACCACTACGCCAACGATATCGAGCCGCTGGTGCTGGACTACTGCCAATTCTGGCTCGACCGTGACCCCTGCGCGGTGGGCTGGCGGGAAGACATTGAAGCGCTGGAGGTGGATCCCAAGTCCCTGGACCGAGCCATGAAGAACCGCGATCTGGGCGTGATCAAGCTGCTCGAATACATCCGTGGCAAGGGGCTACACGATGATACGGCGGCAAGCCTGATGAAGATCATCAGCTACGAGCAGAGCTACTTCAACAAGCTGGTGGCCTCGCTGATCCCGCTACTGGAGAAGCTCACCACCGGCAAGGTGGCCGAGCTGGTCTCGCCGGACATGGGACGGCTGGACGACCGCCGGCCGCTGTTCGACTGGATGGGGGTGATCAACCGGGGCGGCATCGTCTACGTGGGCCTGGACGCGCTGACCGACTACGAAGTGGCTGGTGCTGTCGGCAATTCGATGTTCTCCGACCTGACATCTACTGCCGGCCGGATCTACAAGCACGGCGAAACCTACGGCCAATCCGCTGCGGCGGCCAAGCGACGCATCTCAATCCACGCCGACGAGTTCAACGAACTGATCGGCGACGAGTTCATTCCGCTGCTCAACAAGGCCGGCGGCGCCGGCTATCAGGTGGCGGTCTACACCCAGACCTGGTAGGACGTGGAGGCGCGCATCGGCTCCCGCGCCAAGGCGCAGCAGATCGGCGGCAACCTCAACACCTTGATCATGTTGCGGGTGAAGAACACGGAAACGGCGATGATCCTCACCGACCAGTTGGACGAAGTGGAACTGGTCACCACGATGAGTGCCAGCCAGGCCTCGGACAGCAACAACCCGCTGGATTTCTCCGACTTCACCAGCCGCAACGAGGATCGGCTCAGTGCTCGCCTGGGACCGATGATCGGCCCGGCGGATCTGGTGCGTCTGCCCAAGGGGCAGGCCTTCGCACTGATCGAGGGCGGCAAGCTCTACAAGTTGCGCATGCCGCTGCCGGATGCCGCCCACGACCCGATGATGCCGGAGGACCTGGCCGCCGTGGCCGAGGACATGCAATCGAGATACCTGCGGGTTACGCCGGGTGAGTTCGCGCCTGGCTCGGGCTGGGGCTCGGGTTTGACAATAGGCGCTGCCGGTCCGCGTGACCCTGACGATTGGCTGCGACAAGTTGTCGTGGAGGGCAAAGGCGGTGACCTTTAAGCGCGGCGACGGGCTGCAGGCCCATGATGTCTTCCTGTGGCCGCTGAAGCTGGTCTTCTACGCCTGGCTCACCCTGGCCCTGATGGCGTTGGCGGCGATGGGCATGGAGATCGTCCTGGCCAAGCAGATGTGGGGCGATGCTGCGGCGCTGGCGCAAGTGCAGCAGACCCTGCGGCAGGATATCGAACTCACCCATAGCCTGCGCCCGGAGGCTCCCCTGACTGGATTGGCCAAGGCCTGCGCCAGAGGCGTGTATGGCTTCTTCTTCCAGCTCATTCCCATCGAGCGCTGGATGACCAACGCCGCGCTGCTGCCGGCCAACCCGGACATCCCCACCTATGGCGGTGACATCATCGCGCGCAATCATCTCGTCTATCACCTGCAGGACGAACTCTACCTGGCCATGGTCCGGGCGCAGATCTTCGGGGTGCGGCTGGCGATCCTGATTAGGGCGCTTCCCTTGTTCCTATTGGTCTGGGTGCTGGGACTGGTGGATGGCCTGACCCAGCGCAGCATCCGGCGCGCCTGCGCCGGCCGAGAATCCTCATCGATGTACCACCGCGCCAAGTTCATCCAGTTCGCCGGCCTGGCCACCGGGGCGATGCTCTATCTGATGTGGCCCGTCAGCATCCGGCCGGAGTGGATCGTCCTGCCGTTGGCATTTCTGATCGGGCTGCTGTCGCGGGTGCAGTGGACTTACCTGAAGAAGTATCTCTAAGG
This sequence comes from Betaproteobacteria bacterium, assembly GCA_020061585.1. Taxonomy (GTDB): domain Bacteria; phylum Pseudomonadota; class Gammaproteobacteria; order Burkholderiales; family Thiobacillaceae; genus PFJX01. Next base: position 7,015 of record JAGUXX010000146.1, on the reverse strand, counting down.
TCCACGACAATCAAAAATTGCTGATGCGAGGCGGATTGCCGTGCATCACCAACAGCTTCAGGCGAGGTATCGATAGGTCAGGATGGAGGCGAAAAAAAATCTAGCGGCTTCGCCGGGCATTAGCCCGGCATTAGCCCGCTAGATTTTAAGATAGGTCAAAACTACATAACCTATTGTTTTATATGGTGCGCCCGGCAGGATTCGAACCCACGACCCCCTGGTTCGTAGCCAGGTACTCTATCCAACTGAGCTACGGGCGCTCAAAGAGGCGCGAATTATAAGGAAATCGTGTCGTTTGGCAAGGCGCTTCTATGGTTTTGTCAGGGCGATTCCGATTTTATCGATCCAGCATGCCGTGCGTTTCGATGAAGGCGATGATCTCGGCCAGGCCCTGGCCGGTCTTCATGTTGGAAAACACGAACGGGCGCGCGCCGCGCATGCGCCTGGCGTCGTTGTCCATGACTTCCAGCGAGGCGCCGACCATCGGCGCGAGGTCGATCTTGTTGATCACCAGCAGGTCGGACTTGGTGATGCCGGGACCGCCCTTGCGCGGAATCTTCTCGCCGGCGGCGACATCGATGACATAGATCGTCAGGTCGGACAGTTCCGGGCTGAAGGTTGCCGCGAGGTTGTCGCCGCCGCTTTCGACGAAGATCACGTCGAGGCCGGGAAAACGCTGGTTGAGGCGGTCCACCGCTTCCAGGTTGATGCTGGCGTCTTCGCGGATGGCGGTGTGCGGGCAGCCGCCGGTTTCCACGCCGATGATGCGCGCCGGTTCCAGCGCTTCGTTGCGCACCAGAAACTGGGCGTCTTCCTCGGTGTAGATGTCGTTGGTGACCACCGCGAGGTTGTATTGGTCGCGCAGCGCCAGGCACAGGGCCAGGGTCAAAGCGGTCTTGCCGGAGCCGACCGGGCCGCCGATGCCGATTCTCAAGGGTTGCTTGTTCATGAGCGGAATATCCGGGTGTATTGGGTTTCGTGAAGGCTGCTGGCGATGGCGAATGCCGGCAGGAAATTGCGGGCTTGATCGAGCGGCGTGACGGCGGCCTGTTTGGCCAGTTCGGGCAGGCGCTCGCCGAGGGACAGCAACAGACGCTGGCCGGCGGTCTGGCCGAGCGGCACGGCCTTCAGCGCGGCCATCACCTGGTTTTCCAGCCAGGCCCAGAGATAGCCGCTGATGGCATCTTCCGATTCGATCTGCCAATGCGCGGCGGCGCAGCTCCAGGCCAGGGGGAAACTGGTTTGCGGAAAACCGGCCAGGTCCGGAGCGCCGTCATACCGGCATTCGCCGGTATCCAGGGTTTGCGTTGATGCCGCGACTGGACCCCGGCCTGCGCCGGGGTGACGGTGTGAAGGGTCCTGCTTGAAGTTGCCGTCATACCGGCGCAGGCCGGTATCCAGGGTTTGTACCGACTCCGCGACTGGATCCCGGCCTGCGCCGGGGTGACGGTGTGTTTCGGACAGGTCGCGCAGCAGTTTGGTCAGCGAATGCCCCATTTGTAGCGTCTCGGCGCGCAGTTCGGCGGTTTCACGGCTGGCGATAAATTCGGCATCGAGTTCGGCCAGTTGCGCCGCATCGTTGTTCCGCCAGGCGCTCAGCATGTGCGCCAGATAAACCGCCTCGAAGCTGGCCAGGCTGTAACTCAGGCAATCGCTGATCCACTGGCCGGCGCTGGCTTCATTGCGGATCGCGCCACTTTCCACCGCCCATTCCAGCCCTTGCGAATAGGTGTAAGCGCCGACCGGCAGGGTCGGGCTGGCGAGGTGCAGCAGGCGAATCAACGCGAGGTTCATCGTTGTTCATCCCCCTTTTTCAAAGGGGGATCGAGGGGGATTTTGCGGGCGTGGTAGCCGCGAACCGGGTTAAATCCCCCCAGCCCCCCTTTTGCAAAGGGGGGGTAGCGATGCGGCCTGATCAGACATCATCGCTTGCCTTTGAGCAGCATGTCGTGAATGCGCGGACCGCGCCCTTCGCCTTCCGCACTGTGTCCATGCGGATGCGCATGCCCGCCGTGACCACCATAAGCGCCGCTCTCCGGTTCGAACGGCGCTTCGGTTTCGCTGACGGCCAATCCCAGTCCGCGCAGCATGTCGCCCAGCACATGATCCTGTCCGAAGCGCAGCAGACTGGCCGCAACCTGCACCGGCACATGTCGGTTGCCCAGGTGATAGGCGGCGCGGGCGAGCAGCAGCGGATCGTCGCTGCGCGCTTCGCTGACCTTTTCCGGCGCGGCGAAGACTTCGACGACGCGTCCATCCTTGCACTGCAGCTTGTCGCCGGCGCGCAGAATCGCGCCGCGTTCCAGGAACAGGCCGGCTTCCTCGCCCGAGTCGAGTTGGGTGCGCAAACGGGTTTTGCAGCGCAGTTCGAAGGTCAGCGTCAGGCGTTCGGTGGCGGTGGCGTCGAAGGGGGCGAGGGATTCGATCAGGAGCATGGCAACAATCCGTCATACCGGCGAAAGCCGGTATCCAGTGGTGGGCGGCAGGGCAGGTCGGAACATATTCTGGATTCCCGAATTCACGGGATAACCAGCGACTTGGCGAGCGTCCTTTGCTCGCTTGGTCGAATGGTTAGTTGCTCCATCAATGACGGTCAAAACAGAAAATACCGTTGCGCCATCGGCAGCGTGTCGGCGGCCGCGCACACCAGCAGCTCGCCGTCGGCGCGCACCTGATAGGTTTCCGGGTCGACATCGATCACCGGCATGGTGTCGTTGTGCAGCATGTCCTTCTTGCAAACCTGGCGCGTGTTCTTCACCGCGATCAACGCTTTGGACAGGTTCAGCGCGGCGACTTCCGGGTTGTCCAGCGCGGCTTGCGAGACGAAGGTGACCGAGGTTTTCAGCGCGCCGGCGTAGCTGCCGAACATCGGCCGGTAATGCACCGGCTGCGGCGTCGGGATGGAGGCATTCGGGTCGCCCATGGCCGCCGCGGCGATCATGCCGCCCTTCAGGATCAGGCTGGGTTTGACGCCGAAGAAGGCCGGTTTCCACAGCACGATGTCGGCCAGCTTGCCCGGTTCCAGGGAGCCGACGACATGGCTGATGCCGTGGGTGATGGCCGGGTTGATGGTGTATTTGGCGATGTAGCGTTTGGCGCGGAAGTTGTCGTTTTGTGGGTTGAACTGAACTTCGCCCTCTCCCCCAGCCCCTCCCCCGCTTGCGGGGGAGGGGGGTAAAAATCCGCGCTGTATCTTCATCTTGTGCGCGGTCTGCCAGGTGCGAATGATCACCTCGCCGACGCGGCCCATGGCCTGCGAATCGGAGCTCATCATCGAGAACGCGCCGAGGTCGTGCAGGATGTCCTCGGCGGCGATGGTTTCGCGGCGGATTCTGGACTCCGCGAAGGCCACATCCTCGGCGATGCCGGCGTCCAGATGGTGGCAGACCATCAGCATGTCGAGGTGCTCATCGATGGTGTTGACGGTGAACGGCATGGTCGGGTTGGTCGAGCTGGGCAGCACGTTGGGCATGCCCGCCGCCTTGATGATGTCCGGCGCGTGGCCGCCGCCGGCGCCCTCGGTGTGGAAGGTGTGGATGGCGCGGCCCTTGAACGCGGCCAGCGTGGTTTCGACGAAGCCGGATTCGTTCAGCGTGTCGGTGTGGATGGCGACCTGCACGTCCATTTCATCGGCCACCGTCAGGCAGTTGTCGATGGCCGCCGGGGTGGTGCCCCAGTCCTCGTGCAGCTTCAGCCCCATGGCGCCGGCGCGTACCTGTTCACGCGCCGGTTCCGGCAGGCTGACGTTGCCCTTGGCGTAGAACCCCAGGTTCATCGGGAACGCGTCGGCGGCTTGCAGCATGCGTTGGATATGCCACGGCCCCGGCGTGCAGGTGGTGGCGTAGGTGCCGGTGGCCGGCCCGGTGCCGCCGCCGAGCATGGTGGTGATGCCGCTCATCAATGCTTCCTCGATCTGCTGCGGGCAGATGAAGTGGATGTGGCTGTCGATGCCGCCGGCGGTGACGATCATGCCTTCGCCGGCGATGATTTCGGTGGCGGCGCCGATGTTGATCGTGACGCCCGGTTGCACGTCCGCGTTGCCGGCCTTGCCGATGGCCTGGATATAGCCGTTCTTCAGGCCGATGTCGGCCTTGACGATGCCCAGCACCGCGTCAAGGATCAACGCGTTGGTGATCACCGTATCGGCGACCTCGGCGGCGATTTTCTGACCCTGGCCCATGCCGTCGCGAATCACCTTGCCGCCGCCGAACTTCACCTCCTCGCCGGGAGTCGTGTAGTCGTGTTCGACCTCGATCCACAGTTCGGTATCGGCCAGCCGCACGCGGTCGCCGATGGTGGGGCCGAACATTTCAGCATATGCCTGGCGGCTGATGGTTGTGCTCATGGCGGTACTCCAACGATCAAGAAGTCTTCAGTTGACGATTTCATTGCGGATTTCGTGCAGAAAACGCTCCAGCTCGGCGCTGAACTCGGTCGCGAACGGCCAGGGCTCCTGCGCTTGCGGTGACAGTGTCTTGCTCTGATTGATGACGCGCAGATCGGCGCACAGCACCAGACGCATTTTCAATTCCGGCCAGTAGGCGCTGTCGACATCGGTGAAATAGACCGGCGGCGTTTCCACACGCGCGCCGAGCAAGCCACGCGGTGCCGGCGAGGCGGCGCAGAGTTCGCGGCTGCGTGGCAGGCTGGCAGCTTCGTTCCACCAGGTGTTGAACGCCTGCTGATCGAAATCGAGCCGGCCCGGCGCGAAGCCGAGCAGATCGTTCGCGGTCCGTTGCAGGACCTCGCTGATCTGTCGCGTATAGGCGTCGCGTTTCACGCCCTTCCAGAAGCTGCGATAGCTTGGCAGGCCGAGCGCGGCGTAGCGCAGCGAGCTTGGACCGGCGGTGACAACCGGGACGGTCGGCGTAATGGGTGTCGGGATTGCGGGTTCGATCGGGCTGGCGACCGGTACGACATCCGGCGTCGGAGGGATGATCCGCGGCGGCGGTTCAACGATAGGCGGGGGCGCGGACAGGATCTGGCTGGACGGCTTTGTCGGCGCCGCGAAATGGAAGTCGCCCAGTACCTGATCGTAAACAGCCGGGAATTGATCATGATTGACGCTTTTCGCTTTCGCATAAACCGCGCGGCGGACTTCCAGAATCGCCTGGCGCACGCTGACATCGGGTTTGTTCAGCCAGGGCAATAATTCGCGGGTGAACAGACCGTTGGGATGGCGGTCGCCCGGGTGCAGCTTGTCCAGCGCCAGTTGATTGGCGCCGGCCGAGAATATGACCATCTGGCCTTCGGCCGAACTGGCCAACGCCAGCCCGCGCGTGCCGCCAAGATGACGGCCGGCCTTTTGCGGCAGCGGGTTGTTGCGGCAGGCGTCGACGACCAGCAAGGTGAAACGGGCGCGGGCCTGGGCGATCTTGTCCTGCACGCTTTGCAGGCTGACCGCCTGATCGCCGATATCGGCTTCGTTGCGCGGATGTTCGATGTCGACCGGCAGCAGGAAATTCTGGTTGTTGATCTGCACGCCATGTCCGGCAAAGAACAACACGCCCACGCCGCCGCCGGCGATGTCATCGACAAAGCGGTTGATCGCGGCGTTCATCTGGCGCCGGTTGGCATCCAGCAGCAGCGTGGTCTGGTAGCCGATATTTTCCAGTGCCTGGCCCATGGCGCGGGCATCGTTGCCGGCTTTCTCCAGTTGTCCGACGCTCTGGTAGTGGTTGTTGCCGATGACCAGCGCGTGGCGTATGCCATCACCCTGGATTTCCAGGTTGCGCGCGGCGTGGACGGTCAGGCTATGGATGAGCGCGAGCATCAAGCTGATGCCGACGAGTATGAAGCGCATGGCGATCCTCCCTGATTTCCGGTCTGGGAGGTGCATGCTAACGGGCATTGGCAAGCTTTGCAGGGCGCTGTTCAACCGAGCCCGCCCATAACCCGGCCCTGAAAGCCGAACACTTGACGCTCCCCGGCGTAGGCCACCAGCTCCACCGTGCGGCTCTGCCCTGGTTCGAAGCGCACCGCGGTGCCGGCGGCGATGTTCAATCGATAGCCGCGCGTGGCGGCGCGATCGAAGGCCAGCGCCGCGTTGGTTTCGAAGAAGTGGTAATGCGAGCCGACCTGGATCGGCCGGTCGCCGGTGTTGGCGACGCTGAGCGTCAATGTGGATCGACCGACGTTGAGTTCGATCTCGCCGGACTGGATGGCGTATTCACCAGGGATCATGGCTGCATCCTCTCTGCAACGTGAGAAACAATAGCCGTCACCCCGGCGCATGCCGGGGTCCAGTAAGGCCGGCTCGACGTTCTCGCCAGGCTCTGGATACCGGTATGCGCCGGTATGACGGGATTTGCGCGGATTATCATGCGGGCACCTCGATTACACGATGGGATGGTGCACCGTAACCAGCTTGGTGCCATCGGGAAACGTGGCCTCGACCTGGATGTCCGGGATCATCTCCGCGACGCCCTCCATGACTTCGTCACGCTTCAGCAGCGTGGTGCCGTAGCTCATCAGATCGGCGACGCTGCGACCGTCGCGCGCGCCTTCCAGAATGCCGGCGGTGATGAAGGCGACCGCTTCCGGGTAGTTGAGCTTCAGGCCGCGTGCCTTGCGCCGCTCGGCCAGCAGGGCGGCGGTGAAGATCAGCAGCTTGTCCTTTTCGCGCGGGGTCAGTTCCATAGGTGTTTCCTCAGGTGTTCCATATTCTCGGTGTCTGCGCAGCGCGGCCGATCAGCGCCGGGCGCAGCACCCGCCATAACGCGGCGAACCAGCCGCGCGCCGCTTCGGAAGCATGGCCCAGATAGCGCGCGACCAGCAAGTCCGGCAGCAACGTGATGCCGATGCGGGCATCGGTCTCGGCGCTGGCAATCTGGCGGCAAGCGGCGAGCAGGCCGGCATCCAGATTCGGCCCGGTCGCCAGCAGCGTGCCGCTGACGCTGAAACCGGCCAGTCCGGCGGGCGAATCCAGCCAATCGCCGCCGCCGGCCGAGATTCCCAGCAAGCCGCCGCGTTCCAGCCAGACCGGCTTGCCGTCGCGCTCGATGCGCGCGAGCAG
>JAGUXX010000215.1 GCA_020061585.1 Betaproteobacteria bacterium | reverse complement strand
GGCGCGGCGGATTCCAGCGGAGCGGCCGCCGGCGCGATTTCTTCCGGCTCGGAATGCCCCCCCCGCGCCCAGGACTGGGTCAACGCGTCGAGCTTGGCATGCAGCAGATGGGCATCGTTGCCGAAATTGATCAACACGCGTTCCAGCATCTCCTTTTTACGCGCCGAAGTCAGGCCGGTTTGATGCAGATCCCATTGCCGCACCAGCGAACGCAACAGATCCGGCCACTTCGGTTGCTCGCGTTGTGCCGGCGCGGCGCCGTCAGCCGGCGACGGGTCGGTGACGATACCGGCGACCTCGTTGTAGGCCTGGAGAAAATTTTCCGGTGTCGGCGGCAGACGTTTGGCGGTCAGCGCGCGGATCGCCTCGCGGGCGAGCTCGGTCGGCGGCTTGTTCGATTGTTTGGCGGCGGGTTTCAGGTCGGACTGGTTCGGAGGTTTCATGACGAGCGCATTATCTCGGAGGAAAATGACGGTCTGGGTAGTGTTGCCCAGAATTGTAAAAAAGTGGCTTACATGACCGTGAAACGGGTGATTTTTCTGCTGTCGGCGGCGTCCGTGTTCTGCGCCGCGCAGAGTTGGGCCGCCGGCGCGCTGCTCGATGTGCCGCGCTTGCGCGTCGAGGCGGCGGCCTGGCTGGAGCAACAGGCGATGTCGGCGTTTCCGGGCAGCAGCGCCGAGGCCAGTGTCGGCGATATCGATGCGCGGCTGCGCTTGCCGGCTTGCGCCGCGACACGCTTTTTTCTGCCGGCCAATGCCACGTTGTGGGGCAGCGGCAGCTTGGGGGTGCGCTGCGATGCGCCCTCGCCATGGTCGTTTTACCTGAGCTATCGAAATCGTCTCAGCGGCCCGGCGCTGGTCGCCACCCGACCGATCGCCGCGCGCGAGCAGCCGGCCGGGATCGACCTCGAATTGCGCCAGATCGAATACACCCAGTCGCCCGATCTGTACCCGCGCAGCCTGCCGGCCGATGCCCGGGTCAACCGCCCGATCCCCGCCGGCCAGGCGATCCCGATCAACTGGCTGAGTCTGGCGTCGGTGATCAAGGCCGGACGCCAGGTGCGTCTGGTAGCCAGCGCCGCCGGGTTCAAGGTGACTCAGCAAGGCATCGCGCTGAACAGTGCCGCGCCGGGCGAGCGAGTCAGGGTGAAAACGCCGGGCGGACGTATCGTGCAGGGCACCGCGCAGCAAGATGGCACGGTGTCGGTCAGTCCCTGAGCGTCTGATCCGGCATGCCGGTCGTTTGGCGCGTGTTGCGCGCTATCCGTAAACCATAGGCTTTATTGCCCCGCGCCGCTCACCGCTCAGCCATACACCTCGGATTTTTCAAAATATTGGATGCCGCGTTTCAGTGCGTCATGTTGCTGCGTGTTCAATTGATCGAAAGCGATACCGCACTGTTGTATGCCGGACTTGGTTTTCTTCCAGGCCAGGCGGCCGCGCAGCTTCAACGGGGTCTGCCGCCGGAATTCTTCAAGTGTCGGACGCGGCAGGTAGAGATCAAGCTCGACCGGGCTGGCGTCGGGGATATCCGCATTCAGGTCGATACGCATGCCGGCCAGACTCAGATCATGTGAAACCGCCTCGTAAGTCTTGCCGGCATGGCGCAGATTCACCCGCAAACTGTTCGCGGCGCGCGGGAAAACGCGTTTTTCCCCGCTTTGCCGCGTCACCACCAGGCCGCGTTGAAATTCAAAACCCGCCATATTCTGGTTCAGGCGCTCGCTGACATCGAAAATCGTCTTGCCGATGATCGCCGTCGCATCGACTTTCGAACCGCTTTCGTGCAAGGTCGCAAACAGCGCCTCCAGCGTGCTTTCCATGCGCTGCAATTCTGTGGCCTGCAACTGGCTGGCTTGGCCGATTTCATGGCTGCTTTCGGCCGCCACCGCGATCTCTCGCACCATTTTCTCGATGGCGCTTACCGTTCCGTCGGCCACGCCGCGGCTGGCGGCAACACGATCGACGACGGTTTGCATCGATTCGGTCACTTCGCGTATGCGCGTATTCAGTCCGCCGATGATGACCGCGACCTCCGCCGCCGAATGGCTGGTACGGTCGGCCAGTTTGCGCACCTCGTCGGCCACCACGGCAAAACCACGCCCCTGTTCGCCGGCGCGCGCCGCCTCGATCGCCGCATTCAACGCGAGCAGATTGGTCTGCGCCGCGATTTCCTTGATGGAGGCGATGATGATGTTGATCCGCGCCGCTTCATCCCGCAGTACGCCGATATTGCTCGACGCCGCGGTCACGCCCGCCGCGGTCTCGTCCATTTCGTGAATATTGCGTTGCACGCTGGCAATGCCTTGCCGCCCGTAGTCTTCAAGATTGACCGATTGCTGGATCGCGGTATTGGCCCGCGCTTGAACCTGGCTGGCGATGTCGTTGAGCGATTGGGTCGCGGCATGCACCTCGGCTGAACGGTTTTCTTCCTTGCGGCTGACTTCGGCAATTTCGCGCGCAATCGTCGTCACCTGGAAAGCCGATTGGTGCATCTGAATGCCGCTGTCCTCGATGTCTTTCAGAATGTCGCCAAAACGCAAACGCAAGGCATTGAAACTGCTTTGCAACTGACCGATTTCATCTTGCTGCCCCTCGGCGATCGGGTGCAGCAGATTGCCTTTGGCCATGGCCTGCATGGCGTCGCGCAAGCCTTTGATGGGCCGCACAAACAAGGTCGCGACAAAGCCGATGACGATGAACTGGATGACGAATTCGATGCCCGATTCCCAGAACGAATTGAAGATATAGGTTGCGCGATTTGCTTCGAGTTGCAGCAGAATCGCCGCCGAAGCCTGTTCAGCGCGGGCAATGTCGATCATTTTGGTCAGTTCATGGCTGGCCAGCATTCGATTGAAAACCGTGGTGATCATGGTCACCACAAAGAAACCGAATTGCAGCTTCCAGCGTATGCTCAAACGCAGAAACCAGGTGGGCATGATGTTGCTCCCAATGTTGTAAATGCGGGGCCGTGTTGGACTTTGCGGGTCCATCAAACCAGGATGGTCGACTCCTTTTATACTCTTCGACGCACCGGCTTCTTGCCCCATGGAACAACCATGCGGCGGCGAATCCGGCAAAAAATGGTCTCGCTGGGGCCGATTTTCGCTATCGACGACCAAGTCCCGGGGGGTATAAGCGGGGAAAGTCCGACAGGCTCCTAGACTAATTCAGTTTATAGACCCGCTTCGGGGATATTTGCTGGAAGCGGCACTGTTTGCCTGGCAATTGGGGCGGCAGCGCGGAGGTGGCCGGTTTAGCCCGCCGCCCGCGGTGGCGGCGCGACGCTGACTCGGTTGCGTCCGGCATCCTTGGCCGCGTAAAGCGCTTGATCGGTCCGCGCAATCCAGTCTTGCAAGGCTTCGCCGGGATGATAGGCCGCCACGCCGAAGCTGGCGGTCAAGCGATCGACGGGCGCGAAGCGGGTCTGTTGCAGCGCCAGACGCAGGTTTTCAGCGCTTGCCGCGCCGCCGCTGGCGTCTTGGTGCGGCAGCAGAATCAGGAACTCCTCGCCGCCCCAGCGACAGATGACATCCGCGCCGCGCAATTTGCCGAGCAGCAGATCGGAAAACGATTTCAGCACCGCATCGCCAACGCTATGACCATGCTGGTCGTTGATGTTCTTGAAATGATCGATATCCACCATCGCCAACGCCAGTGGCGTGCCGTACCGGATGGCTTCCCGCACGCGCGATTCCAGCGCGCTCAAAAAGCCCAAGCGATTCAGCAGGCCGGTGAGCGGATCGGTTACCGCCAGCCGTTCCAGTTCCACGTTCTGTTGTTGGATGATGCGATGCTTCAGGTCCAAGCGGCGCATGAATCCCAGGATCAGCAGATAGACCGCGGTCATGCCCAGACCGGTGATCAGCATCAACACGCGTGATTGATCGCGCCCTTCCGCCAGTATCTCGGACATCGACACGCGGATCGAGATCAGCGCGCGCGTTTCGCCCAGCCGTTCATTGAACCCGGCGGTGTCGCCGTACAGGCGCAGCAGATCGGCCGGCGCCTGGTCGGGCTGACCATGGCATTTCATGCAATTGGCGCTGTTGGCCTGAACCGGCACCGCCAGATACAGCCATTTTTCTCCATCCTGTTCCACGACTTCGCGGAAATCGCCACGCTGTCCGGCATTGAATTGCCGCAATACCCGCAACTCGTAGGCATCCGCCAGATTGATCGGATTGCGCGGATTGCCGCTGGCCAATTTGAAATAGAACGGCGCCAACCCGCGCAAGCGGCGCTCGCCATTCAACCTTTCCATGATCTGCCGGGCGATATAGGTGCGAGACATCAATTGCGGGGAAAAATAATCCGCCGGCAGTTTGCCTTCGCCCTGCAGGCGATAAATTTCGGTGCGTTGCATATCGGAGACATAGCTGTGCACCGCGCGCTGGGCAAGCAATACGTTGATCGCCTGCTTTTCCGCTTCGCGCAGGGCATAGTTCTCGGAACGCACGCTGAATTGCCAACCCAGCCCGATAAAGGCCAGACAGAACACAAGCAACAGCCAGAGCATTGCGTTGCGGTTTTTCTGTGACACGGCTTGAGCAGCTCCTAGGTCGACAGCGACAGCATGAAATGCCACCAAGCATGGATCCAGACCATGGTGGCACAAGGCGGCAAGCGCTGTCGAGCGTCGAATAACCGACACTCAACCGACACCCTGAAGCATATATGCACCATCATGGTGCGCCAATCCGCACCATGACCTCACACAGGTCACGATCTATTTCTTTGCGGCACCATTCAGGCTCAATTAGGTCAAATTTTGGCCGATTAACCTGTGGCATGCGCATTGCTATAGTTAACCCAGACACCTCGATCAGCAAACTGGAGACCACCATGAGCTTGTTCAATCAATACATCGAACGTTACCGTCGCGTCGAAGAGGAATATTCGTTGGAGGAATTCCTCGACATCTGCAAGAACGACCGCATCGCCTACGCCAGTTCCGCCGAACGCATGCTGGCGGCGATCGGCGAACCGGAATTGGTCGACACCCGGCAGGATGCGCGCCTGTCGCGGCTGTTCTCCAACAAGATCATCAAGATCTATCCGGCGTTCAAGGATTTCTACGGCATGGAAGAGACCATCGAGCAGATCGTCTCCTACTTCCGCCATGCCGCGCAGGGACTGGAAGAGAAGAAACAGATCCTGTATCTGCTGGGGCCGGTGGGGGGCGGCAAGTCGTCGCTGGCGGAAAAACTCAAGCACCTGATGGAAAAAGCGCCGTTCTACGCGATCAAGGGTTCGCCGGTGAACGATTCGCCGCTGGCGCTGTTCTCCGCCGACGAGGACGGCGAGATCCTGGAACAGGATTACGGCATTCCGCGCCGCTATCTGGGCCGCGTGCTGTCGCCCTGGGCGGTGAAGCGGTTGCACGAGTTCAACGGCGACATCACCAAGTTCCGGGTGATCAAGCGCTGGCCTTCGGTGCTCGGCCAGATGGGCATCGCCAAGACCGAGCCGGGCGACGAGAACAACCAGGACATCTCGTCGCTGGTCGGCAAGGTGGATATCCGCAAGTTGGAAAAATTCTCCCAGGACGATCCGGACGCCTACAGCTATTCCGGCGGCCTGTGCCTGGCCAACCAGGGTCTGCTGGAATTCGTCGAGATGTTCAAGGCGCCGATCAAGGTGCTGCATCCGTTGCTGACCGCCACCCAGGAAGGCAACTACAAGGGTACCGAAGGCTTCGGCGCGATCCCGTTCGACGGCGTGGTGCTGGCGCACAGCAACGAGTCGGAATGGACCGCGTTCCGCAACAACAAGAACAACGAGGCCTTCCTCGACCGCATCTACATCGTCAAGGTGCCGTATTGCCTGCGCGTTTCCGACGAGGTGAAGATCTACCAAAAGCTGCTGCATCACAGTTCGCTGTCGGAAGCGCCCTGCGCGCCCGGCACCATGGAAATGCTGGCGCAGTTCTCGGTGCTGACCCGCTTGAAGGAGCCGGAAAATTCCAGCATCTATTCGAAGATGCGGGTCTACGACGGCGAGAACCTGAAGGACACCGATCCGAAGGCCAAGAGCTATCAGGAGTATCGGGATTTCGCCGGGGTTGACGAAGGCATGAACGGTATCTCGACGCGCTTCGCGTTCAAGATTCTGTCGCGGGTGTTCAATTTCGACCACAGCGAGGTCGCCGCCAACCCGGTGCATCTGCTGTACATCCTGGAACAGCAGATCGAACAGGAACAGTTGCCGCCGGAACTGGAGCAGCGCTATGTCGCCTACCTGAAGGAATACCTGGCGCCGCATTACGCCGAGTTCATCGAGAAGGAATTGCAGACCGCCTATCTGGAGTCGTATTCCGAATACGGCCAGAACATCTTCGACCGCTACGTCAGCTTCGCCGACATGTGGATACAGGATCAGGAATATCGCGACTCGGACACCGGCGAAATTCTCGATCGCGGCCAGCTCAACCTCGAACTGGAAAAGATCGAGAAGCCGGCCGGCATCGCCAACCCCAAGGACTTCCGCCACGAGGTGGTCAACTTCGTGCTGCGCGCCCGCGCCCAGAACCAGGGCAAGAACCCGGCCTGGACCAGTTACGAGAAACTGCGCGTGGTGATCGAGAAACGCATGTTCTCCAGCACCGAGGATCTGCTGCCGGTGATCTCGTTCAACGCCAAGGCATCCAGCGACGAGCAGAAGAAACACCAGGACTTTGTCCAGCGCATGGTCGCCAAGGGCTACACCGACAAGCAGGTGCGCTTGCTGGCCGAGTGGTATCTGCGGGCGAGGAAGGCTTCCTGAGCGAGGTGCGACCATGAGCCAACTCGTCGACCGCCGCCTGTCCGGCAAGAACCGCAGCGCCGTCAATCGGCAGCGTTTCCTGCGCCGCTTCAAGGGGCAGATCCGCAAGGCTGTCACTGAAGCGGTATCCGGTCGCAAGGTGTCCGACCTGGAACGCGGCGAGAAGATTTCGATACCGTCGAAAGACCTGTCGGAGCCGATCTTCCACCACGGTCCGGGCGGCCGACGCACCGGCGTGCATCCCGGCAACCAGGAATTCGTCAGCGGCGACCGCGTCGATCGGCCGCAGGGCGGTTCCGGCCAGGGCGGCGGCAAAGGCTCGCCGGACGGTGAGGGCATGGACGAGTTCGTCTTCGAACTCAGCAAAGAGGAATTCATGGAATTCTTCTTCCAGGATCTGGCGTTGCCCGATCTGGTGAAAAAACAGCTCGCCGCCGTGCCGGAAACCAAGCGCGCCCGCGCCGGCTTCGTCAGTTCCGGCAATCCATCCAACCTGCATGTGGTGCGTTCGATGAAACAGGCCATCGGCCGCCGCCTGGCGATGGCCGCCGGCCCGCGCGAAGCACTACGCATCGCCGAGGAAGCGCTGGAAGAACTGGTCGCGGCGGGGCGCGGCGACAGTCCGGAAGCCGACGAGCTGCGTGAAGACATCGTCACGCTGAAGGCGCGCGTTGCCGCCGTGCCGTTCATCGACACCTGGGATCTGCGCTACGCCAATCGCGTCGATCAGCCGACGCCGTCGAGTCAGGCGGTGATGTTCTGCGTGCTGGATGTGTCCGGTTCGATGGACGAAAACCGCAAGAACATCGCCAAGCGCTTTTTCATGTTGCTCTATCTGTTCCTGACCAAGAGCTACGAGCGCATCGAACTGGTGTTCATCCGCCACCACACGGTGGCCAGCGAAGTCGACGAGGAGAACTTCTTCTCGGCCCGCGAAAGCGGCGGCACCGTGGTGTCCAGCGCGCTGACGCTGATGCACGAAATCATCCTCGACCGCTACCCGACCTCGGCGTGGAACATCTACGCCGCGCAGGCTTCCGACGGCGACAACTGGGAACAGGATTCGATGCGCTGTCGCGAGCTGTTGAGCCAGAGCATCCTGCCGCTGGTGCAGTATTTCGCCTATGTCGAGATCGAGGCCGAGGAGCCGCAAAGCCTGTGGCACGAATACGCCCGGCTGGCGGCCGCCAGCCCGCGCTTCGCGATGCAGCGCATCCTCGGGCTGGAGGACATCTATCCGGTGTTCCGTGAATTGTTCAAGAAGAAGGTGACTTGAGATGACCGAACTCAGCCCTGCCCCCGTGCAAGATCTTCCCGTCGACACGCCTGCCAGCATCCGCCAGCCGATTTCCGAAGGTTCGGAATGGACCTTCGAACTGCTCGATACCTACGACCGCGAGATCCGCCGCGTCGCCGCGCATTACGGCCTGGACACCTACCCCAACCAGATCGAGGTGATCACCTCCGAACAGATGATCGACGCCTACTCCTCGGTCGGCATGCCGGTGGGCTATCACCACTGGTCATACGGCAAGGAATTCATGTCGACCCAGAAGAGCTACAAGCGCGGCCAGATGGGGCTGGCCTATGAGATCGTCATCAACTCCAGCCCGTGCATCGCCTATCTGATGGAAGAGAACACGCTGACCATGCAGGCGCTGGTGATCGCTCATGCCGCCTATGGTCACAACTCGTTCTTCAAGGGCAATTACCTGTTTCGCACCTGGACCGATGCCGAGGGCATCCTTGATTACCTGGTGTTCGCGCGCAAATTCATCGCCGACTGCGAACAGCGCCACGGCGAGGAAGCCGTCGAGGAACTGCTCGATTCCTGCCACGCGCTGATGAACTACGGCGTCGACCGTTACAAGCGGCCGACGAAACTGTCGCTGATCAAGGAACAGGCGCGTCAGACCGAGCGCGAGGACTATCTGCAATCGCAAGTCAACGATCTGTGGCGCACGCTGCCGCCGAAAGAAGCCTCCGAGGCGGCCAAGAAGGAACGCCGTTTCCCGGCCGAGCCGCAGGAAAATTTGCTGTATTTCATCGAAAAGAACGCCCCGCGTCTGGAACCCTGGCAGCGCGAGATCGTGCGCATCGTGCGCAAGATCGCCCAGTATTTCTATCCGCAGCGGCAGACCCAGGTGATGAACGAAGGCTGGGCGACGTTCTGGCATTACACGCTGCTCAACCACCTGTACGAGGAAGGCAAGCTGACCGACGGCTTCATGCTGGAATTCCTGCAAAGCCATACCAACGTGGTCTACCAGCCGCCGTTCAGCAGCCGCATGTACAGCGGCATCAACCCTTACGCGCTGGGCTTCGCGATGTTCACCGACCTGCGCCGCATCTGCGAACATCCAACCGACGAAGACCGCCGCTGGTTTCCGGAACTGGCCGGCAGCGACTGGGTAAAATCACTCGATTTCGCGATGCGCAACTTCAAGGATGAAAGCTTCATCGCGCAGTATCTGTCGCCCAAGCTGATCCGCGATTTGAAACTGTTCGCGGTGCTGGACGACGACACCGACGACAAGCTGGAAATCGCCGCCATCCACGACGACGCCGGCTACCGCAAGGTGCGCCAGATGCTGGCCGAGCAATACAACCTGGGCAACCGCGAACCCAACATCCAGGTCTACAACGTCGATGTCTACGGCGATCGCTCGCTGACCCTGCGTCACTTCATGCACAATCGCCGGCCGCTGGGGGACAGCACGCCGGCCATGTTGCGCCATATCGCTCGACTGTGGGGCTATACGGTGAGGATCGAAAGCGTGGACCAGGACAACCTGGTCAAGATGAGCGGCGTCTGCGAGGTTTGAGGGGAAAGGGGCAAGGGGCAAGGGGCAAGGGGCGGGGAAATCCTTGGTCGGCTGGCGGCGTTAGAGAGTATTCTGCAAGCACCCCAACCCCCTATATCCTTAGTATTAAATGACAGGCCTTGCACTGGTCATGCCGCGCGTTCTGGCGCGCATCCTGATAGTGATCCTGGTTGTCTTCGCGCCGATCACCGCTGCCGCGGAATCCCGTTCCACGGTGACGCTGGGTGTGCTTGCCTTCCGTCCCAAGCCGGAAACCCAGGCGCGCTGGCAAGCCACCGTCGATTACCTGAGCGCCAGGACTGGTCATACCTTCATTCTGGCGGCATTGTCCTATCCGGAACTGGAGGCGGCGATCAGTCGGCGCACGGTCGATTTCGTGCTCACCAATCCGGCTCACTATGTGTTGATGACCCATCGCAACGGGCTGTCCTCGCCGTTGGCCACGCTGGTCAATCTGGACAACGGACTGCCGATCGCACAGTTTGGCGGCGTCATCGCCACCCGCGCCGGGCGGCATGACATCGCGCGATTGGCCGACCTCAAGGGCAAGGTCGTCGCCTCCCCGGATACCGGCTCGTTCGGCGGCTATCAGATGCAAGCCTATGAACTGGCCCAGGCTGGGCTTTCGGTCGCCGACATCCGCCTGCTGGTCACCGGCATGCCGCATGACACGGCGCTGTACGCGATGCTGGAAGGCCGCGCCGCCGCCGCCTTTGTGCGCACCGGCGTGATCGAGTCGCTGATCCGCGACGGTCGCGTCGATGCCGGCCAGATCGCGGTATTGAATCGCCGCCAGGTAGCCGGATTTCCATTCCGGCTTTCGACTCGGCTGTATCCGGAATGGAACCTCTCGGCGATGCCGCAAACCGACGATCAACTGGCCAGAGCGGTTTCGCAGGCGCTGTTCGCGTTGTCGGCCGACCACCCGGCAAGTGTTCAAGGGGGATATCGGGGCTGGGCCATTCCGGCCGACTACGAGCCGGTGCGGGTCATGATGCAGTCGCTGCGGCTGCCGCCATTCGACGCGGCGCCGGCGTTCACGCCACGCGACATCATCGACAAGCACTGGTTGGCCATTGTGCTGACCAGCGCGGCCGGCGGCGCCATCGTCGTGCTGCTGTTCATGCTGGCGGCGCGGCAAAAGCAATTGCGCATCCAGGAACATCGCCTGTCCGAGGAACGCCGGCAGTTGCTGGCCGCGTTGGGCGAGGGCGTCTACGGCGTCGACCGACAAGGCTGCGGCACCTTCTTCAATCCGGCGGCTCTGGTCATGCTGGGTTTTCAGGAGGTCGAATTGCTCGGACAAGATCAGCACCAGTTGATCCATCACCATTACCCGAATGGCGAACCCTATGGCAAGGAAACCTGCCCGATCCAGCTCACCCTGCTGGACGGTAAAGTACGGCGATGCGAAGAATGGTTCTTCCGCAAGGACGGCGGCGGATTTCCGGTCGAGATGACCACCGCGCCGATCGAACGCGAAGGTCTCCGTATCGGCGCGGTCGTGGTGTTCCATGACATCAGTCAGCGACTCGCCGCGCAGGCCCGCGACAGGCTGCTGGTCTCGGCGCTGGAGGCGGTGCCGAACGGCATCGTCATCACCGACCCTCAGGCGCGCATCGAATGGGTCAATCCGGCATTCGAAAGCCTGACCGGATATGACCATCAGGAAGCCGCCGGCCGACGCCCCGCCGAACTGGTGAAATCCGGCGAACACGATCAGAGCTTCTACGCGACGATGTGGAAAACCATCCTTGCCGGCCAGACCTGGCGTGGCGAGGTGATCAACAAGCGGCGCGACGGCAGTCACTATCATGAGGAATTGACCATCGCGCCGGTGCTTGACCCGTCCGGCGAACTGCGGCATTTCGTCGGCATCAAGCAGGACATCAGCGAACGCAAGCGCCTGGAAGCCGAACTGCGACTACAGGCCAGCACCGATGCGCTGACCGGACTGGCCAATCGCCGGCATTTTCTCGCCTTGCTGGAACAGGAAATGGCGCGCCAGAAACGTTTCGGCGAACCCGCTTCGGCATTGCTGATGTTCGACCTGGATCACTTCAAGCAGATCAACGACAGCCATGGTCATGCCGCCGGCGACGCGGTGTTGCGCCGTTTCGCCGAATTGATGCAGGCCAGCTTGCGCAAGACCGACCGAGCCGGACGGCTGGGCGGCGAGGAATTCGCCATCCTGCTGATCGGCGCCGACAGCCAGGGCGCGCTGGAATTCGCCGATCGTCTGCGGCAACAGGTCGCGGCCGAAGTGGTCGCCTTCGAGACCAGGATGCTGCGCGTCACCGTCAGCGTCGGCATGACCCGGCTGTCGGCCGCCGACGCTACGGTCGACATTGTCCTGGCGCGCGCCGACGCGGCGCTGTATCAGGCCAAGGCGAACGGCCGGAATCGCGTCGAAGCGGCTTGAGGAAGCGCGAACGGGCTTGCCGCCACACTTCGACCGCCGATTCCACACCCAAGCTACAGTCATCCCCATGCCCGACAAGGCCATTTTCGGCGCCGCCGCTGTCGCCTTGACGCTGTATGCGTTCTATCCCTACATACGCGGCATCCTGCGCGGATCGGTGCGACCGCATGTGTTCTCCTGGGTGATCTGGGGCATCACCACTTTCGTGGTATTTCTGGCGCAATTGGCGGCTGGAGGCGGCACGGGGGCCTGGGTGATCGGCGTCTCGGCGTGCATCACGCTGTGCATCGCCGCGCTGGCCTTTCTGAAGCGTGGGGAGATCGACATCACCCGGCTCGACTGGACGTTTTTCATCCTGGCGCTGTCGTCGCTGCCGCTCTGGTACCTGTCGGACAGCCCGTTGTCGGCGGTCGTGGTGCTGACGATCGTCGATCTGCTGGGATTCGGTCCGACGCTGCGCAAGGCGTATGCCTTGCCGCACGCGGAATCGTTGTCGTTCTTCGGCTTGTTTCTGCTGCGCAATCTGCTCGTGGTGCTGGCGCTGGAAAGCCATACGCTCACCACCTGGCTGTTTCCGGTGGCGGTGGCCATCGCCTGCGGCGTGCTGATGGCGATCATCGTGGTTCGCCGGCGGCAGGTCCCGCGACCGGCGCGCGAGTAACCGGAAATCGCGCTTGGGTGTCCGTGCATTGACCAGCTGTTTCAGTCGGCTATAAACAGGTTTCCCGGGGTACGACGACTGGACAACAACGGAGGCGACGATGAGCAATGCGATTTCCGATTTCATGGTGCATATCGAAGAACACCTCAGCGCCGAGCAGAGACGCAGCCTGGAGGCCAGCCTGCGCGGCGACAATTGCGTGATCAGCGCCGCCATACCGCCGAACACGCCGCATCTGATGCTGGTGGTCTACGACAGCGAGTGCACCCAGGCCAGACATATTCTCGGCGCGGTGCGCGATCAGGGCCTGCACGCCAGCCTGTTGTAGCGTCGCGGCGCGCTACAGGACGGACAACTGCTCAAAGCAGTTGCGCGTGGCGAAAGCAATCCACGGTATGGTCGTTGACCATGCCTGTGGCCTGCATGTGCGCGTAGACGATGGTGCTGCCGACGAATTTGAAACCGCGCTGTTTCAAGTCCTTGCTGATGGTGTCGGACAATGGCGTGCTGGCCGGCACCTGGCTGATGTCGCGCCAGGTGTTGAGGATCGGACGGCCATCGACGAAACGCCAGAAGTAGGCGTCCAGCCCGCCGAAAGTTTCGCGTATCGCCAGGCTGGCGCGGGCATTGCCGATAGCCGCTTCGATCTTCAAGCGGTTGCGCACGATGCCGGCGTCGGCCAGCAGTCTGGTCACATCATCCGCGCCGTAACCGGCAACCTGCTCGGCATCGAAATCGGCGAAGGCGCGGCGATAACCCTCACGTTTCTTCAGTATGGTCAGCCAGGACAGGCCGGCTTGAGCGCCTTCCAGGATGAGGAATTCGAACAGGCCGCGCTCGTCATGCAGCGGCACGCCCCATTCCTGATCGTGATAGGCCTGATACAGCGGATCGGCGCCGCACCAGGCGCAACGGGTGGTCATGGTTCAATCTCCCGGGGGGTAACCGGCGCAAGTCTGGCACAGGCCGGGCGCCGCCACTCAGTGCATCGAATAGAGGCCGACATGGTTGCCCTCGCTATCCCGCAGCACCGCGAAATAACCGATTTCCGGCGAAATCAGGGTTTTCGGCACGATGATCCCGCCGCCTCGACCCGCGCCAGCGGCGTGGCGAGATCATCGCCGCCGAACAGGTAGACCAGCGCGCCCATCGGCCCCGGCGGATTGCCGCCTTGCATATGGATGACCGCGCCGCCGACGCTGTCGCTCTCGTCGCCGGGGAACAGCGCCATGCGCGTCGGCCCCATGTCTTCGCGTTTCAGGGTGATGCCGAGCACGGTTTCGTAAAAGCGGATGCCGCGCTCGAAATCGGCGGTGGGAATTTCGAACCAACTGATGGCGGTTTGCATGCTGTACTCCTGGTTGCGTGGATGGGAGACGCCATTGTCCAACCCGCCTGCTGACAACGTGGTGTCAGCAGGGTTGCGCTATTCTTGCGCCTCCTTTCTCCCTCGGAGTTGCCGCGTGCGCCGCGCCGACCGCCTGTTTCAGATCGTGCTCCTGCTCGGCCGCCGCCGCGCGGTGACGGCGCGCGAACTGGCGCAAGCGCTGGAGGTTTCCGAGCGCACCATTTACCGCGATATCGCCGATCTGTCGTTGTCCGGCGTGCCGGTGGAGGGCGAGGCCGGGGTGGGCTATCTGATGCGCGGCAACTACCAGTTGCCGCCGCTGATGTTCGACAGCGAGGAACTCGCCGCGCTGGCGCTGGGTAGCCGCATGGTGCAAGGCTGGTCCGATGTGGAACTGGGCCGCGCGGCGGAACGCGCGCTGCTGAAGATCGAAGCGGTGCTTCCCGCCGTGTTGCGGCAGCGGATGGACACGCAAGCGCTGTTGGTGCCGGATTTCCATGTGCCGCCGCGGATGATTGCGCCGCTGGGCCTGTTGCGCCGCGCCATCGGCGAGACGCGCAAGGTCGACTTCACCTACACCCGCGCCGATGGCGCGGCCAGCCAGCGCATCGTGTGGCCGCTTGGCCTGTTCTTCTGGGGCGAGACCTGGACGCTGGGCGCCTGGTGCGAACTGCGCGGCGAATACCGCAGCTTCCGACTGGATCGCATGGCGCGGCTGCGGACGCTGGATAGCCACTTCCAGGGCGGCGGTCTGCTGGAAGACTACATTCGCGTAGTGTCGGGAGGCGCGGCGGATTGAAGCAGCGGCAGCGCCGCCGTTCCGCGCCTTCAGCGGTTCCGACCCCGTGCGGCGTCAAGGCCGGCGGTCCGGTGACTGAACTGATCGGGAACAGTGACTTGATCAAAAAATTAAAGAAAGCATCCGTTCAAGACGATAAACTTTTCCTGAAAGTGGTTATTCGCCGACTTCGGTCGGCGCCAACCCGATAAAAAACGCCATGCCCGCCAAGCGCATCGGCTGACAGACCGACAACGACAATTAACACGGCAGGACAACGAGCAAGTCTGAGCCAATGGCTCGAAACAGCATGTATCCGATCGGGAGAAATCATGGGTTTGGCACGGGTAAGCGGGATTGACTACGTCCCGGCATCGACAGACATTCATCTGCCGGGCATGGCGCCGGTGTTCTGGCAGGGCGTCGGTCATGGCTTGCGCCTGCCGGCCTGGTATCCCGCCGGACCGATGGCGGCGCATCTGGCCTATGCAATCGCACGCGAACCGGCCAATCTGACCGCGCATGCGCGGCGAGTTCTGCTTTGTCTGGAACGGCCGCGACAAGACTTGGTCAGCGGCGCGCTGATGGATCTGTTCATCGTGCTCAATGGTCGCGGCGCCGCGCTGGCCGAGCGACTGTTCAAACTGTCGCGGCCGCATCTAAGCGCCGCGCAGCAGGATTTTTTCCAGGACTGGCTGACGCGTGGCGCGGTTTCCGACCGCCCGGTCTATGACAACGTGCATGCGGTGCTCGCTCCACCCTGTCGCGGTGGCGCGTTGACCCGCGACCAACCCACCGGAGAACAGGCATGAACAGGCTACGTGATGATCTGCATCTGGGGATTACCCCGGCCGGGGCTTACCACGCCGCCGCCGCGCGGGAAGCCACACCGGACCGGACCCTGTTGTTCGGCCTGCTGCGCGCCGCCTGGACGCCACGCTGCGGCGACGCCCCTTGGCGGGAATGGCTGGGCGGCACGGATCCGGAGCGCATCGTCGAAGCGGTTACGCGCCTGGAAGGGCTGGGCTGGATCTGGGGCCTGGACAACCCGGAACAGGCGCCGACCGAAACTCTGGAACGCCTGCTGCCGACGCTGCTGCCCGATCTGAGCAGCACCGGTCAGGCGCTGCTGGCCGATCACCATGGTTTGCAGATCGCCTTCAGCGGGTTCGACGATGTCCAGGCGCCGGCCATTGCGGCGATCAGCGCCGAAGCGGTCTCCCTTGCCTTCCGTTGCCGCCGGGTGCTGGGCGACTTGGAGCGGCTCGGCCCCGGCGCCTGGGGCATGATCGACGCCGCCGGTCACAGCCAGCTTGGCGTCTGGCCGCTGTTCATCGGCGACAAGTGGTTTGCGCTGGTGATCGGCGGCCGTCCGCGCCTCAACCATCCCGCCTTTTCGCGGTTGCTCTGGGCGCTGGTTCGGCGTCTGGGTGACGGCATCCCACCCCTGCCCGCCGGTATCGGATCAACGGGCGAATAACCATTGAAAACAAGAGAGAACTCCCATGCGTGACGATATGTTGAAATCCATACTCAGCGACTTGAACGGCTCCTCGGCGGATATCGAGGCCGCGGCCATCATCTCCACCGATGGCCTGATGATGGCCTCACTGCTGCCAGCCGGGCTTGAAGAGGACCGCATCGGCGCGATGGGCGCCGCCATTCTGGCGCTGGGCGGACGCACCGCGCAGGAATTGGCGCGCGGTCAACTGGAACAAGTGCTGATCAAGGGCCGCAACGGCTATGTTCTGCTGACCCACGCCGGCGCCGACGCGGTGCTGGCGGTGATGACCAAGGCCAGCGCCAAACTCGGGTTGATTTTTCTTGACGTCAAACGCGCCGCGGAAAGCGTCGCCAAGATCGTATAAGACGCGCTGGGTCGCCCGGATCGGCAATCCCTTGCCGACCTGGAAAGCAGCACTAACGCCAATCAAAAAATGGGGAGGCCGCATTGGCCCATCACAAGATCATCTTTTCCGGACCGGTCGGCGCCGGAAAAACCACGGCAATCACCGCGCTGAGCGATGTGCCGCCGATAGAAACCGAGGCGACGGCGAGCGACCACACGCGCCAGACCAAGGACAAGACCACGGTCGCGCTGGATTACGGCGTGCTCAAACTGGACGGCAGCGAGCGCATCCACTTGTACGGCACGCCCGGCCAGGAGCGCTTCGACTTCATGTGGGAGATCCTGTCCGAAGGCGCCATCGGCCTGGTATTGCTGATCAGCAACGCGCGCCCGGAGCCGTTGGCCGACCTGCGCCAGTTCCTGGAAGCATTCCGGCCGTTTATCGATCAGGCCGGCTTCGTGCTGGGCATCACGCGTTCCGACAGCCACCGCGCGCCCGACCTGCATACTTATCGGCAACATCTGGCGCAGGCCGGTCTTAAAGCGCCGGTATTCGAGGTGGACGCCCGCCAGCGGCGCGATGTGGCTTTGATGGTGGAGGCCCTGCTGTTGTCGCTGGACCCCGGTCTGGAAGTTCCGGCCGCGCTGTCCGCGAGCTGAGCATGAGCGCGCAACTCGAGCGGCGCGCACTGCGTCTGGCCGCCATCGGCATGGACGAGCGCCAGTGCAACACCTTGCGCCTGATGTGCCAGGGGCCCTGCCACAATGCCTGCGCGCTGGTGAACGAAATCGAGGCCGAGGCCAGCGTGCTGGATATGGATGGCTACCAGGCAACCAGCCGGCTGGCGGAACTGCGTCAGGCCTATCCGGAACGTCCGGCTCTGCTGCTGTCGTTGCGCCCGTTGAGCGAAGAACTGCGCGCGGGCGATGTTTACGTCAGCAAGCCGGTGCGCATCGAGGAATTCAAGCAAGCGCTGGCGGAACTGCGCCGGATCCGCCAAACCGCCGCCGCGCCGCGGCCGGAGCGAATCGAGCATCCGGTTTCGCGGAATTTCCAGCCGCTTACCACCCCGGCCAACGGGGCGCATCGCGCCGCTCGCTTGATGGATGGCGCGCTTGATCATGCCTACGTCGGCTCCGCCCCTGACATCGACCCGGGCGTGCCCGCCCAACTGGAAAAGGCCTACTACGATCCCGATCGCTACTTGCAGGGCATCGTCGCGCGCGCTCGCGAAATGGCCCGGGCGCAACGCTGCAACGTACTGATCCGCGGCGCCTGGCCGGCGCTCACCCTGTCGGCCGACGCCACGCTGGTCCAGGTGCTGGAAACCGACAGTCATTTGCGCCCTTATTGCGTTCAGCCCGATGTCGTCGGCGGCGCCAGCCTGGACTGTATCGACGCACCACCGATGCAGCTTGGCCAACCCGGTGTGGTCAGCCTGGATGTCTTCCTGTGGAAACTGGCGCTGTTCGCGGCGCGCGGCCGCTTGCCACGCAATACGTCGCTCGACGCGCCGGTTCTGTTGCGCCACTGGCCCAATTTCACTCGTCTGACACTGACCCCGGGCGCGCTCAATATCGCCGCGCTGTGGGCCGCGCGCCCCCACTCGCCGCTGCGCACCGCGCAGTTGCTCGGCTTGCCGCAACGCCATGTGTTCGCTTTTTACAGCGCCGCGCACGCACTCGATCTGGCGGTTTCCATGCAACGCTCGGCCGACCGCATGCTCGCGCCCGAGACGCCGCCGCCGATGCCGCATCAGGGTTTGCTGCGCCGAATACTCGGCAAACTACGGATTAAGCAATAAGACCGCCCGGTAACGGGCTCGGCAACTTGATATCAGGAGCGTTCAACATGCATGACATGAAAGCCGCCGGCGGCGCCGACTCAGGCAATGCAACCATCCTCACCTACCATGACGGCAGTTCTCGCCATGTCGTGGTGACCGAAATCGAAACGCCGTTCCCGGAAGGCCGGCTGATCGTCTCGCGCACCGACCCGGCCGGCTTCATCACCCACTGCAATCCGGCTTTCGTGGAAATGTCCGGCTATCGGCTCGATGAAATCATCGGTCAGCCGCATTGCCTGCTGCGCCACCCGGACATGCCGGCGGCCGCATTCAAGGAACTGTGGCAAACCGTCGGCGGCGGCAAAAAATGGCATGGCTACGTGAAAAACCTGCGCAAGGATGGCGGCTATTACTGGGTCTACGCCACCGTCGTTCCGAATGTACGCGACGGCCGCGTCGTGGGTTACACCTCGGTGCGACGCAAACCTTCGCGCACGCGCATCGAGGAAGCCGCCGCCCTGTATCGCACGCTGGTTTGAGGAGAATGTAAATGCCCTGGCAATTCACCGTAAGTCCCGACTTTCCGCCCGACCAGCTTCCCGGCTGGTATGTATTCAACACCTGGCTGCAAAGAACCCTGGGCGAACCGGTGCACCTGGAAACCTACCTCGATTTTCCGACTCAGCGCGCCGCCATCGCCGCCGATCAGATCGACCTGATCTACGCCAATCCTTATGACGCCGCCATGCTGGTCCGCGACAAGGGATTCACCGGGGTGGCGCGGCCGGATGGCAAATCTGATGAAGTTGTCATCGCGGTCGCCGCCAACAACCCCGCCACCCGCGTTGAAGATCTGCGTCCCGGCCTGCGCGTTGCTTCGACGCAAGACCCGGACATCAACATGATGGGCATGATCCTGCTCGAACCCGCCGACCTGAGCGATGCCAATGTCGTGCATCAGCCCTGCGTCAGCGGCTACGCGCTGGTTGCCAGAGACCTGGCGAAGGGCGTCGCCGATGTCGGCTTCATCCTGGCCGACGCCTACGACCGCTTTTCCGCGCCCTTGCGCGCCTCGCTCAAGGTGCTGGCGCGCAGTCAGATCCACGACGTGCGCCATGTCTTTCTGGTCAGCCCGCGTCTGGCGGAGCGAAGGGAAACGCTACTGAACGCCATGCTCGCCCTGAGCAATGACGCCATCGGCCGAGACATCCTGAATGGCCTGCACATCCCGGCCTGGGAAGCCGTCGAACAGGAAGACATGGAGTTCATGATCGACCTGATCGACACCCTGGCGGAAGCGTAAGCCGACAATACCTCGGCACCGCCTGGGCTGGGCGGTTCATCCCCGCCCCGCCAGCCGCCCCAATTCCGCCAGCGCCGCTTCCACCCGCGCATCCCACGGCAAGGCCGCCGCCAGGCGCATGCAGTTGGCGTATTTCTCCCGCGGCGAGAACAGCCGGCCTGGTGTAAAGCCGATGCCGGCGGCAAGCGCCTGTTCGTGCAGCGCCATGCTGTCGCGGCCTTCCGGCAGTTCGAGCCAGAGCACGAAACCGCCGGCCGGGCGCGAAGTTCGCGTGCCGGCGGGAAAGTAGCGCGCGATGGCGGCCTGCATGCGCGCCAGGTTGTCGGCGTAGGCGCGCCGCACCCGCGCCAGATGGCGTTCGTAGCGGCTGTCGGTCAGGTAATCGGCGATGGTCAGTTGCGGCAGGGTGGCGTTGGCCATGGTGCTGACAAATTTCAAGTGTTCCACCGTCTTGCGCCAGCGCCCGGGCACGATCCAGCCGACCCGGTAGCCGGGCGCGATGGTCTTCGAGAACGACGCGCACAGCAGCACGTTGCCGTCGCGATCCCAGGCCTTGGCCGCGCGCGGCCGCTCGCGGGTGTGGGCGAGATCGCCATAGATGTCGTCCTCGATCAGCGGGATGCCGCGCGCCGAGAGCAGCTTCACCAGCTTCGACTTGTGGCCGTCCGGCATCAGGCTGCCGGTGGGATTGCTGAAATTGCTGACGATGGCCACCGCCTTGATCGGCCAACGCTCCAGCGCCAGCGTCAACGCCTCCAGGCTGATGCCGGCTTCCGGATCGCTGGGAATTTCCAGCGCCTGCATGCCGAGCGACTCGATGGCCTGCAAGGTGCCGAAAAAAGCCGGCGTTTCGATGGCGATGATGTCGCCGGCCTTGGCCACCGCGCGCAGCGCCAGGTTGAGCGCCTCCTGGCAACCGTCGGTGATGACGATATCGTCCGGCCCGAACTGGCAGCCGGATTCCGCCGCGCGACGGGCGATGCGCAGTCGCAGCGCCTCCTCGCCACGCGGCATGCTGTAACGGCTGCCGACAGGGTCGACACCGCGCAGCGTGCGGTTGAGCGAGGCGCGCAAATCCTTGAGTGGCAGGAAATCGGCATGCGGTACCGCCGCGCCGAACGACACCAGATCCTTGCGTTGGGTGTTGTACATCAGACGCAGCGCCAGTTCGGTGACCTCGACCGCGCAGGGGCTGTCATGCGCGTCGGACATTTTCGCGGCCGGCGGCGCCGATTCGGGATGCCGCGCGAAGAAACCGGACTGCGGCCGCGCCTCCAGCCAGCCGTGGCTTTCCAGCAAGCGATAAGCCGCCACCACCGTGGCCTGGCTGACGCCGTGCCGTTCCGACAGTCGACGCACCGACGGCACCCGTTCGCCGGGCGGATAGGCGCCTTGCCGGATGGCATCCTTCAATTGCGTGGCGAGGTTTTCGTACAGGTTCATGACCAGTCTCCTTTGCCGCCAGTCTAGGCCGCGCCGGCGAGCGGGCGGCGATACAGCGGCCGGCCCGAGCGACCAATACAGTTCAGACAATACCCAAACTGTAATGTATCAATACGACTTGTACTGAGTCTGTATTGCCCGATCCGGCCGACCTAGCATGACGGCATGCCAACAACGGGAGTCGGACATGATGAAAAGCGTGGATACACGACGTTTGGCGCGCCACGCCGAAAATTTGCGCCGCCGCATGCTGCGGCGCTGGCTCGCGCGCTGGTTCAAGCGCGGATTACGGCGCATCGGCGCGGCCTTCGCCACTCTGCGCGCCGAAGCGGAACTGCGCGCCATGGACGCGCATGAATTGCATGATCTCGGCCTGGACCGCGGCGGCATCGCCTCCGCCGCGCGGTACGGGCGGGAAGGCTGAATCCGCTGAGTTTCGGCATGAAACCCTCGAACCATGTCGTTCCACGCTAAAACCC
The DNA here is from genome assembly GCA_020061585.1 of Betaproteobacteria bacterium. Classification (GTDB taxonomy): domain Bacteria; phylum Pseudomonadota; class Gammaproteobacteria; order Burkholderiales; family Thiobacillaceae; genus PFJX01. The sequence goes on along the minus strand of JAGUXX010000215.1, from coordinate 5,716 downwards.
GTACTCCCGCTCCACCTTGCACACTCGCACCCGGAACGCGGCATACCAATCCGCCGCGCGGGTCTGCGCCTCGCGGTGGAAGCCGTTTTCCTTCCAGGCCCGAATCGCCTCCGGGCTCGCCCAGTACGACACCGTGATCCCCAACCCGTCGCGCACCGATTCCACCCCGAGAAAACCGGGCTGCTCGCGCGCCAGGTCAATCATGCGCTGCGCCATCTCGGCGTAACCGTGGTCGCCATCCTGGCGCAGCGATGTGAAGATGACCGCGTAGTAAGGCGGTTGCGGCGTTGTTGCAATAGTCATGCTCGATCCACCTCCCAGAGGAAACGCGCTCATAAAATTCCGAGCGCTCGTAGGCAGGCCTTGCCCAGCGCCAGACGCTTGGCGGCATCCGCAGACAGCGGCATGTCGATATTCAACGCGAAAGCGTAGATGCGCTCGCCGCGTCCATCGTGTCGATCCGAGTCGGGGGAAGTCACCACCGCGCCGACTGACAGGCCGATCAGACTGTTGACCAGCTTGAAGGTCGAGGCTGGGATGAAACGTGTCTCGGCCCGCGCCCGGTTATGCCCGAGAAAGCGTTCGGCCGTCACGTCGTACAGAACGAAAGCGCCTTGCACACCGGCATCGGCGAACAGCGCGCCGAGCTCGACACGCTCCTGCCAATCGATGGCAACGGCGCGCCCGGCGAATGCCAGCATCATCAAGGTGAACAGTATCCGTACGATCACGGTGTTCATTGCGCGCCGCCCATTTGTACCAGCCTCGCCATCGCGCATGCCGACTCGCCGCCGCGCTTTCGCAAACCCGCAACTACACCGGCCCGATTCTCCTCGGATTGATTCTGGCTGGCTTTCCACTTGCCGGTGAGCGCGGTAATGGTCAATTCGATGCCGACGATAGCCGTCAGCATGCGCTCGGTGAATTCATGCGGCGCATCGGTCAGCGCCCAGGGTTCGGAAAAGGCGGCCTCGTGAGCATCGCTAAGCGCCGCGAGGTGGCGCAACAGCCAGGCCGGGTCATCGATGACGCGCAAACTGGAGCGAGCATGCACCACCGCGTAATTCCAGGTCGGCACCACTTTGCCATGCACTTTCTTGCTGGCGTACCAGGACGGCGAGATGTAGCTGTCCGGACCGTGGAAGATCGCCAGTACCGGCGCATCCGCTGGATGCTCTTGCCAGAACCGGTTTGCGCGGGCGACATGGCCGCGCAACGTACCGAATTCGCCAACACCGGAGTCGATCAGCAACGGAATATGATGGGCTTCGACACCATCTGTTGTCAGCGTGATCAGCGTCGCCAACGGTCGGGAGCGGATCAGACTGTGCAGGACGTCTACTCGGGCTTGTTCGAAGTGGGAAGGTAAGTACATGGCTTGCTCTCTTCGGTTACCTGTATCGATTGTTTGAGCCGCTGCTGGCCGCTCAAACCGCCTCCGCCACCAGACGCAGCCGCCGGTAGTCCGCCTGCCAGGCGCCGTCACGCCAGAGCTTCGGACGCAGCGCGGTTTCCATGCCGGCCAGCACCGCTTCATGCGCCGCCGCGTCGAGCCCCGCCAATTGTCGCGGCAAGAACTGCAACACCCATTGGCGCAGGCCGTCTTCGCCCCGCAACGGCGTCGGCAGGTCGAAATGCCAGGCGGCGCGGACGATGAAGCCATGCGCTTCCAGCCGGGTCGCATAGTCGGCCAGACTCGGGAAAAACCAGGGGCTGCGATATTCGCGTCCGCCGTGTTGCCGCAGCGACTCCGCGAAAGCCGCCTCCAGCGCCGCGCAATTGCGCCAGCCGCCGAATTCGGCGACCAGCCGCCCGCCCGATTTGAGCGCCCGCCGCATGCCGCGTATGGCGTCGTCGGCGCGCGTCACCCAATGCAACACGGCATGCGAGTACACCGCGTCGAACTCGGCCTCGAACGGCAATGCGGCGGCGTCCTCGACGCGGAAATCCAGCGCCGGAAAGCGCTCGCGAGCGGTGGCGATCATCTCGACCGAGGCATCCGCGCCGACCACGCGCGCGCCGCATTCCGTGATGCTTTGAGCAATGTCGCCGGTGCCGCAACCGAGATCGAGGATGCGCTCGCCGGCTTGCGGCGCCAGCAGATCGAGCAAGGCGCGGCCGCGTTCGATGATGAAACCGTGGCGGTTCAAATAGCGTTGGCTGTCCCATTTCATGTCGCTTCTCCTTGGCCGGCCTGCCAGTGGCGCAGTTCTTCCGCGATGAAATAGGCGACCAGATCGCGATACATTTTTTCGATCACGTCGGCGCTCAAACCCTGTTGTTCCGCCCAGACGCGACGCTGTTCCAGCATCGCCGCGAAACGTTGCGGCGCGCGCACGGTGGCGGCATCGGTCTTGAACGGCGCCGCCGCGCGGACATAGCGAAACCGCTTGCCGAGCAAGCTGATGACGGCCTGATCGATGCGGTCGATCTCGGCGCGGATATCAACCATGCCGGTGCATTGTTCCGGTTCCTTATCGTTGCTGATCCGCATGTTTCACCCCTGTGTCGATTTCAAACGTGCCGCATTGAATGCCCCGCTCAACGCGGATTTCTGGTGCAAGGCCAATCCCAGGCCGATACATCCCGCGCCCAGCCAGACGCGCGGCGGCACGACTTCGCCGTTCAGCCAGGCGCCGAGCAGCAGGGCGAACACCGGCGTGGTCAGCGTGATCAGCGCCACCTTGCCGGCTTCGACATGCTTGACGATGTAGTAATACAGCGCGAAACCCAGCACCGAGCCGAACACGCCGAGATAGACGATGGCCGCCTCGGCGCGTAGCGGCATGTCGGCCGGCACGCTGCCGTCGGCCAGCCACCAGGCGGCGATGAACAGCGGCAGGGCGACGATCAGCGTGCCGGTGGTGGTGGCCAGCGGCGGGCTGTCATCGCCGATGCGTTTCATCCAGACCAGGCCGGCGGAGTAGATCAGCACCGCCAGCACCAATGACGCCACGCCGTAGGCGGCATGGTGGGTGTCGTTGCTCAACTGCGCGCCGAACACCACGACCAGTCCGATCAGGCCGAGGCCGATGCCGGCCAGCTTGAACGGCTCCAGCCCCCGTTCGCCCAGCCAGAACGCGGCCAGCACGCTGGTCACCAATGGCGCCAGACCGAACAACACCGAAACCAGGCCGGAGGAGATGAACTGCGCGCCCCAATAGGTGCACAGCATCGCGCCGAACAAGCCCAGGCCGCTGACCAGATAGCTCATGCGCGCGCGACGGTGCAGCGGCAAGCCGATACGCCAGACCGCCAGCAGCAGCCCCGCCAGTACCAGACCGATGACCATGCGCGCCATGACCGCGAAGCTGAAGCCCGCGCCCAGGCTGCTCCACTGGATGGCCAGTGGCGTGGTGGACCAGATCAGGATGACGGCGATGTAAGCGGCCGGGATGGACATGGCAAAACTCCCTTGTGGGGTTGGAGAAACGACAAAAAGGCCGCGGACCTTGTGGGTCGGCGGCCTGGGCAGAATTTTTTCAACTTCCGCGGCGATGAACTATCGCCGCATCAATCTCCCGGACCGGACCCCGCGCGCATGCGCCATGCCCGCAGTCGCATGACGACTAGCGCGCGGCGGCAAAACTGGACGGAGTTGAGGTGCAAGGAAGACATGGCTGGATTGTTGAAGGACCGGGGAGGAGCTGTCAACCGGAACATCGCGCTTCGTTCAGGCAATTTTGCGCAGCGCCCGCCTCGGTTGCCACCATGCGCGGTGTTGCACGTTAGAATTTCCGCATCAACAAAGCTTGGGGAGTAGCCGGCATGGCGCGCAACACCACCCAGCAACGCGAACATATCCAGGCCTTGATTCGCCGCGCGGAAGTTCTCGGCGAGGCGCACCCGGCCGCTTATCGCCAACGCATCCTGCTGCTGGCGATGCTGGGTTACGGCGTGCTGTTCGGCATCCTGTTTCTGCTGCTGGCGCTGATCGCCGGCAGCGTCTGGGCGGCGATGGCCAGTTCGGCGCTGTTGATTCTGCTGATCAAGAAAAAACTGATCTTCGTGCTGGGCTATCTGGTCTACGCCATCGGCCGCGCGCTCTGGGTCAAGATCGAACCGCCACAGGGCTACGCGCTGAAGCTTCGGAGCCATCCGGAACTGGCCGCCGTGCTGCATGAACTCGGTCAACAACTCGGCTCGCCGAAAATCCATCGTGTCATCCTGACCGATGAATTCAACGCCGGCATCAGCCAGACACCCCGTCTCGGCGTGTTCGGCTGGCATCGCAATACGCTGATCCTCGGCCTGCAACTGCTGCTCGCCATGTCACCGGAACAAGCCAAGGCCGTATTGGCCCACGAATTGGGCCACCTGTCCGGCAATCACAGCCGCTTCGCCGCCTGGATCTACCGCGTGCGGCAGACCTGGTACCGGGTCATGCAGGCGTTCGACGCGGCCGAGAACTGGGGCAGTCGCTTGCTGGCGCGTTTTTTCGATTGGTACGCACCGCATTTCAACGCCTACAGTTTCACGCTGGCACGCGCCAATGAATACGCAGCGGATGCCCTCTCCGCCCAGGTCACCTCGCGCGAGGCCGCCGCCGCCGCGTTGGTCACCAGTCATATCGGCGCGAATTTTCTCGACCGCGCCTACTGGCGACCGTTCCTCGCCCGCGCCAATGTGGAAGCGCAACCAGCCGGCAAGCCGTTCCAGGACATGGCGCTATTCCTGCTCGCCCCCGCCGCCGACCCGCGATCCGTGCAGGAAGAACTGGGCAAGGCGCTGGGCATCGAGACCGGCTATGCCGACACCCATCCGGCCTTGCAGGATAGGCTGAAGGCGCTCGGCATCGCCCCCACGCCGCCGCAACCGGTGCGACACAGCGCCGCCCAGTCCTGGCTGGGCAAGCGCTATGAGGCGGTGCTGGCCGATTTCGATCAAGCCTGGTTGCAACGCAACAGCGAGGCCTGGGCGGAGCGTTTTCGCGACAGCGAGGAAATCCGCGCCAGGCTGGCCGAACTGAATGCCAAACCAGCCGACCAGTTGAGCCAGGCGGAGTGCTGGCAACGCGCCGCCTGGAGCGAACAGCGGGGCGAGGATGCCCTGCCGCTATACCTGGCCTACGCCACCGCCTACCCGGACGATCCGGACGCCGACCTGGTGATCGGCCGTCTGCTGCTGGAACGTGGAGCACCTGCCGGCCTGAACCATATCGAACGCGCGGCGCAACACTTCAATCTGACACTGGCCGCCTGCAACGCCGCCTACGCCTACTTTTTGCGCACCGCCGACCCGGCACAGGCCGAGGTTTGGCTGCGCCGAGGCGAGGCGCAGATCGACCTGGAATATGCCGCCCGCCAGGAACGCGCGGCGGTCAACCCGAAGGACGAACTGATCGACTCCGGCTTGTCCCCGGAATCGCTGGCCCAACTGGCCTTGCAACTGGAAAATCTGGGCGGTGTCAAACACGCCTGGATTTGCCGCAAGGCCGTGAAGATCGAACCCGAGCACGGCGTCTATGTGCTCGCCTTCAAGGCCAAGAGCTGGTTCCCCAGCGAAGCCAAACTGGTCACCAAACTGGTCGAGAACTTCTCCGGCCCGGGTCTGACCTTCATCGTCATGCAAGGCGGCAAGACCGGAAAACTGGCGAAACGCGTGATCAAGACCGGCCAGCAGTTGCTGTAAGCCGGCGGCATGGCAAGCGCCGTGCGCGCCGGCCGGTTCACGCCGGCGCGGCCGGCCCCTTCCTCCGCCGGTACAGCGTGTTGCG
>JAGUXX010000292.1 GCA_020061585.1 Betaproteobacteria bacterium | reverse complement strand
TGGCCGCGTTGCTGCCGGTGGCCGGCGCCATGCAGGCCACCGGCGCCGCCGACGTGGTAGCCCGCGTGCTGCTCGACCACATCGCCCAGGGTGACGCGGTGCTCGGCCTGGCGGTGATCCTGGTTACCACCATGATCCTCACCGACCTGATGAACAACGCCGCGACGGCAGCGGTGATGGCGCCGATCGGCCTGGGCGCCGCCACCCAGCTCGGCGTCAATCCCGACACCTTCCTGATGGCGGTGGCGATCGGCGCCTCCTGCGCCTTCCTCACCCCCATCGGCCACCAGAACAACACCCTGATCCTCGGCCCCGGCGGCTTCCGCTTCGCCGACTACTGGCGCATGGGCCTGCCTCTGGACGCCTTCGTCATCGCCGTGGCGCTGCCCATGCTGTTGCTGGTGTGGCCGCTCTAACAAGGTGTCGAAACACGTGATCGGTTACGCCGGCGAGCCCGCGTAGGGAAAACGGCTTTATCGCGCCTTCCGCCGTATGCAATGCAGCCGCACAATCCATCAAGCCGCGAGATCGACCAACCCAAGTCCAAGACCGTAATCGCCGGGCAGGCGGCAACCTCTTGCAGGAACGCATCGCTGCCGGTCATATCCACGTAAACCTTCAAGCGATATTGATCGGTGACCAGCTTGCGCAACGGTGCGCCATAGCGGTTCTTCATCCAGCGATCCGCGCAGATGAAGCCCAGCCCGCCCGGCGCAAGCAGGCACAGGGAACGCTCGATGAACGGAATGTACAAGTCGGCACGGTCATAGATCGTGGCATAGCGCGCGCGGTACTCGCGCATCAACGCCTCGGGAATCAACTCCTGCCGCACATAAGGCGGATTGCCGACCACAAAATCGAACTGGCTCGCCAGCGGCGCGAGCAGAAAATCACCCTGCACCAGCCAAGCATCGGCAAGCTGATTTGCCGTCAGCGCACCGATTTCGCAAGCCTTCAGATATTCAAGCAATGCGCGCCGGGTAATCTGAAAGGTATCGCGATGCAACTCGATGGCGCGAATGGAATCCTTCAAGGCATCGAATATCGAACCGCCATCACCATGAATGCGCCAAGCCGCCAGCAGTCGTTCCACGGCGGGCAACAAAAAATCGCCACCGCCAAAGGAAGGCTCCAGCAGACGCATCTCATGCAAGGGTTTGTCAGATGTGTAACCCGCCAGATCGAGGATGAAATCAACCACCTCGCGGCGTGTGAACACCGCACCGCGCGCCTCAACACCGCCTTGGGAAGCCAATACCTCGACCGCAGCCAGCGCCGCCAGAGAGGCGGGCGGTGGGGTGTTGGGGAAGATGTCGAGGTTTAGTTGCATTGGATGGGGTTTGAATTGCGGAAATCGATTCGAGCTTGGAACATTTGATTACTACAACAGCCAACCTTTACGGGATCACAAAGTTGGTGAAGAATTTCTCTGCGAGCGCCTTATCCAGGGGCTGCAAACGGCGATATACATCAATGACCTGTGTGCGTTGCCCGCTTATGTAATAAGTCACACCTAGGTTGTTCCAAGCTTTCGCATCCTCCGGATCAATGCGCAACGCCTGCTTGAAGGACTCGATTGCTTTTGCAGACTGTTTGGAAGCGACGAATGCATTTCCCAGGTTGTTCCAAGCTTTCGCATGCTCCGGATCAATGCGCACCGCCTGTTCATAAGCTTTGATGGCTTTGACAGACTGGCCGGACTCATTGTAGGCAACGCCTAGGTTGTACCAAGTGTTCGCATGCTCCGGATCGATGCGCAACGCCTGCTCATAGGCATTGATGGCTTTGACAGACTGGCCGGACTCTTCGTAAGCAATGCCCAAGTTGTTCCAAGCTTCCGCACCATCCGGGACGATGCGCAACGCCCGCTGATAGGCTTCAATGGCTTTGACAGAGTGGCCGGTTTCGGCATACACATAACCCAAATGAAACCATGCGAAACCACTATCCGGCATGGTTTTCGTCCATCGCTGGGCATGCCGTAACGCATCAGGCCAGTTCTTCGCCTCTTGCAAGGACAGTGCCATGTTCAACCATTCGGCGAAAGTGGTTTGGCTTGTTCTTCTGACAATGTGCCGTTTGGGAAGCTCTCTCAACCACTCCACCGGCACCGCGAAATTGATTTGTTGCCCCTCGGCCAGATAGAAAGAGGGCAGTCCCAGCAGCCGCCCTTCCTCATCGAACAGCCCGCCGCCGCTGGAACCGGGGGAAATCGGCGCGGTGGTCTGGATGTAGCGCCCGCCATCCACATCCCGCAAGTTGGAAACGATGCCCTCGGACAAGCTCAATTCCAGCCCATGGGGTGCGCCGATGGCATAGACCTTGGCCCCCACCTTCAGCTCCTTGGTACTGCCCAGGATCACGGCCGGCACCTTGAGACCGTTGGCGGTCAGTGTGCAGACATCCCGGTCCCAATCGGTGTGTCGGGTGCGGGCCTCATATAGCTTGCCCAGAAACTTTACCCGGTACTGTCTGGCATCCTTGATAACGTGGCAGTTGGTCGCCACCTCGCCACCTGGCAGCACCACGCCACTGCCCAGACTTTGTTGCTTGCCCTTGGCATCCAGTCCATGAACCACGACAACGCTGGCGGATGCCTGCTCAAAAACCTGGCTGGCAGTCTTGGATTGTGCCTGTATGGAAAATCCCATTAGGAGGAAGCACAAGACATAGATTCGGGCAGGTTTCATGGTTCTTCCTGCTGGTTTATTGTGTGAGGCATTCTCCCTCCGCATTCACCTGGGCGTCTGTGACAGACTCGGGCAAAGGCGCGGCAGGGGCCAGGCTCGCAATTGGTAATGAGGTCTTTCGTGGTCGGCATCGGATTAATGAACAACTTCCACCCCCCCGCACAACTCAACAAGCCGCGCCGGAGAAAGTTCCAATCCATTCGGCCAGCAGAGCGCTCCGGCATCGATGAACAAGCGCTGGAAATATGCCTCGTTGCGGAGGGGTTCCAGCAAGGGTCCTTTTCGTTGCAGCAGACTATGTCCGTCGAATACGCCTTCCTGTCCGTTGGAGAACGTTAATGCGACCTGATAGTTATCCAGATAACGGGCTTTAAGTACTTTAATCATCCTGGTCTGCTCCCGGAATTCGTTCCATCGGTTCGAACCGCTGACCATGTTCCCAGTTGGCAAGCAACTCTGTCTGGTGACGCATGCACCATTCCTTGACGATGGCAGCGGCCTTGTTCGGCAAGCGTCCCTCGCTAATCTCTCCGGTCTGGATATTCACGAGGGCCTCGAAACCTTGATATTCCACATGGATGTGCGGCGGCGGGTGGTCGTCATGCCACATGCGGACAATGATGCCGAAGAATATGGACAGGATAGGCATGTGTTTTCTCTTCGTTAAATCGGCGAACGGGCTGAATTCACGGCTGGGGGCTGTGTCTGATTCGGATTGTTTCGTGATGTCGACCAGCTTGCCATGCTTGCGGAAGATGCAGGGGGTATTGGTTTGCAGGGCAATTTCACGCGCGCGTTGCGCGGCGCGTTTGAGGGCTTGTTCGGCACCGTCATGCAATGTGTTGCGCCTTTTCAGGTTTGGCATTTCAACGGTTTCACCCTTCGACCAGTCCAGATAGTCCGCGCTGTCATGGCTTTCCCAGAACGCGCGTTCCTCGGCTTCTGACTTGAAGTGGGGAATCGGTTCAGCGGTCATGCCTTGGCCTTGCGTACCTTGGCACGGACTGCGGTTTGCCAGTCGACGCGGCAGGCATCCTGACCGCCGATCCGGAAGCGGGCGCGGTCGAAGTCCGCCTGGGTTACAGGCGGCGCATCGTCAGAAGTAGCCGGTTGTGAGGTTGTAGAGGTCGGTTTCATTGCTTGTCGTCTCGCACACGGAAATGATTCGAATGGTCTCGTCGGATTCAACGTGGATGATCAGCAAAAAGGGGCCGTGGGCAAATTGTTCTTATTGGTCGCTGGCCATTGCCAGGGTCTGTTCGGAAGACTCTGGCAATCCCATTGCCACCCGCGCCAGCTTCGAGTCGTAGGCGGAGGGTTGGTAGCCCAGCGTATCCGGTGGGCATTCCTTGACGATGGCAATGACCGGGTCGGTGGCGAAATTGAGGTTGTCGAACAGGGCGTATTTCTCGGCCAGACGTTTGAAGCTCTTACCGCGTTCGGTGTGGCCGTTGTAGAACAGGTAAACCAGCTCGATCCAGGATATCTGCGCGCGGACGATGCTGACATAGAGCCATTTTTGAGCTGGAGACAGGCGGATATTGTCTTGGGAGTCGATCCAGACAATCAAGCGGTAGAGAACGCGGAATAGGCTGTCAAGCTGGTATTCATATTCCGTATACAAAACTTCCCACTGTTCAGATGCAACTTTTGAAACGATGCCGTACTCGCCTTGCTGAACCGACCAAAACAAACTTTTTGAGCTTTCCACGTTTTGTTGTGTGGATAGATATGGGATAAGTGATTTTGATTTTTCCCATACCAAATTTTCATCAAAGAATGATGTCCAGCATTTAAGTAAAGCCGTTTTGCCCAGATAATCATGAGTGTTGTTATTGATTTCTCCCCTTGAGTAGAGGTACATGGGAGAGTGATATGAATATTCAAAAGCCGCTAATGACTCACTGTAGGTATTCAACCAGGAAAAAAACGTCTGCTCAAAACTCTGCCGGTCGATGGCTTTGTTCTGCCCGAGCAACGCCTCCGCCGAGTTCCTGAGTTCCGTGCGTGAAAGTTCCAGTTCTTCGCGCGACAGCTTGAGTTCCCGACTTTGCTGGATCAGCGTGATTACCAGGGCAAGGATGGTGAGAAAGCCGAAAACCGGGTTGAGCATGCCGCCGAAGTAATCGCCAACTTGCCCCCAGCCGGCTGGGTCTGCATCGGATATCGGCAAGCCGCCAAGGTGGTAGTAATAGATCGAAGCGGAAATCGCGGCGGCAAGGACGGCGATGAAAACAATCACCGCGAGCAGTTTGGTCAGATTCCGGGAAAGCCAGGGTTCCTGTTCGTTATCGGTCTTGTCCATGTCTTTCCCCATTTCTTGTGACCGAGTTAAAGGGTTAGGCTCGAATAAATTCGGAAGGGTCCGCACCAGTCTGGCCTGACATTCACTAACTGGCAAAACGCCCTAAGTTCAAACCCAACGCAGTCCAGCACCCATCAAGCCGCCTTCCGTAGTGGTTCGATAACCGGCTGTTCCCGGTTTTCCGCCTGCCACAAATCGTACTGGGTTTGCAGCCCTAGCCACATTTCGGGCGAGGTGCCGAACCACTTGGACAGACGTAGCGCCATGTCCGCCGAGATGCCGGCGCTGCCGTTGAGTATCTTGCTCAGCGTGACGCGGGCGACATGCAGGGCCGCGGCCGCATCGGTGACGGTGATGCCTTCGGGTAGCCATTCGCGCAGTACGGTGCCGGGATGGGGTGGGTTGTGCATCCTGCTCATGTTCGTGCCTTAGTGATAGTCCTGATAATCGACCAATTCGGCGTCCTTGCCGACGAAGCGGAAAGTCAGTCGCCAATTGCCGTTCACCCAAATCGACCAATGCTCCGCCAAGTCGCCGCCCTATGCATGCAGACGCCAGTTTGGCGCATTCATGTCTTCCGGGCCGGTCGCTTGTTCCAGGGGCGCCAGTTGTATCTGCAACTTGCCGGCATGGTGGGGCTGTATGCCTTTCTTGCTGCCGGTGGTGAAGAAGGCTTCCAGCCCTTTGTGATTGAACGACTTGAACGTGACCCAGTGTAGCGTGTCAGGTATCAGGTAACAACGTGAACGAGGCGGTGGTGCGGCTTGGCATTCAATTCAAAGTGGCCAGGGTCGAGATTACAACCAGGGTTGTGATCTACTGATTTGACCCACGGAGTCACGCCAGCCAGTTCTCGATCTCCAACCCCGGCACGCGGGAAAATTCACTCGTGTTGTTGGTCACGACCACGGCGCCGTGTGCTCGGCCCTGGGCTGCAATCCAGTAGTCGTTCGCGCTGATGGGGGTGCCCCGGCGTTCGAGTTCTGCTCGGATTGCGCCGTAATGGTGGCTGGTTTCAGCGTCCAGAACGGCAAGCTGGATGCCTGCCACGATTTGGGCGAGGCGGTTTGCATTTTTCTCCCGCTGCCGGCTCTTCTCGACCCCCAGTTGCAGTTCGCCGAGTACGACAGGGGAAAGCAGCAGGTCGGATAGCGGAATCATGGCCAATTTGTCGCGTACCTTTGCATCGCCTTTGATGGCGGCAATCAGGATGTTGGTGTCGAGCAGATAGCGCATTTTCAGTCCAGGGGCGGGACGGGGTCGGGTGCGAGATCTTCCGGCGCTTCGAGGTCGATGTCGGGTTCATTCCAGAACGGGCGGAACAGGTCGGCGGCCGTGCGGGGTGTGTCAGGCACCAGACGCGCTACCACGCGACCATGCCGGGTGATGGCGATCTCTTCTCCGGCCTCGACGGCGGCCAGCAGGGATGAAAACTTGGCTTTGGCTTCGACAACTTGTACGGCACGCATCGCGGTTCCTTTGTGTGACTATATGGTCATATTGAACTGCGCGACCGATCAAGGCAAGCCTGGTTCCATTCTTCTGGTGAGGCCCGTACGGGTGGAAGTGCCCCGAAAAACTTGCAAATCAAAATGAACGCTTTCGATTTGCAAGAAAAGGGGGCATGCATCCAAGTCAAACCCGTTCTGGGTTGGAGCGCCTGGCTCGTGCGCCTTCCAGACCGCGATGCGGTGTTGATAGGTGGCGGAACACCGTGGGTTTGTTTGACCAGGACTGGGTTCAGGCCAGGGTTGTTTCCTCCTTTGTAACCGGGTTGCCGAGGCTGGTTTTCGCTGTCGACGACCAAAGACCGACAGGTTCGGGCATGAACTCGACCAGTTCGCGGGCGGCCCGCGCTACCGCCTCCGCTGTGGGGATGGCGGCCTGTTCCAGTACCCATGACGCGGCGGCGGGGGCGTCTGGGCCGGTCAGCCGCATGATCGGTGCGCGCAGGTTGGCGTAGGCGTGCGTCGCGGCGAGGGCGGCCAGTTCGGCGGCGATGCCGCAGAGTCCGCTGGCTTCGTGGACGATGATCAGCCGTCCGGTTTTTCGCACCGAATTCAACACGCTATCGGCGTCCAGCGGCTTCAGGCTGCGCAAGTCGATGACTTCGGCGGCGATGCCTTCGGCCGCGAGTTGCGCCGCCGCCCGCATGCAGACGTTGACGGTCTTCGCGTAGGCGACCAGCGTCACGTCTTCGCCGCCGCGGCGCACGGCGGCGCGGCCGATGGGGACGATGAAGTCGTCCTGGACGGGCACGTCGCCTTCTTCATGCAGCAGGCCGATGTCGGCAAAGAACAATACCGGGTTGTCGTCGCGGATCGCGGCTTTGAGCAATCCCTTGAAGTCGGCCGGTGTGGCGGGCATCACCACTTTGAGCCCCGGCGCGTGCACGAACATCGCTTCCAGGTTGTGGTTGTGCTGGCCGCCGACGCCCCAGCCGCCGCCAGTCATGCCGATGGCGACCAGCGGGAAGCGGAACTGGCCGCCGGAGAGATAGCGCAGTTTGCCGGCGCTGTTGACCAGCGCGTCCATCGCATAGGTCATGAACGGCGCGAACAGCAGATCGATGACCGGCCGCAGTCCGCTGGCGGCGGCGCCGACCGCCGTGCCGGCGATGATGGCCTCGGCCAACGGCGTGTTGCGCACCCGGGCGGCGCCGAAGTCATCCAGCAGATCGCGGCGCTTGGTGGCGACGCCCTCGCCCATCAGCATGACGTCGGCATCGCGCTGAAATTCCTCGCGCAGCGCCTGATGCATGGCTTGTTCGGCGGTCATTCGGATCATTTTTGGAATTGCTGAGTGGGCGGTCATGGCGATGCGTTCCTTGTGAGTATCAGGCGTAGACATGTTCGGTCAGCGTCTCGGGCGCCGGCCAGGCGCTGGCTTGGGCGTAGGCGAGCGCGGCGGCGATGCCGGCGTCGATCCGAACTTGCAGCGCGGCCAATCCGCCGCTGTCGATCAGCCCGCGCGCCAGCAAGCGCTCGCTGTACAGACGGATCGGGTCGCGGCGCAGCCAGTCACTAAGTTCGCCCGGGTCGACATACGCCTGATCATCGGGTTCGAAGTGGCCGCGCTGGCGGTAAGTGGACAGCTCCAGAAAGGCCGGGCCGCCGCTGGCGCGTATCCGCGCCACCGCTCGCGCGGCGGCGGCGTGGACGGCGTCGACATCATTGCCGTCCAGCGTTTCAACCGGCAGGCCATGACCGCGCGCCCAATCGGCGATGGCGGTTTCGGCCATGGTTTCCAGGCGGTGCACAAAAGCTTGCCACTGATTGTTTTCACAAACGAACAGCAGCGGAAGTTGCCACAGCACCGCCAGATTCAGCGCTTCGTGGAAGATGCCCTCGCAGGCGGCACCGTCGCCGAAGAACACCGCGACAATGCCGCCGGGATCGCCTTTGCCCATTTTCTGTGCCAGGGCGACGCCGGGCGCCATCGACAGTTCGCCGCCGACGATGGTGGAGGTCAACACCACGCCGAGTTCCCGCGCCGAAATATGCAGGCTGCCGCTGCGGCCGCCGCAATAGCCATCGACCCGCCCGAGCACCTCGGCCATCAGCCGACGCGGTTCGGCGCCGCGCGCGATCAGGTGGCCGGCGCTGCGGTGGTTGCTGACGATGCGGTCGCGCGCGTCCAAGGCTTCGACCACGCCGACGGCGCAGGCTTCCTGGCCGACGCTGGTGCAGGTGCCGGGGGCGCCGGCGCGTTGCAGTTCGACCAGGGCCAATTCATAGGCGCGGATCCGTTGCATGGTTTCCAGCCGACGCAAGGCGGCGTCGGCATTCGGTTGGGCTTGCATGATGTGATCTCCGGGGTTGGGCGGGTTGGGTGGTCGCGGTTCAGCGGCGGGCTTGGTGGGCTGGCGCCGGCAGGTTCTTCGGCATGAACTCGAAGTAAGGCGTATCCACCGGCTCGCCGGGTGCCGCGGCTACCGGCGTCGGTTCGCCGGCGGGGCCGAGCGAGCGCACGAAACGGTATATGGCCAGCAGGTCGCGGTCGGTCATGCCCTGCAAATTGAACCAGGGCATGGGCGGACGCATCGGCTGGCGGGCGCGAACCAGCCATTCCGCCTCGCTCAGGGCGTTCATCGACAAGCGCAGGTTGCTCGGGTAGGTGGTGCCCCAGGCGCCCTGGAACCCCACCGCGCTGCCGGTCAACCAGAGTCGCTGAGGCACTTGGCCATCGGCTGGCATGTAGCCGGGGGTATGGCAGTCATTGCAGCCGCTGATCTTGACCAGATACTTGCCGCGCTCGACGAGGTTTGCGTCCCGGCTGGAGCTGGGGCTGGAGATGGGGCCGGCGGCCGTTGCGGTCTGGGCCAGCAAGGTAGTGAGCAAGGCTGCGGCGAGAAGTTGAATCGTCATGGTGTTGACCCTCCGTGAAAGAATGAATGTGTGCATTACGCGCTGTGAAGGTTAGGCGGCCCGCGGGCGGCGCGTTGTTAAGTGTTTGCTAGGCGAATGCTAAAAATTCGATAAATGCTCGATTCCGGTGATTTTTCGACGACCTGCGCGGTTCGGCGTCCAATGGGTAAAATCAGCGCCTCTTTCGTCGCCTGTACGGTGTTCGCATGCCCAGGACGCAAACCGACTCGCCTTTGCTGGATGCCACGCAAGCCGCGTTTCTCGTCGGCCCGGTGGCGATCAACGCGGCGTCGCACGATGCCGACCGGATGCCGTCCATCACCCGGGCCTATGGATGCCGGGTCGCGGCGGATCGGAGCGAGGTGGTGGTGTTCCTGTCCACGGCGCGTTCGGTTGCCGTGCTGCGCGATCTGGCGGCCGACGCGCCGATCGCCGTGGTGTTCAGCCGGCCGCTGACCCATGCAACCCTGCAACTCAAGGGCACTCGTCCACGCATTCAGCCACTGGCGCCGGGAGACCGCGAAATCATGCGGGCTTACGCCGCCGCGTTCAGCATGGAAATCATCGCGCTCGGCCATGCGCACGGCTTCTCGCATGCGCTGATGGCGCCTGCCGGCGATGCGGCGGTGGCGGTCGCTTTCCATCCGGAAGCGGTATTCGATCAGACCCCCGGCCCGAACGCCGGCATGCGACTGGGACCGAAGCCATGACGCTGACGCTGCGCGCGCTGCGGCGTTGCTTCGAGGGCGCGGTGCCGGCCAGCATCGCGACTTGCGCGCCGGACGGCATGCCGAATGTCGCCAAACTGTCGCATGTGCATTACGTCGACGATGGTCACGTGGCGCTGTCCTATCAGTTCTTCAACAAGACCCGCGAAAACATTCTGCACAACACCCGTGCCCGCGTCGAAGTGCTGGACCCGGTCAGCGCCGCCCAGTACACGTTGTCGCTCGAATATCTGCGCACCGAAACCGAAGGACCGATGTTCGAGAGCATGAAGGCCAGATTGGCCGCCATCGCCTCGCATACCGGTATGAGCAAGGTGTTCTGCCTGCTCGGTTCGGATGTCTACCGGGTGCTGAATATCGAGGCGGCGCCGGGCGATGCGGCGTTGGACAGCTCGCCGCGCGCGGAACTGCTATCCGGTCTGCGCGCCTGTGTCGATGAACTTTCCGGCTGTGCCGATCTGGCGCATCTGCTCGATACGCTGCTGCAAGGCCTTGAGCGACATTGGGATATCCGCCATGCCATGCTGTTGATGCTCGACCCCGACGGCAAGCGTCTGTACACCGTCGCCAGTCGCGGCTATGCCGAATCCGGCGTCGGTTCGGAAGTGCGCATGGGCGAGGGCATCGTCGGCGTCGTCGCCAGCGCGCGCACGCCGATCCGTATCGGCTACGCGGTGCAGGAATACCGCTACAGCCAGGCCGCTCGCCAGAGTTTCGCCGCCAGCGCCGACGGCAACACGCTGGAAACCGAGATTCCCTTCCCCGGACTACTCGAAACCGGTAGCCAATTGGCGGTGCCGTTGCTGCTGGCCGGACGCCTGTCGGGTGTGCTGTATGTCGAGAGTCCGCTGGAACAGCGCTTCACCTATGAGGATGAGGACGCGATGGCCGTGCTGGCCAGCCAGTTGGCGCTCCATATCGATTTCCTGGCGCGCGGCGCCGAGCACCCCGTCGACCCCGAGCCATCCGCCGGCGCGCCGGTCGTGTCGGCGCGCGGCGTGGCGGTGACGATACGGCACTATGCGGCCGATCACAGTGTATTTGTCGACAACGACTACCTGATCAAGGGCGTTGCCGGCGCCATCTTCTGGAAGTTGCTGCGCGAGCAGGTCGAGACCGGGCGGGTCGAATTCACCAACCGCGAGTTGCGGCTGGATGCCTCGCTCAAGCTGCCGGACATCACCGACAACCTGGATGCCCGGCTGATCCTGCTGCAACGTCGCCTGGCCGAACGCTGCCCCTATCTCGCCCTGGAAAAAACCGGTCGCGGCCGCTTCCGTCTCAATGTCGGCCGGCCGCCGCGACTGGTCGAGGCGACCGCCGGCTGAGCCGGGGTTCGCTGTTCCAGCGCCGCCATGCCGGCCGCGAAATCATCAACCAGCACCAATGTCGGCTGACCAGAGCCGATACGCGACAGCTTGGTCGGGTATGCGCCGCTCGGTAACTGTGTCCCAACATTTACCGCATAACCGCCGAACCGCGATGCCTCCGAGATATCAGCTCCGCACGCCAAACAATTCCGGATGGGCGCGCACGAACTGGAACAGATGCGGAAGGCGATCTTCGATGCGCCAGAACTGCAACTCGGGCCCCAGTTCGTCGCCTTTGGTGACGAAGCCGATGTCTACCTGCACATCAGCGGGGTCGGCAGTCCGCCGTTCGGCGTTGAACGCCTGGGCTTGGACATTCAAATCCCGGAAATAGGCGCGGTTGCGCAGGATTGCTTCCCGCACCACTTGCGGAATGACTAAATCGTTCATGTCAGCCTCCGTGGGGACCGGAGTTCAGCGGGTTGCGCCGGAATCCGCGAGGGCCTTTTCCAGGGTCAGGGAAGTCTTGAGGAAGGCATACAGGTCACCGGGGTCGCCGCTGGTGACATGTTTCATGATCTTGTCGAAGGGGTAGGTCGTGGCTACACCATCGCCCACCGGGATTTTCATGAGCGGCGAACCGCCATCGTCGCTGGCGAGCCACTTGCCACCCGCATGCCTGCGCAGCATTTCACCGAGGAACGCGCCGGTCGGCAGGACGAATTTCCAGTAGAAATCGTCTTCGGCAAAGGCCTTCTTCAGCGTCTCGTGCTGATCAAGCCGGCTTGAGAAGATCTGCGCGGTGTCCTCGAAGCGATCCAGCGCCAGGGTTTCGTCGAAGTGGTTCTTGAAGCCGTCGATGCACGCCTGGGCAAGCGCCGGAATCTCCTCCAGACGCACATTCGCCATTGCCTCGTAGGCTCGCTTCTGGCTGTTTCGAAGATGCAGCCAGCCCCAGACCAAGCCCAGCACCAGCAAGCCCAACACACCCGCAACGATGTACAGCCACATGCTTATGTCCTCCCTGAATGATCGATACAGGAACCCGCATTCAACAGCGTTATCAAGGATCATCTCTCCCGAGGTCGACTGGCGGTTATTGCATTTTTTTCGCCCGAACGATGGCGGTAACTATGGCCGCGGGCGTCTTTCCGGTCAATCGGCTGGCAGCGATCCCTGTGGATTCGGCTATGCTCCACCGGGTTTGCACACAGCCTATGCCGTTGCCGTCATGACCTCCATGTTCTATGCCGCCAAGCAGGCTCGCGCGCCGTTTCTGGCGCGCGAGTCCATACCCGATCTCAATGCCGAATTCTTTGGCGCGGCGGCGGGCATCTTCGCCGATGTCGGTCGCTGACTGTCGGGGTCGCTCCATGAAACGCCGCGCCAGCTTACTCGCTGGCCTTGTCGCGATCCTGTTCGTCTGCCTGTGTCCGGCGCCAGCGGCCGATGTCCAGCCCGGCAAGCCGTTGCGGATCGGCATCCTGGCGCCGGAAGGGGAGGCCGAGGCCTTCGCGAACTGGCGCCAGGTGGGCGATGCCCTGGGACGGGCGCTGCCGGAATATGCCGTGCGGCTCGACTATTTCTCGCTTGGCGGCCTGCGCGACGCGGTGGCGAACGGACACCTGGATTTCGCCATCACCAACAGCGGTCATTACGTCGAACTGGAGGCCGCTCACGGCATGCATCGCATCGCCACCCTGGACAACGCCCGCGTGCCCAGCCCGGACCGGGCCGTCGCCTCGGCGGTGGTAGCCCGGGCGGACCGGGACGATCTGCGCCGACTCGCCGATCTGCGCGGCAAGCGCTTGCTGGCGGTCGACGAGCAGGCCTTCGGCGGCTACCAACTGGCCTGGCATGCCCTGCACCGGAGCGGCATCGATCCGCGCCGCGACCTGGCCGAGCTGCGCTTCATCGGCTTTCCCTTGCAGAGCATAGTCCGGGCGGTGGCGGAAGGCCGCGCCGACGCCGGCGTGGTACGCGCCTGCGTGCTGGAGGACATGGCGGCGCGCGGAGAAATCCGGCTGGCGGATTTCCGTGTGCTGGACGCGCCGGCGGCGGATGGCTTTCCCTGCCTGCGTTCCACCGAGTTGTATCCGGACTGGCCCTTCGCGGCGCTGCGCCACACCCCCCACGCCCTGTCCAAACGGGTCGCGGCGGCGCTGCTGGCGATGCCGGTCGGCAGCGAGGGACTGGGCTGGACCGTGCCCACCGACTATCAACCCATCCACCTGCTGTTTCGCGAGCTGCGCACCGGCCCCTACGCCTACCTGCACGAGGATTCGCTGGAGGCGTTCCTGACGCGACATCGCGCCTGGTTGCTGTTTGCCGCCGCGCTGCTGCTGGGCTGGGGCGTGCATACCGTGCGGGTGGAACAGCGCGTCCATGCCCGCACTCGCGAACTACGTCTGGCGCTGGAAGCGCGCGACGAGATGGCGCGCCAGGCGCGCATCCAGCAGGAAAAACTCGACCATCTGGCGCGTCTCGGCATACTCGGCGAACTGTCCAGCATGCTGGCGCACGAACTGAACCAGCCCTTGTCCGCCATCGGCAATTTCGCGCGCGGCATGGAACGGCGCATCGAGGCCGGCCGCATGGAGCCGCAACCGCTGCTGGACGCCAGCCGGGAGGTGGCGGAACAGGCCGACCGGGCGCGCGCGATCATGCAGC
>JAGUXX010000096.1 GCA_020061585.1 Betaproteobacteria bacterium | reverse complement strand
CGACGCTGCTGGAGCGTCTGGCGCATCACGCCGCCCGCGCCGGCCTGGCGCCGCCGCCGATGCGTCTGTCCAACGCCCGCACTCGCTGGGGCAGCCTGTCGGCGAAGGGCGTGGTCAGTCTGAACTGGCGGCTGATCAAGGCCAGCCCGGAGGAACTCGATTACGTGATCTGCCATGAACTGGCGCATTTTCGGCAGCGCAACCACTCGCCGGCGTTCTGGCGCGAGGTGGGTCTGCTGTTCCCCGACTATTTGGCGGTGCGGGCGAAACTGCGCCGGCAAGGTCGCTTGTATTTCGCGTTCTGAGGTTTGACAGACTGCTGTTTCAACCTTGAATCCTCAGTTGGACGCATTCGAGTGTGGGGGGATATGAACAGGTCTGCCCCAAAATGCTGTCGATTATTTTTACACTGCGCCAAGGGGTGGCACTTAAGTCACTGAATAGGCTTGTAAAAGGAATTGGCACGATGTCTGCTTTTACAATTTCCCAACATCATGATTTCGGGGTGACCACCATGAAACTGAACCACCTCTTCCTTGCCGCCATGCTGGTGTGTAGCGCATCTGCCGCTCAGGCCAGCGTGGTTTTATACACGCAGGATTTTGAAAACCCGAATTTGACCGCTTTCAATTCTTTCGCGGGACCGGATGCCAGCGCCGCAAGCGTAAACAGTATTTACGCAAATCAACCCGCCGGGTTTACCTTCGCGCAGCAGTTCACCGTGGAAACCCTTCGTGTCGGCGGCAACCAGGCATGGAATGGCGCTGGTTTTCAAGACCCCCAGAACGTGGCCGGCAATTACGTCATCAGCATGCTCTCGAGCGTTCAGAATGATCTTCTGGGTTTGTCCTTCGATATCGGCGATTACGATTTCTTCAATTTCCAGCTCGATATTTCTTCGATTGATTTGAATTTCTGGGGAGGTCCTTTCGTGCCGCAGGGTGGGTTGGCGCCCTCCTTCCGGTTGTCACTTTATGACAATCCCCTTGGAACGCCCAATGTGGGTACATCTACCTTGCTTGATTCCGTTGAGATCACAGGCTTGGCTTCAGCCGCGCCGAATGTTTTCAACTGGACCAACCACATTGTCGGCTTGAGCACTTCTGGCAACACGAACGGCAATGTCACGTTGGTGATCGATGAATTGATTGGGGGCTATGCGGCGCTCGATAATTTCCGGATTGTGGCTTCCGATACGCAAGGCGATATCGGACAAGTGCCGGAGCCTGTTTCTCTTGCCTTGGTCGGCATGGGATTGGTTGCTCTGGGGATTTCCCGCCGCCGTCGACACGTTTGATCTAATGTTTCCGGTAAGCGACAAGGCAACACCTTGGGGTCACCCTTGTCGTTTCAGGATGAGACGGGGAAATTTGTTCTCTTCCCGGCGTTCCGGCGCGAGGTGTTGACGATGTTCCCCGACTGTGTCCCTGTGCGGCCGGAACTGTCCGGCAAGACTGTCTATATTTCGCGTTTAGAAGCCCGAAAGGCTACTAACCTGGATATTTCATGAATGCGCGCGTGTCTTCGCTGTTTCTTTGTTAGGCCGGCACTTCGAAATCATTGCCGATCAGCTCCAGCCGGGTCAGCAGTTCGCCGGCGCGCTTTTCGCCCGGCTTGAGTTTGCGCGCTTGCTCGATGCAGCGTCGCGCTTCGTCGTTGAGGGTGAATTCGCGGCCGTGGCGTTCCATCCAGGCGATCAGCAGGAACGCGTGGTTGAGCAGCAGGCGGGCGTTGTTGGGCATGGTGCGGCGCGCTTCGCGGGTCAGTTCGATGGCTTCCTTCAACTTGCCCTCGCGCGACAGCTTGACGCCGCGATTCATGATGTCGGTGGCGGCGCGGGCGGCGCCTTGCAGCAGTTCCCGGCCTTCACCCGCGTATCCGGCGTCGGCGAAGATGGCTTCGGCGCGTTCGAGATACTCCGGGTGCTCATGGTTGTTGCTGATCAGGCTGCCGAGCAGGGCGCCGGCGGTGGCCTTGTCGCCCAGCTTGAGCAGCGGCGCGGCAAGGTTGAACGCCGCTTCCGGCGGCAGATGCCGCGCTTCTTCCCGTAGTTCGCCGGCCAGGCGTTGCGCCAGTTCGCGGGCGATGTCGAGTTCGCCGGTCTGCACGCGCACCGGGATCTGCATGGCTTCCGACAGCAGCCGCGCGGCGGGGTCGTCACTCAGGTCGATGGACAACGTCGACAGGGTCCGCAGCGCCGCGTCGCTCTGGTTGCGCGCCAACTGGACCTGGGACAGCGCCAGATATGCCTGGGGGGATTTCAGCGGTGTGTTGCGCGCCAGCTCGATGCTGTTCTGGAAGGCGCGCGCGGCGGTTTCCAGTTCGCCCCGCCGGTAGGCGACTTCACCCAGATGCAATTGCCGCAGCGGCGCCCGCGGCGAGGTGGCGAGCGCGCGTTGCAACACTTCCTGCGCGCCATCCGGGTCGCCCAGCCGGTCCAGCGTGCGCGCCAGCCAGTCGTGCGCTTCCAGGTAGGCGCGATTGCCGTCGGTGATGGCTTTCAGTTCGCGGCGGGCGTCGTCGAAACGGCCTTCGTTGAAATGGATCTTGGCCAGACCGAGACGCGCCCAGGGCAGGTTGCGCAGGCTCAGCGCTTCTTCATAGATGGCCTTGGCCATGCCGTGCTCACCGCTGTGCATGGCCAGTTCGGCCTTCAGCCGCTTGAGATCCCAGGCATGCGGGTTGGCCTTGTCCAGCGCGGCGTCGGCGAGGCGCAGCGCTTTCAGGTATTCGTGTTCGCGCAGCGCGATTTCGATCGGCGCCAGCGCCTGCTTCTTGGCTATCTGGCGCGACAGTCGGCTGAACAGCATGGTTTCGGTGATCGGTTTGATCAGATAGTCATCGGGACGCGACTCGATGGTGCCGGTGACCATTTCCGAGGCTTTTTCGGCGCTGACCATCAGCCACACCGCATGCGGCGCGAGCAGCGCCCGATGGCGCGCTTCCTCAAGGATGTTCTGGCCGTTCTTGCCCTGGCCGAGATGCAGGTCGCACAGAATGATGTCGAAGCGATGGCGTTCGAGCTGGTTGATGGCGCTCGCGGCGTTGACCGCCAGCGTGATGCGGCTGGCGCCGGCGCGCGCCAGGATATCGCGCAGGATGACGCGCATGCCTTCGTAGTCCTCGACGATCAGAATCAGGCTGCGCGACAGATCCGGTGGCGGCAAGGGGCGCAGGTTCACGGCAATTCCAGGGTGAAACAGCCGCCGCCCAGGCGACCGTGGTTGCTCAGGTGGATGCGGCCGGTCGCCTCGCCGGCCTTGTGCAGGCGGGCGACAATGTCGGCGAAGTACAGGCCCAGGCCGGTGCTGCCGGTATCGAAATCAATGCCGTGCTGTGTCGCGTTGCCCTGGTCGAGCAGAAAATCCGGGAAGCCGGGGCCGTCGTCCTCGATGGTGATGATGACGCCGGTATCCAGCGCGGCGGCGCTGAGCAGGACGCGCTGGCGACTGTAGCGCAGCGCGTTGTGCAGCGCCTGCACCAGGACGCCGAGCACCAGTTCGTGATCGAACCAGCCATATAGGTCTTCCGGACATTCGCAATCCAGCGTGACGCCCTTCGAGTCGGCCAGCGGCATGGCGCGCGCCAGCACTTCCAGCGCCAGATCGGCGAGCGGCCGGTCCTGCGGGTCGAATGGGTAGAATGCCTGATCGATCTTGTACAGCGCCAGGAGTTGAATCAGATGGTTGTTGACCCGTTGCGCCTCATACAGCGCCTGGGCGGTCTTG
>JAGUXX010000125.1 GCA_020061585.1 Betaproteobacteria bacterium | reverse complement strand
TTGCCGTATACCCCATACGGCGGCGGGTCCGCGCCTAGCCTGGCGGAAAAATCCATCCGTTTTATTTGGGCCGGCAAGCGTGCAACACCACACTAGGAGCCTGTCGGTCTTTGGCATCGTCGGCAGCAAAGTCCCGGGGGGACTAAGCGGAGGCGGCGACGGCTGCAATCTCGGATCGTCTATGGACCAATCGGTGGACAGGTATAGCGGATTTCCCTCTTTCGCCTGAACGAACGGCGTCGCCCGCGTATGGAAACCCACGTTCTGCTCGCGCTGCTGGCAGTTCTGATCGTCATTGCGTTCGATTACACCAATGGCTTTCACGATGCCGCCAACATCGTCGCGACGCTGATTGCCTCGCGCGCCATGCAGCCGATGCAGGCGGTGATTCTGGTCGGCGTGTTCGAGTTTCTCGGGCCGCTGCTGGGCGGCACGGCGGTGGCCAATACCATCGGTTCATTCATCGATCTGTCCGACCTGCCGCGCGAGCTGTCGCTGACCGTGCTGGTCAGCGGACTGGCCGGCGCGATCTGCTGGAACCTGATCACCTGGCGCAAGGGCATACCCTCATCCTCGTCGCATGCGCTGGTCGGCGGCCTGATCGGCTCGATACTGCTGGCGGTGGATGCCAGGCATGTGGTCTGGGGGTTTCAGGAATTGTTCATGCACGGTCATCTGACCGGCGTCACCAAGGTATTGCTGGCGCTGATCCTGTCGCCGATCATCGGTTTCTGGGTCGGTTACGGCGTGCACAAATTCTTCAGCCTGGTGTTTCGCACCGCCACGCCGCGGCTCAACCGCCGGCTGCGCTGGGGGCAATACATCACCGCCGCCGGCCTGGCGTTCTCGCATGGCGCCAATGACGCGCAAAAGAGCATGGGCATCCTGACCTTGATCCTGGTGCTGGGCGGTTTCATACCCGTTTTCGAGGTGCCGTTCTGGGTGATATTGACCTGCGCCACCGCGCTGACACTGGGTATCATGTCCGGCGGCTGGCGCATCGTGCGGACCCTGGGCTTCGCGATCTACAAGGTGCGCCCGCTGCATGCGCTGAATTCGCAGCTTAGCTCCGCCGCCGTGATTTTTTCCGCCTCGATGCTCGGCGCGCCGGTATCCACCACCCATGTCGTGGCCACCTCGATCATGGGCATCGGCGCCTCGGAGCGGCCGCGCGCGGTGCGCTGGGGCAAGGCCGGCGAGATCGCCATGACCTGGATCATCACGATTCCCGCCTCGGCTTTCATGGGCGCGGTGATTCTGGCGTTGGTGCAGGCTTTCATCCGTAGGGGGGCGTTATGACCGAAAAGATGACCGAAAAGATCGAACCCGCCGTTTCCGTGGTGCATCGGGTGCTCGACCGGGTGTTTCCCAAAGCGCCGGATTTTTTTCTGCTGCTCCACCAGCAGGCCACGCAGGTGCTGCATACGGTGGATCTGCTGGTGGACTTCATGGGTACCGGCGACGTCGAGGTCGGCAAGCACATCAAACGCGACGAACACGACGCCGATACCATCAAGGTCAACAATATTCACACCTTGAACGAAGCGTTCTCGACCCAGATGGATCGCGAGGACATTTACCGCGCGATCATGGATCTGGATGCCATCGTCAACTATTGCAAGGACACGGTGAACGAGATGGATGTGCTGGACATCACGCCGGATCGCTACACCTACGAGATGGCGTCGGCGCTGCGCAGCGGTTGCCAGTCGATCAGCGCCGGCTTCACCAAACTGGGCGACAGTCCGGCGGAGGCCGCGCATGAGGCGGATGCCGCGCGCAAGGCGCAGCGACGCGTCGAAAAGCTGTATCGCAAGGCGCTGGCCGATCTGTTCCAAGGTGATGACTTCCTCAACATGCTCAAGCGCCGCGAGATTTATCAGCATCTGGCGCGCGCGGCGGATCGCATGGCGCATTGCGCCAATACCTTGCACGACATCGTGGTGAAAATCAGTTGATTGCGCGGGTCCGATCCTTGCCCGCCCACAAGCTCAACGTGTCCTGGCGAGTCCTGCTTGCGTTCGGCGTCGGCAGCATGTTGCTGGATGCGCTGAGCAATCCGCAAACCGTGCTGCCGCTGGCGCTGGCGCCGTGGACGCCGCCGCCGGGCCTGACTCTGGCGTTTCTGCTGCTGTACGGTCTGCATTACGCGCCGTTGTTGATCGGCGTGACCTTCCTCGCCGGCATGCCGATCTACGGCGCGCCACAGGATTGGTTGCCGGCGTTGTGGGCGGCGGGGCTGTTGATGATGGGGTTTTGGGGTTTGGCGGCGCTGTTGCTGAAAATCTGGCGCATCGATCCGCACCTCGGTTCGCAGCGCGACATGACGCTGCTGATGCTGGTCGCCATCGCCGCCGCCTGGCTGGATGCCAGCGTGCATGTGTTCTCGCGCAGCCCGGAAGCCGCGCCCGATGCCTGGGCCTGGATGGCCGATCTGGTCAATTTCTGGGTCGGCGCGCTGATCCGCATCCTGATCATCACGCCGCTGGTGCTGGTGCATGCCGGCGTGGACTGGAACGGCTGGCGCAACTGGCCGATCTGGGACTGGTCCGGCGAACGCGCCGGCGGACTCTCCGGCGGCTGGAACCTGTCACGCGAGGCGGCGTTGCAAGGGCTGGCCATCGCCATCGCGCTGTGGATCATCTTCGGCTTCAAATACACCGATGAATTCAAGTTCTTCTACCTGCTGTTCCTGCCGATGATCTGGATCGCCATGCGCCATGGCATCCAGGGCGCCACCATCGCCTTGGCGGCCAGCCATGTCGGCATCAACTTCATTCTCGGCTGGCGCGGCTCGCACGCGATCACCGTGGTCGAGTTCCAGATGCTGATGCTGGGTCTGGCGGTGACCATGCTGTTTCTCGGAATGACGGTCAGCGCCCGGCGCGCCGCCGAGGAACGTCTGCATCAACGCGAAGCGGAGTTGAATCAGGCCATGCGCCTGGCGGCGGCCGGCGAAATGGCGCAGGCCATCGCGCATGAACTCAATCAGCCGCTGTCCGCCGTCGCCAACTACGCCCGCGCCAGTCGCTCGATGCTCGACGACCCGGCGCGACATGGCGCCTTGCTGGCCGAGACGCTGGAGAAAATCGACCGCGAGGCCAACCGCGCCGGCCAGGTCATGCGCCGGCTGCGGGAATTCTTCCGCGGCGGCGGCCTGCGCAGCGAATCATTCACACTCGCCGAGTTGATCGACGAGAGCCTGTCCTACGTGAAACGCCGCGTCGAGCGGCAGAACATCGTGTTCAAGGTGGTGATCGACGATAACCTGCCGCGGGTCAACGCCGACCGGGTGCAGATGGGCACGGTGCTGCACAATCTGCTGGTCAATGCCATCGACGCGCTGTCCGCCGGACCGGAATCGCGCGAGATCGAGATCAGCGCGCGACTGTCCGAGGCCAACCTGATTCAGGTTTGTGTCAGCGATAATGGCGTCGGCATCAGCGAAGACATGCGCGATCGCCTGTTCGAATCCTTCGCCACCAGCAAACCGGAAGGCATGGGTCTGGGCCTGGCGATCAGCCGCACGCTGGTGCAGGCGCACGGCGGCGAGCTCTGGTTGTCCGGCAGCCAGCCGACCCGCTTCTGTTTTACTTTGCCCATCAATTCAAAATGATCGAACCCGTAGTCACCATCGTCGACGATGACGAAGCCGTGCGCGATTCGCTGGCGCTGATGCTCAACTTTCGCGGCTACCGCACCCGCGCCTTCGACAGCGCCGAAGCCTGCCTGGAAGCCTGGCGGCCGGACTGGCGCGGCTGTCTGATGCTCGATCTGCGCATGGCCGGCATGGATGGCCTGGCGCTGCAACAAGCCTTGCTGCAGCGGGGTTGTACTTTGCCTATGGTGTTCCTCACCGGACACGGCGACCTGGCGCATGCGCGGCTGGCGTTGAAAAGCGGCGCGGTCGATTTCCTTGAAAAACCCTATGAGGAATCCGCCTTGCTGAAAGCCGTGGCGGAGGCCATCGAGCGCGACATGCGCGACTACGCGACGCACAGCCATGTCGCGGAAATTACCGCGCGGATCGAACGCTTGTCGGAGCGGGAAAACCAGGTGCTGGGCTTGGTGGTGGCCGGCAAGCCGAACCGGGAAATAGCCGGGGATCTCGGCATCAGCCCGCGCACCGTCGAAGTCTTCAAGGCGCGCATGATGGAAAAGATGCAGGCGCGCAGCGTGCCGGAGCTGGTGCGCATGGCCATGGAAGCGGGCATCCTCGGCTGATTCGGGCAGGCGACGCCTGCGACAATATGTCGCAGCCTGAATCCGTGATGCAAGTATTAGCATTCGCTGATGAATGCATCGCCCCACTCGCAAAACCCGCGCCGCCGCATGCATCCGATTGGCGGGCGACGTGGTTCGACGCTGGCCGGCTGGGCGGTGGCGGTGGGCAGCCTGGCGCTGCTGCTGATACTGTTTGATAGCGGGCGGCTGGTGGCGGCGCAACGCCTGGGCCAGGCGCGGGCCAGCCAGGACGGTTTGACCGACCCGGCGTTGTTCACCGAGGCGCGCTACGCCCGCCATGCCAGCCAGGCCGATCGGCATGCGGCGTTTCAGGATCATCCGCTGGCGCTGGAGCATTTCCCGGCCGGCTCGTTGATGCCACCCCCCGTGATACCACCGCCATGAGTTTTTCCCGCAACGCCTGGTTCGAACGCCAGCGCGGCCTGATCGATTACTCGGTGGCCAATCTCGGGCGCCGGCGCGGTCGCAATCTGGGCTTGTTCCTGGCCTACACGTTGTTGGTGTTTCTGCTCGCCTCGGTGGTGCTGTACGGCGATGCGCTGCGCCGCGAGGCGCGTCAGTTGCTGGCCGACGCGCCGGAACTGGTGGTGCAGCGCATCACCGCCGGCCGCCATGATCTGCTGCCGGCGGCCTGGCTGGACGAGCTG
>JAGUXX010000135.1 GCA_020061585.1 Betaproteobacteria bacterium | reverse complement strand
GTGATCACCGCCGGATGGCCGAAGCCGGCGAACGCCTGCGCCGGCGCCACCAGTCCGGTCAGCACGCAGCCGAGCAGCGCGCCCACCGCCACCATGTCGTGGCGCCAGCGCCCCCACAGGAACATCGCCACGGTGGCGACGAGGATGCCGAGGATGAGGAGCTGATCATTGGTCATGGCGCGCGAGGGGTTGGTCGGAAGTTGAAGGGAAGGTGGGCGCCCGCCTGCGGGGTTCCCGCCGCCCGGCTGATTTCGCGATGGTATAACGTTCAGTGTCTTAAACCTCTGGCGGGAGTGTTTCATGCAACTTGTCGTTTCGGCCGGGTTCATTCTCGCGGTCGTCCTGTGGGGGGTGTTCTCGCCGGCGACGCTGGGGCTGGTGTTCGACACCGCCCTGGCGAGCGTTTCGCGCAATTTCGGCTGGTTCTACCTGTGGGTGGTGTTGGGCCTGGTGGGGCTGGCGCTGCTGCTGGCCTTTAGCCGCTATGGCGATCTCAAGCTGGGCGGCGAGGACGACGAGCCGGAGTTTTCCGTCGGCTCCTGGTTCGCCATGCTGTTCGCCGCCGGCATGGGCATCGGTCTGGTGTTCTGGGGCGTCGCGGAGCCGATGTTCCACTATGCCTCGCCGCCGCCGGGCATCGAGCCGAATACGCCGGAGGCGGCGAACGCGGCGATGCGTTACAGCTTTTTTCACTGGGGACTGCATCCCTGGGCGGTGTACAGCATCGTCGCGTTGTCCATCGCCTTCTTCCAGTTCCGCAAGGGCGGCCCCGCGCTGGTGAGCACGGCGGTACTTTCTCTGCCGTGGCGATTCGTGCGTTCGCTGGGACCGGCGGTGAACGTGCTGGCGGTAATCGCCACCGCGTTCGGCGTTGCCGCTTCGCTGGGCATGGGCGCGCTGCAGATCAACAGCGGTCTCAACGCGGTGGTCGGACTGCCGGTGGGCAGCGTCTCGCAGGTCGGCATCATTGTGGTCACCACGATCCTGTTCCTGACCTCGGCGGTGACCGGCGTCACGCGCGGCATCAAATGGCTTTCCAGCTTCAATCTGATGCTGGCGTCGCTGCTGGCGCTGGTGCTGTTGATTATGGGGCCGACGGTGGCGATCATCGACACCTTCACCACCACGCTGGGCAGCTATATCAGCGAGTTCGTGCGCATGAGCCTGCGCATGACGCCGTTCCGCGAGAGCGGCTGGGTCAGTGGCTGGACGGTGTTCTATTGGGCCTGGTGGATATCATGGTCGCCGTTCGTCGGCTTGTTCATCGCGCGCGTCTCGCGCGGGCGCACCATCCGCCAGTTCATCCTGGGTACCGTGCTGGCGCCGACGCTGGCGGCCTTCGTCTGGTTCTCGGTGTTCGGCGGCACCGCCCTCAACATGCAGATCATGCAGGGCGTACCGATCGCCGAAGCGGTCAACGCCGACGTCTCCACCGCCCTGTTCGCGATGTTCGACGTGCTGCCGCTGGGACTGCTGCTGTCGGCGGTGGCGACGCTGCTGGTGCTGGTGTTCTTCGTGACATCGGGCGATTCGGCCACCCTGGTGCTGGGCATGATGAGTACCGGCGGGCGGCCGAATCCGCCGGCGCGGGTGAAGATCATCTGGGGCGTGCTGGTATCCGGCATCGCCATCAGCCTGCTGCTGGCCGGCGGCATCAAGGCGGTGCAGACCGCGACCATCGTCTTCGCGCTGCCGTTCACCGTGGTGATCCTGCTGATGGCCGTCGCGCTGTGGCGGGGCGTGCGGGCGGACTGGCTGGAGGAACAGCGGCGCGAAAAACTGCTGCGCCGGCGTGTGCGCGAACTGATCGAGCATCCGCCGGGCGACGGGCGGGCATCATGATCCGCGAAGCGCGGCCGGCGACATGATTCTTGAACTGCTGCCCGCGCTGGGCAAAAGCTTCCTGTTCGTGCTGGCGACCCTGCTGCCTATCCTCAATCCGGCCGCCACGGCGCCGATCTTCCTCGGCCTGACCGAGGGCGCCACCTCCGCCACGCGCGAACTGCTGGCGCGGCGCATCGCCCGCAACATGCTGTTGCTGATGGTCGGCTCGATGCTGGTCGGCTCCTACGTCCTCGATTTCTTCGGCATCTCGCTGCCGATCGTGCGCGTCGGCGGCGGCCTGATCGTCGCCTCGGTGGCCTGGCGCTTGCTCAACGCCAGTCACGCCACGGATGACCGCCGCGCGGTGCTGGCGGAATCCTTCACCCCCGAACAGGCGAGTCGCCAGGCCTTCTACCCGCTGACCTTCCCGATCAGTTGCGGACCGGGCTCCATCGCCGCCGCGATCACCGTCGGCGTGTCGCTGCACGACGAACGGCTGGCGCTGTCGTTGGCGCGCATGGGCGGCGGCGTGCTGGCGCTGTTGACCATCGGCATGGTCATGTACCTGGCTTTCCGCTACGCGCAACGCCTGCTCAAGCCCCTGGGCGAGGCCGGCACCGTGGTTTTTCTGCGCCTGTCGGCGTTCATCCTGCTGTGCCTGGGGGTGCAGATCGTCTGGGATGGGGTCAGCGAACTGCTGGCGGGCATGCTGGCGTCGCTGCCGACGCGTTGAGGCCGGCGCGCTTCAGAAGTCGTAGCGCAAGCCCGCCGCGATGGCCCGGCCGCCGCTGGCCGCGGCGTTGAAGCCGTCGAGACCGCCGCGTCTTTCGTTGATCGCCGCCGTTTCCGCTTCCTGGTAGATCTCGACGAAGAATTTGAGAGCGTCGTTGTACTGGTGATCGACGCCCAGATGCGCGATGCGCTCGCCGTAGTTCTCCACATCCGCCAGCATCAGCTTGAAGGTGTTCCTGCCCAGGGTGTAGCCGGCGAACAAGTTGACGGCGCGATTGCCGTTGCTGTCGAAGCCGCCCGGCGCCCGGTTGCCGCTCCTGATGGTTTCGAATTTGGCCGCCAGCCGCAGGCCGCCGGCGCGATGGCTGGCGGAGATGCCGTACAGGCGGCTGTTGCCCGCGCCGGTATCGCCACGATCGCTTGGATGCGCAGGTTGGCGGTGTCGAGCGGGATTTCGAGCTGGCCGAACAGTTCGAGCCGGTCGCCGAAGCCGCGCCGCGCGTTGACGCCGAGGCGGGAGTAGGCGTCGCGCGTACCGCTGTAGTCGTCCAGCGCGGCTGGAATCAGCCTGGGCATGGCCATGTTTTTCTCCTTGGTTGGTGTACTGTTTCACGCAACGCGGCTCTCCGGAATGCTCCGTGGTGTCGTGAACCGAGCTGTCGGCACAGGAGTGAAAGACATGGCGAACGATATCATCCCGGTTTCCCTGGTGCTTGGCAGCGGCGGCGCGCGCGGACTCGCGCACATCGGCGTGATCCGCGCGCTGCGCGAGCATGGCCGCTTCGACATCGCCTCGATCACCGGCTCCTCGATCGGCGCGCTGATCGGCGGCTTGCATGCCGGCGACAAGCTCGACCTTTACAGCGAGTGGGTGCGCGGCTTGTCGATGGCCGACGTGTGGGGCCTGCTGGATTTTTCCTTCACCAGCAAGGGACTGTTCGAGGGCGATCGCGTGATGCGCAAGCTCGGCGATCTGGTCGGCGAAGCCCGCATCGAGGATCTGGCGATTCCCTTCACGGCGGTCGCCTCGGACATCGGGTGGCGGCGCGAAGTCTGGCTGGATCGAGGTTCGCTGTTCGAGGCGATCCGCGCGTCGATCGCGATTCCCGGCTTCTTCACGCCGGTGGAGCGCAATGGCCGCGTGCTCGTCGACGGTGGCCTGCTGAGCCCGTTGCCGCTGGCGCCGGCGCAGCGCCACGTCGGCGAGCGCACCATCGCGGTTTCCCTCAACGGCAACAGCGAACGGATTCCGCGCGGTCCGGAGGACGACAACACGGACACCGGCGACAGCGATGGCGACGACGCGACAGCGCGCCAGCGCGGCAACCCTTTCCAGCAGTGGTATCGCGCGGCGCGCGACAAGCTCGGGCTCGAAGCAGAGCCCGCGCCGACCTACAACGCGTTCGACACCATGACCAGATCGTTGGCGGCAATGCAGGATCGCATCGCGCGTTACCAGATCGCCGCTTACCATCCTGACATCCTTATCGAAATTCCCGCCAGAGCCTGCGGCGTACTGGATTTTCACCGCGCCGACAGGATGATCGAACTGGGCTACCGCCAGGCCATGACCGCGCTGCGACGCGCCGACGACGGCGCCAATGCGGCGGGCTTCTGAACGGACGTGTTGACACGTTTTCGTGTCGACCCGCGGGCGTTGGCCTGCACCTGAAATAACTCGCTCCTTGCTGCCCGGTCAATTGGCGTTTCCAGGTTGAGTCAAACAGCGAAAATATTCGCGGCGAATATTGCTGGTTCATCCGCTCTTTTCTTTTAAATCTGGAAATAAGCCTATGACCGGACCAATGCCGTTAAGTTAAGCCCGAGATATGTCATCGAATAGCCTTGTAAGCACGATATCGAATGGGTTTGACGGCTTGCCGATCACGTGGAAAGTGACG
>JAGUXX010000086.1 GCA_020061585.1 Betaproteobacteria bacterium | reverse complement strand
GCGTGGAACGGGCGCGGCAACTCCTGGCCGATGCCGAATTGCGCGCCCCATTCGATGTGCTGGTCCTGCAACGCCATGCCGAACCGGGTCTGGTCATCACCAGCCAATGCCAACCCGCCGCCGTGCTGACCGTCGCCCGCGCCGACCATCTGCTGGTCCGCGCGCGGCTCGACGCCGCGCGGGCGCGGGCGGTGAAACTGGGTGACGCGGCGCAGGTGGTGCTGGCGGACAGCAGCCTGCAAGGTCAGGTCAGCGCAATTTCCGTCGACCCCGACCGGCACTACGAAATCGAGGTGGTCGTACCGCGTACCTCCGGGCTGCTGCCCGGCGATTCGGTCAGGCTGCGCTTGCCCTGATCGCGGCGATGCCACATGCGAGTCCAGGCACAAGGTATCGAGCCGCCTGTATCAATTGACAGCGACCGCCTCGATCTTGATAATCCGCGCCTCATTTCCGCAGTGGTGATGTAGCTCAGACGGTTAGAGCGGTGGATTCATAACCCACAGGTCGGCGGTTCGATTCCGCCCATCACCACCACACCCTATTCCAGCATGACTCGCAAAGTATTCATCCGCACCTTTGGTTGCCAGATGAACGAGTACGACTCCGACAAAATGGCCGACGTACTGGCGTTGTCGAACGACGCCGACGAAGTCTATGAACAGACCGACACGCCGGAAGACGCCGATGTCATCCTGTTCAACACCTGTTCGGTACGCGAAAAAGCCCAGGAAAAAGTGTTCACCGATCTGGGCATGGTGCGCCACCTGAAACAAAAGAACCCGAATCTGATCATCGGCGTCGGCGGTTGCGTGGCCAGTCAGGAAGGCGCGGCCATCGTGCAACGCGCGCCCTACGTGGATATCGTGTTCGGCCCGCAGACCCTGCACCGCCTGCCGCGGATGATGCAACAGCGGCGCGCGACCGGTCGGCCGCAGGTCGATATCTCGTTTCCGGAAATCGAAAAATTCGACCACCTGCCGCCAGCCCGGGTCGAGGGCGCGACGGCATTCGTGTCGATCATGGAAGGTTGCAGCAAATACTGCACGTTCTGTGTCGTGCCCTACACCCGCGGCGAGGAGGTTTCCCGGCCGCTGGACGATGTATTGGCCGAAGTCGCCGGCCTGGCGGCGCAAGGCGTCAAGGAAGTCTCGCTGCTCGGGCAGAACGTCAATGCTTACCGGGGCGCAATGCCAGACGCTGAAATCGCCGACTTCGCCCTGCTGCTGGAACTGGTCGCCGAAATACCCGGCATCGAACGCATCCGCTATACCACCTCGCATCCGCGCGAATTCACCCAGCGTCTGATCGATGTCCACGCGCGCTTGCCGAAACTGGTGTCGCATCTGCATCTGCCGGTGCAATCCGGCTCCGACCGGGTGCTGGCGGCGATGAAGCGGGGTTATTCGGCGCTGGAATACAAATCCATCGTGCGCAAGCTGAAAGCCGCTCGACCGGACATCTGTCTGGCCAGCGACTTCATCGTTGGTTTTCCGGGCGAGACGGAAGCGGATTTTGAAGCGACCATGCAGTTGATCGACGATGTCGGCTTCGATTTCTCGTTCAGCTTTGTTTACAGCCCGCGCCCCGGCACGCCGGCCGCCGGCATGGCCGACGACACGCCGCAGGACGTCAAACTGCAACGCCTGTATCGACTACAGGCGCGGCTGAATGAACTGGGCGGCGCAATCAGCGCCGGCATGGTCGGCAGCGTGCAGAAAGTCCTGGTCGAAAAGCCGTCGAAAAAGGATGCCAACGAACTGGCTGGGCGCACCGACAACAACCGCATCGTCAATTTCGCCGGTTCGCCGCGTCTGATCGGCCAGATGGTGGAGGTGCGCATCACCCAGGCCATGCCGCACAGTCTGCGCGGCGAGGTCGTCATCTAGCCCGGATATTTCATAAATGCTCGCGCGCCCTCGCTGGTCCCTTGTCCGCACTGGAAAGTTTCCCTCAGTCGGGCGTATGAATAACTACGCCGCTCCTTCGCGAAATTCCCATTGCAAACAAGGTCCTGCGCGAACATCACGCGAATTTATGAAATATCCGGGCTAAGCCTGATGGAACTGGTTTCTTTCGTCCCCGTCGATAACACCCGTCTGGCCAATCTGTGCGGCGTGCTGGACGAGAACCTGCGCCAGATCGAAACCGCGCTGGATGTGACGGTCGCCCGGCGCGGCGAGGTATTTCAGGTCGATGGCGAAAAGGCGCGGCTGGCGGTGCGCCTGTTGCAGGACTTTTATCAGCGCGCGCGCAATGCGCTGGATATCGACGAAATCCAGTTGGCGCTGGTGGAAGCCGCGCACCAATCCAACCCGGCACGGCAGGAAAGCGAGATTCCGGTATTGATGACCCGCCGGACCGGCTTGCATGGCCGCACCGAACGACAAAACCAGTACATCCGCCAGATGCAGGAATTCGATATCACCTTCGGCATCGGCCCGGCCGGCACCGGCAAGACCTATCTGGCGGTGGCCGGCGCGGTGGACGCGCTGGAGCGCGATCTGGTCAAGCGCATCGTGCTGGTGCGGCCGGCGGTGGAAGCGGGCGAACGGCTCGGCTTTCTGCCGGGTGATCTGGTGCAGAAAGTCGACCCGTATCTGCGCCCGCTGTACGACGCGCTGTACGACCTGATGGGCTTCGACAAGGCGACGCGCGCCTTCGAGCGGCAGATCATCGAAATCGCCCCGCTGGCATTCATGCGCGGTCGCACCCTCAACCACGCCTTCATCATTCTCGACGAAGCGCAGAACACCACGCCGGAGCAGATGAAGATGTTCCTGACCCGCATCGGCTTCGGCTCGCGCGCGGTGGTTACCGGCGATGTGACGCAGATCGATCTGCAACGCGGTCAGAAGTGCGGCCTGATCGAAGCCCGCGAAGTGCTGCGCGAGGTGCGCGGCATCGCATTCACGGAATTTCGGAATGACGATGTCGTGCGCCACCCGCTGGTGGCCCGTATCGTTGACGCCTATGACGCCTACCATGACCGATCCGCGGCTTGATCTGAGCCTGCAGTTCGCGTTGAAAACAACGGATCTGCCGCGTCGCGCCGAGTTCCGGCGCTGGGCCAGGGCGGCGCTGATGGCGGATGCCGAGGTGACGCTGCGCGTCGTCGACGAGGCCGAGGGTCGCGTGCTCAACCGGGAATATCGTGGCAAGGACTACGCCACCAATGTGCTGACCTTCGCCTACGGCGCCGCCGCGGACGGCGCGCCGCTATCCGGCGATATCGTGATCTGCGCGCCGGTGGTGGCGCGCGAAGCCGCGCAACAGCATATTTCCATCGCCGCCCACTATGCCCACCTGACCTTGCACGGCATGCTGCATCTGCAAGGTCATGACCATGAAGCCGACGCGGATGCGGCTGCCATGGAAGCCATCGAAAGTTTTATCATGCGCAGGCTGGGTTTTGACGACCCTTATGCCGAAACGACTTGACCCATGGATGACTCGCCCTTACCCCGACCCAGTTTTCTTGAACGCCTGACTTCCTGGCTGTCACGCGAGCCCGACAATCGCGAAGAATTGCTGGAACTCCTGCACGCCGCCTATGAAAACGATCTGCTCGATGCCGACGCGCTGGCGATGATCGAAGGCGTGATGCAGGTGTCCGAGATGCAGGTGCGTGAAATCATGATTCCACGCGCGCAGATGGACGTGGTCGACATCAATGACCCGCGCGACGAAATCCTGCCCTATGTCATCGAGACCGCGCATTCACGCTTCCCGGCGGTGGATGGCGACCGCGACAACGTCATCGGCATCCTGCTGGCCAAGGATCTGTTGCGTTCCTTCTCGGAAGCAGACTTCGCCTTGCGCGACCAGTTGCGGCCGGCGATCTTCATACCGGAATCGAAACGTCTCAACGTGCTGCTCAAGGAGTTCCGCGCCTCGCGCAATCACATCGCCATCGTCGTCGATGAATACGGTGGCGTCGCCGGCCTGGTCACCATCGAGGATGTGCTGGAACAGATCGTCGGCGATATCGAGGACGAATACGACTATGACGAGGCTGAGGACAACATCATCTCGGAGGATGCGGGCGATGTGAGAGAAGCGGTCTGGCGGGTCAAGGCGCAGACCGAAATCGGCGATCTCAACCAGGCTTTGGGCGCGAACTTTACCGATGAAGAATTCGATACCGTTGGCGGTCTGGTCACGCATGCCTTCGGCCGGGTGCCGAAGCGCGGCGAGAGCCTGGAAATCGCCGCTTACCGTTTCCATGTCCTGCGCGCCGACAGTCGCCGTCTGCATACCTTGCGCGTCGAACGCCTGCCGCAAACCAGTTTGCAGTTGGGCTGACGCGCGCTTGAACCTTGACCCCTGAACCTTGAATTTTTCGCTTGCGGGCGCATCTGCCTCAAGCTTGCTTTTCCTAGGATGACCGATGACTTTCTGGACCGAATTCCTCTCTAGCCAGGGCGCCACGTTGGCCGAAGGCTGCGTGGCCGATTTTGGCGATGTGTCCGCCGAATTGACCGCCGCCGCAACCCAAACAGTGCTTGCCGACTTGTCGCAATATGGGCTGATCGGTCTGAGCGGCGAAGACGCGCAAACCTTTCTGCATGGACAGATCACCAACGACCTGCGCGGCCTGAGCGAGAATGCGGCGGTATTCGCCGGTTATCTCTCGGCCAAAGGCCGCATGCTGGCCAATTTTCTGGTCATGAAACGCGCCGCTGACGTACTGGTGATGCTGCCCGAGACACTGCGCGAACCGATCCAGAAGCGTCTGGCGATGTTCATCCTGCGCAGCAAGGTCAAAGCCCGCGATGCCGGCGGCGAATGGCTGCGGCTAGGCGTCAACGGTCCGGCCGCGGCGGAGACGCTGACCCAGGCGCTGGGCTACGCGTTGCCGGAGGGACTAATGAGCATGGCGCACGGCGAACAGACCTTCGTGCTGCGTCTGGGCGAGCAGCGGTTCGATGTTTTTGTGCGCCCCGAAGCCGCCGTCGACTTGTGGCAAGCATTGGCCGGCGACTGTCGGCCGGTCGGCGCGCCGGCCTGGGACTGGCTGATGGTGCAAGCCGGCATCCCGATGGTGTTGCCGCAAACCCAGGA
Source organism: Betaproteobacteria bacterium (assembly GCA_020061585.1). GTDB lineage: Bacteria > Pseudomonadota > Gammaproteobacteria > Burkholderiales > Thiobacillaceae > PFJX01. Next base: position 30,645 of record JAGUXX010000086.1, on the reverse strand, counting down.
TCATTTCGTGCCGCAGATGGCGAATATGGAGATCCTCGGCGGCGTCAGCTTCAACAAAGGCTGTTACCCCGGCCAGGAAATCGTCGCCCGCAGCCAATATCTAGGCAAGGTGAAACGCCGCTTGTTTCTGGCGCATGTCGATACGGATGCGCTGCCGGGCGAGGAACTCTACAGCAGTGAACTGCCGGATCAGTCCGCCGGCCATATCGCCAACGCGGCGCCGGCGCCGGGCGGCGGCTACGATGTGCTGGCCGTGGTGCACAGCAGTTGCGTCGAGGCCGGCGAGGTACGACTGAAAGCCCGCGACGGCGCCCGATTGGCATTCCGACCGCTGCCCTACCCGGTCAGTTGATTTGCCGAGCTACTTCATCTGGTATCGAGTCAACCGCGACGATCGCGAAACGGAAACCGTGATCCGCGGCATGATGTCGCGCCTGGCCTGCCGCTCCGGCGTCACCGGGAAATTGCTGAAGAAACGCCATCAGGCCGGGTTGTGGATGGAGGTGTACGCCGAGGTCGGCGATGCCGAGCAATTCGAACAATTGCTGCGCCAGACGGTTGATGAGTTCGATGTCGAAATGTTCATCGAGGGTCAGCGTTGTACAGAGTGCTTCATCCCTGAACCCTGAACCTTGAATCAGCCCCGCCGGCCACAGACCTCGCAAGCCGGATCTTTTTTCAGTCGCAAGGTTCGCCAGTCGGCGCTCAATGCATCGTGCAACAGCAGCCGCCCGGACAGGCTTTGCCCGGCGCCGATCAGCAATTTCAACGCCTCCACCGCCTGGATCGAGCCGACCACCCCGACCAGCGGCGCGAACACGCCGAACTCGGCGCAGCGCATTTCGGCATCCTGTGCATGCTCTGGAAACAGGCAGGCATAACACGGCTGCGCGTCATCCCGTAAATCGAACACGGCGACCTGACCATCGAAGCGTACCGCCGCCCCCGACACCAGCGGTTTGCGGTGCCGCACGCAAGCGCGGTTGACCGCATGTCGGGTCGGGAAGTTGTCGCTGCAGTCGAGCACCACATCCGCCCGCGCCACCGCCGCATCCAGCGCCGCGTCGGCCAGACGCAGACGCACGGCATCGACCCGCACATCGGGATTCATGTCGCGCATGCGGCGTGCCGCCGACTCGGCCTTGTTGATCCCCAGGCTATGCATGTCATGCGCGATCTGGCGTTGCAGATTGGTCAGTTCCACGACATCGTCGTCGGCCAGGCTGATCCGGCCGACGCCGGCCACAGCCAGATACAGCGCCACCGGGCTGCCCAGACCGCCGGCGCCGATGATCAGCGCCTGCGCGGCAAGCAGTTTTTGCTGACCATCGATGCCGATCTGGTCAAGCAGGATATGGCGCGAATAGCGCAACAGCTGGTTGTCGTCCATGTGCTTGATCAGACCTAGGCGTAACTACTTGTATTGCCGCCACTCGGCCGGGGTTTCGTCATGATCGCCATGCGGGCGTTTGGTCCAGGCTTCGATGTGAGCCGGATAGTTCTTGGTACGCGGTTCCGGCTTGTCGAGATTTTCGCGCTGCACACGTTCGCAGTAATAAGCCAGATTACGTTTGAGCAGAATCAGCAAGCTGCCTTCCAGATGAAAACCGTTCGACCAAAGCAGCGTCTCGATCTCTTCCAGGCAATACACATCGATGCAATATTCGATCTGCAAGCTGACCTCGCCATGCTCATCCGCCTTGATGCCGGGCAAGGCGTTGAGCAAATCCAGGGCGCGCCGGATTTGTCCGGGCGGCAAAGGATGGAAAACGATTTCGCGGCGTTTCCGGATGTCGCAAGCGGCCGACATACCGTGAGCGCCTAGTTGCCGCGGCTTTGCAGCAAGGACAGGCCCTTGAGCAGCGTCAGTGCCTGATTGAACTGATAGTCCGCCTTGCTGACGATCTCGCCAGGTTCGAGCGGCGGCTTGACGTTCTTGCTGTCGGCAGGTTTCTTGTCATCCTTCGGCTTGGCTTCCATTGCCGGATCGTCGTCCTGATGGTTGCTCAGATGCTTGTCGAGGTCCGCCTCGCGAACTTCCATCCTGGACCCGTCGATATTCGAGATGGTGGCATCTTCGACGATGATGTCCGGCGTGATGCCCTTGGCCTGGATGCTGCGTCCGCCCGGCGTGTAATAGCGCGCCGTGGTGAGTTTGATGGCGGTACCGTTGTTGAGCGGCAGGATGGTCTGCACCGAGCCCTTGCCGAAAGTCTGCGTGCCGAGCACCACCGCGCGATTGTGATCCTGCAGCGCGCCGGCGACAATTTCCGACGCGGACGCCGAACCACCATTGACCAGCACCACCATCGGTACCGCCTTGGTCCAGGCCGGCAGATTCTTCAGATAATCGGATTCGCCGGGACGCAGATAATTTTCCCGCGAATTGGTCAGGCGCATCTTGGCATCCTCGGTGCGGCCATCGGTATAAACCACCAGTTCGCCCGGCTTCAGGAAGGCGCCGGAAACCGATACGGCGGTATTCAGCAAGCCGCCCGGATCGTTGCGTAAATCGAGCACCAGACCTTTCAAGGCTGTTTTCTTGTTCTGCAGTTGCAGATCGTTCAGGGCGCCGACCAGATTCTCGCCGGTATGCTCCTGGAACTGGGTGATCCGGACATAGCCGAAGTCCGGTTCGATCAGCTTGTATTTGACACTCTTGATCTTGATTACCGCCCGGGTCAAGGTCAGCGTCAGCGGCTTGGCCTCGCCCTTGCGAACGATCGTCAGGATGATGTCGGTGCCGGGTTTGCCGCGCATTTTCTTGACCGCATCGTTCAAGGTCATGCCTTTGACCGGCGTGTCATCCAGTTTGATGACCAGATCGCCGCTCTTCACGCCGGCCTTGAACGCCGGTGTATCTTCGATCGGCGACACGACTTTGACGAAACCATCTTCCATGCCGACTTCAATGCCCAGCCCCCCGAATTCGCCCTGGGTGCCGACCTGCAGCTCCTTGAAGGCCTCGTCATCGAGGTAGGAAGAATGCGGATCAAGACCGGATAGCATGCCATTGATGGCTTCGGTGATCAGTTTCTTGTCTTCCACCGTCTCGACATAGTCGCTCTTGATCTTGCCGAAGATTTCGCTGAAGGCGCGCAAGTCCTCGATCGGCAACGACGCTGTTTCGCGATCGGCGATGGCGGGATAATTGAAGGTCAGCGCGGCGCCCAGAATGATGCCGACGCCGATCAGACCGATTTGTTTGAACTTGCCTGACATGTTGCCTCTTGAGGTTGCGTATTGGTAGTTACGTAATGGTGTCTGACTCGGGATGCTGGAGAGAATATCCCGCATCGTCAAGAAAATCTAAACCTGGCCGGAGCGCTATCTGACCCAGGTCAGCGGGTCGAACGGCTTGCCTTGACGACGTAATTCGAAGTACAGGCCGGGTTCGTTCTGACCACCGGTCGATCCCACGCTGGCCACGACATCCCCCGCTCGTACCGGGTCACCTGGCTGCTTATACAAGCTTTCATTATTGCTGTACAGGCTCAGGTAGCCATCGCCGTGGTCGATGATCAACAAGTTGCCGAAGCCTCGCAACCAATCCGCGAAAGCGACTTCCCCGCTGCCCACCGAACGCACTTCGTTGCCCTGGCGCGCGCGGATGAACAAGCCTTTCCAGGCCGGTCCGCCATCTTCGCGCCGCTGGCCGAATTTATTGATGATCTCCCCAGCCACCGGCAACGCCAGCTTGCCTTTCAGGCGCGAAAAACTGATGCCGGCCAGACTGGCATCGGCGACGGTCTTGACCATCCGGCCCGGCTTGGATGGCGCCTCGGGCTGGATCTGCGCGGGCGGCCTGGGCTTGGGCTTGCTGGCCGCCAGGCGGGCCAGCCGTTCGATCAATTGGGTCAAGCGCCGCTCATTGCGGACCAAGGTATCGATCTGTTTGCGCTGCTGGCGAAGCTGCGATGACAACTTGTAGAGAACCTGCTGGCGCGCAATCTTTTCCGCTTCCAGCGTCTTCTTCTGGATGACCCGTTCCTCCTTGATCTTCAGCAGATCAGCATTCTGGATGCGCGTCTTGTCTTGCAACGCCCGCAGATGCGCCAGCGAGGCGCGGTGCTGGCGGATCAACTCGGCGCGCGCGCGGCCGATATAGCCGTAGTACTCGATATTGCGCGCGACTTCGCCGGGGTTCTGGCCGTTGAGCAGCAGCCGCATCGCATCACTTTCGCCCCGCGCATAACGTTCGCGCAGCAGTTCGGCCAAGCGTTGCTGCTGCGCGACGATTTCGGCCTCGGTAACTTGGGTATCCCCAGCCAATTGCTTCAGCGCCTGCGACAGCTTGCGCTGACGAATTTCAAGGTTGCGCAGGCCACGATTGACATCGGAAATCCGCCGTTCCGAGTGCTTCAGCGCATCGGCCACCTCGGATTTGTCTTCGTTGGTCTGCTCCAGGTCCTCCTGTAGCGCCTTGATCCGCGCACGCAGATCCTTCAGTTCATCCTGCCGCCCCGGATCCGGTGTCGCCTGCGCCGCGAACGCCACGCACAGACATGCCAGGGCGACGAGAAAGCGCACTGGATTATTCGAAATCGACGAGGGGATGCCCCGTCATCTCCATCGGCTGCGGCAAGCCCATCAGCTTGAGCATGGTCGGCGCGATGTCTTCCAGGGCGCCGCTATGTTCCATGCGAGCCGGTCGTCCGACATACACGAACGGCACCAGATTGGTGGTGTGGGCGGTGTGCGCCTGATTGGTCATCGGATCGCGCATGGTTTCCGCGTTGCCGTGATCGGCGGTGATCAGCACTTCGCCGCCGATGGCCCGCATCGCGGCAACCACCCGCCCAAGACAGCTGTCCACGGCTTCAACGGCCTGAATCGCGGCTTCCATGATGCCGGTATGGCCGACCATGTCGCAGTTGGCATAGTTGCAGATGATGGCATCGTATTTGCGCAGCTCGATGGCTTCAATGAGCTTGTCGGTCAACTCGTAGGCATTCATTTCCGGCATGAGATCGTAGGTCGCCACTTTTGGCGACTGCACCATGATCCGATCCTCGCCGGGATAGACGGTTTCCTCGCCGCCGTTGAAGAAATAAGTCACATGCGGATATTTTTCCGTCTCGGCGATGCGCAACTGGCGCAGACCGAGATTGGCGATGTATTCACCGAAACCGTTGCGCACGCTATCCGGCGGAAACGCCACGGGCACGTCGAATTCCTCGCTGTAGCCGGTCAGCGTGCAGTAATTGGACAATTGCGGCACATATTCACGCTCGAACTCGTTGAAGCCTGGGGTGATGAATGCCTTGGTGATCTCGCGCGCCCGGTCGGAGCGGAAATTCATGAACACCACCGCATCGCCATCCTGCATGCGTACCGGCGCCGCGCCCGGCTCGACGATTGCGGTGGGCTTGACGAATTCATCGTTCTCGCCGCGCGCATAAGCCATTTCCAGCGCCAGACCAGCGCTCGGCGCCTGATACTCGGCGCGCCCCAGCGTCAGCAGATCGAAAGCCACCTTGACCCGGTCCCAGCGCTTGTCGCGATCCATCGCGTAATAGCGTCCGACGATGCTGGCGATGCGACCGCAGCGCAAGCCATCCATCTTGTCCTGCAGGCAGCGTATATAGGCTTCCGCGCTTCTCGGCGGCGTATCGCGGCCATCCAGAAACGCGTGCACATAGACCTTCTTGAGACCGCGCCGCATAGCCAGATCCAGCATCGCGTGGATGTGGTTTTCATGGCTATGCACACCGCCATCCGACAACAGACCGAAAATATGCAACGCGCCGCCATTGGCTTCGAGCTTGTCGATGACTTGGTTGAGCGCCAGATTGCTGGAAAAGTGACCGTTGTAGATGGCCCGGTCGATGCGCGTGTATTCCTGATAAACCACGCGCCCGGCGCCGATGTTCAGGTGCCCGACTTCCGAATTGCCCATCTGCCCCGCCGGCAGGCCGACCGCCGCTTCCGAGGCCTGGATCAAGGTATGCGGATGGTCATGCCAGAGCCGATCGAAATTCGGCTTGGCGGCGCGGGTGATGGCATTGTCGGCGTCGGCGATGCGGCAGCCGAAGCCATCGAGGATGAGCAGGAGTATGGGCTTTTCGGCGATCGTCATGAACGGATTTTAGCTTATTTGGCGGTCTGATTTTCGCGCGGTATTTTAGTATATTTGAATACTTTAGAGGATATACTGCAGAGTCAGTACGGTTATTCCAGCGAAACCGGAATGACCGCATTCCGAGATTGTCTTTGACGCATTCTTCATTACCCTATTCTTGCCAGCACGGAGCCCGCAATGATCATCGAGTCCACAGAATTGATAGACAAGGACGAACACATCGAACAGGCGTCACGCGCGCTGAAAGCGATGTCGCATCCCTTGCGGCTCAAGATACTGTGCGTGCTGGGCGACAAGGAAATCAGCGTGCAGGATATTGTAGAAAGCGTTGGAACTTCGCAAAGCAATATCTCGCAACATCTGGCCATTTTGCGTGACAAGGGCGTGCTGCGTACTCGCAAGGACGCCAACCGGGTGTACTACCGGGTTGGCGATACCCGTACACTGCAACTGATCGGCATGATGCGCGATGTCTTCTGCGGCTTCGCCAAGTAGTCAGTAATTTATTTTATGGCTTGATAAAAATTACTGATCGTGTATATTAGCGACATCTAATATATCTCGCGCTGCCAGCCTGGACGCGGGATCGGCGTCCAAACCTGGAGCGTTGTCATGAAAAGTCTTTTATTGGGCCGGCTGCTGTTTGCCGGCGTATTCGCGATAAGCAGCTACGCCGCCTGGGCGGAAAAACTGGAATACCGGCAATGCGTCGCCAAGGCGCTGGCGCAGAATCCCGACCTGGCGATCAGTCAGGCGCAGATCGAGCAGGCGCAGGCGGCGGCGCGACAGGCTGCGGGCAAGCGCTTGCCGCAGCTCAATCTGTCGCTGACCGGCACCCGCAGCAACGATGCGATGAATGCATTCGGCATGAAGCTGGGGCAGCGCAATGCCACGTTCGGAGATTTCGGCGCGGGAGAATTCAATCCCGCAAACCCCTCTGTATTGTCGGTAACGCCACGCGACCTGAACCACCCCGGTTCGATCAACAACTTCAACACCCGCATCGAACTGCTGGTCCCGGTTTACAACGGCGGCATGGTGCAAAGCTATGTCGACACCGCCAAAGCCTATGTGCGCGCCGCGCAGGCCGGCGATGAAGTCGCCCGGCAGCAACTCACCAAACAGGTGCTGATGGCCTATCAGGGCGTACATACGGCGCGCGCCTATATCAAGGTCACCGAGGAGGCGCGCGCCGCCGCCGAGGAATATGTGCGCATCAGCGACAGCCTGCACAAACAGGGCATGGTGGTGAAAAGCGATGTGCTGTCGGCCAAGGTCAATCTGCAAGACATCCAGGTCAAGATCGTCGAAGCCCGCAATGCCGAAGCCGCCGCGTTGAATCAGTTGGCCCTGCTGATGGGCATGTCGCTGGATCAGCCGCTGGATGTCGGCGAACCGGTGATGCCGGCGATGCTGCCCGGCGCGCCGGCCGAATTGCGCGCCCAGGCGCTTGACGAGCATGCCGGCCTGCGCGCTTTACGCAATCAACTGGAAGGCGCCGGGGCTCAGGTCGATGCCGCGCGCGCCGGCAAAAAACCGCAATTCAACATGATGTTGCGGCAGGACTGGAACGACAAGAATCTCGGCTTCGATGCCTCTTCCTATACCGTCGCCGGCGTGCTGTCCTGGTCGGCGTTTGATGGCGGCGTCAACAATGCCGGCATCGATCGCGCCACCGCGCAACGTTCCGAACTGGTCGCCAAATTGCGTCAGGCCGAGGATGGCCTCGGCTATCAGGTCACCGATGCCCGGCGCAAGGCGCTGGAGGCGGAGGACAAGATCATCGCCCGCGAAGCCGGTCTGGAGCAGGCCAGTGAAGCCCAGCGTCTGGTCAAGAAACGCTACGAAAACGGCATGGCGACGCTGATCGAACTGCTCGCCGCGCAAGCCCAATTCGACAAATCCAACGCCGATCTGATCGCCGCCCGTTACGAACTTGCCGTCAACCGCGCCGAACTCAAGCGCGCGGTTGGCGTGCTCGCCGCAGATACCCTTTGATTGGAGCAGGACATGTCCAAAGTCGCCCTCACCCAGCCCCGCGCGCTGACCCTGGTTCTAGCCTTGTCGTTGATCCTGCCGCTGGGATTGACCGCTTGTTCCGATGCGGAACAGGCCAAAACCGCGCAATCCGAACCGCGCCAAGTCCAGGCCGGAATCAGCCTGATCGAGCCTAGCCAGGCCACCGCCACCACCGCCGTCACCGGCAGTGTCGTCGCGCTTGAATCGGTACGCGTCGCCTCGCGCCTGATGGGCTATATCCGCGACATCGCCGTGGTTGAAGGTCAGACGGTGAAAACCGGCCAGCGCCTGTTCACCATCGACCCGCTCGATATCGAGGGCGCCGTGGAGCAGGCACGTTTGGGTCTGCGTCAGGCGGAAGACGCGATGCGGGATGCCAAGGCCGACTTCGAACGCTTCGAAAACCTGTACAAGGACGAAGTGGTCAGCCGTCAGCAATTCGAAAAGATGAAGCTCAATTACGATATTGCCCAGTCGCGCGCGGCACAGGCCAAGGCGGGTCTCGGCACCGCGCAGGGGCAGATGCGCTACGCGACGGTGAGCGCGCCGATCGACGGTGTGGTGACCCAGAAGCTGGCCAACGAAGGCGACATCGCCGCGCCCGGCCATCCGGTGCTGATGCTCGAAAACCCGAGCCGTCTGCAAGTTCGCGCCACCGTATCCGAATCACTGTACAACACCATCAAGCTCGGTCAGAACGTGATGGTTGAAGTCGACGGACAGGCGCAGCCGATCAGCGCCAAGGTGGCGAACATCTCCCCGGCGGCCGACCCGATGACGCACAGCTACACGATCAAGCTGGATATCGCCGGCGACAACCTGAACAGCGGCGCATTCGCGCGCGTGCTGTTCCCGGTCGGCGTGCGCAGCGTGCTGGCGGTGCCGACCGCCGCCGTGCTGGACCGTGCCGGCATCACCGGGGTGTTCGTGGTCGATGCGCAAAATCTGGCGCAGTACCGCATGGTGCGCACCGGCAAGATCGACGGCGATCGGGTGGAAATCCTGTCCGGCCTGAATCCGGGTGAGCGCGTGGTGACCGACAACGCGCAAGCGGTGAACAACGGCGACCGGATTTCGGGTTAAGGCCATGAGCGACAACCACACCCCTCAAGAAGCGCCGTTGAATCTGGCCGGCAAGCTTGCCCAAGGCTTTCTGACCTCGAAGCTGACCGCGCTGTTCATCCTGGCGGTGACCCTGACCGGCCTGTTGGCGCTGGTGGTGACGCCACGCGAATACAACCCGCAGATCGTCGTGCCGGCGGCCAACATCATCGTCGCCAAGCCGGGGGCATCGGCCACCGAGATCCATAATCTGGTGGTCAAGCCGCTGGAAGCGATCATGAACGCGCAGTCCGGCGTCGATCATACGTTCGGCTACGCCACCAATGATTTCGGCCTGGTCACCGTGCAGTTCAAGGTCGGCGAGAACCAGGAAGACAGCCTGGTCAAGATGTACAACCAGTTGATGCAGAACTGGGACCGCATCCCGCCCGGCGCGATGGAACCCATGATCAAGCCGATCAACGTCGATGACGTGCCGATCATGACGCTGACGCTGGCCTCCGCGGCGCATGACGATTTCCGGCTGCGGCAGGTCGGACAGCGCCTGCTGGAGCAATTGCGCAACGTGCCGGGCGTGTCATTCACCCAGATCGTCGGCGGTCGCGCCCAATCGGTGAATGTCTGGGTCGATCCGCAACGCCTGGAAGCCGCCGGACTGACCCTGGACCGCATCGACCAGATGCTGCGCGGCGCCAACGTCGCGGCCCCCTTGGGCGAACTGGTACAGGATAACCGCGGCGTGCCGTTGCGCCTGGCCGGGTTTCTCGGTTCCGCCGAGGAAGTCGGCAAGATCGTGGTGGGTGCCTCGCGCGCCGGCGGCGCAATCTATTTGAAGGACATCGCGCGCATCGAGGATGGCGCGGAAGAAATCGAACAGACCACGCGCTTCGCCTTCGGCCCGGCCAGCGTCGGCAAGACCGCCGGCGAGCATCCCGCCGTGACTCTTGCCATCGCCAAGAAGGCCGGCACCAACGCGGTGGTGGTCGCCGACGCGGTGCTGGCCAAGCTGGAGGAATTGCAACAACAGGCGATCCCGGCCGGCATCGAAGTCGCCGTGACCCGCAATGACGGCGCCAAAGCCGACGCGGCGGTCAATGAACTGGTCATGCACCTGGGCATCGCCATCGCTTCCGTGGTGCTGATCCTGGTGATCTTCCTCGGCTGGCGGGAGGCGGGCATCGTCACCATGACCGTGCCGTTGATTCTGTTCGTGGTGCTGGCGGTCGGCCTGGCATTCGGCCAGACCATCAACCGCATCACCCTGTTCGCGCTGATTCTGTCGCTCGGCCTGTTGGTCGACGCGGCGATCGTGGTGATCGAGAACATCCACCGGCATCTGCATCACGGCTCGAAGAAACCGTTTGCCGAGGTGCTGGTGATCGCCACCAACGAAATCGGCAACCCGACCAATATCGCCACCATCGCGGTGATTCTGGCGTTCATCCCGATGGCCTTCGTGACCGGCATGATGGGGCCGTTCATGCTGCCGATTCCGTTCAACGTGCCGGTGGCGATGATCGCCTCCATCGTCATCGCTTATATGGTGGTGCCGTGGGCGGCGAACATCTGGTTGGCGAAAAAGGCGGCGCGCGAGGAAATGGAGCGTACCCCGTGCCTGGAAGAGCCCTGCGCGCAACCCCCCGACGGACTGCAACGCGCCTACATTGCGGTGTTGACGCCACTGATCCGCTCCGGCGCGAAACGCAACATCACCTTCGTTGTCGTGCTGGCTCTATTGGCTGGCGCGATGCTGATGCCGGCCTGGCAGTTCATCCGTCCATCGGGTTTGAACGGGCCGTTGTCGCTGTTCGGCGTGGAACTGAAAATGCTGCCGAACGACAATACCAATACCATGTTGTTGCAGGTCGACATGCCGGCCGGCGCCGCGCTGGCGGCGACCGATCAGGTGGCGCGCGCGGTGGGCGATATCGTCGGCAAGCATCCGCACGTCACCGACTACCAGACCTTCCTCGGCATGACCGCGCCGATCGACTTCGCGGCGCTGGTGCGCGGCGACATGATCAAGCGCGGCAGCAATCTGGCGCAGTTGCGAGTCAATTTTGTCGACAAGCATCAGCGTGATGACGCTTCACATGACATCGCCATCCAGCTCGACGAGGCGCTGAACAGCGTGCGCCAGCAATTCCCCGCCGCGCGCATCAAGCTTTACGAAACCCCGCCCGGTCCGCCGGTACAGGCGCAGATCCTGGCCGAGCTGTACGGTCCGGACTATGACCTGCTGCGCGGCGCGGCGCCGGAGATCAATCAGGCGTTCGAACAGATCTACGGCATGATCAACGTCGACAACTCGGTAACCGCCAACAGCGACAGCTTCCACATTCATGTGGACAGCGAAAAGGCGCTGCTGTCCGGCGTCGCCCCGGGGCAGGTCGCCAAGTTGCTGCGCGACTACATCAGCGGCGTCAACATCGGCACTCTGCACGTGGAAAGCGCGCGCGAACCGATCGACATCAAGCTGCGACTGCCGCGTGAACTGCGCGCCGGACCGGAAACCCTGATGAATCTGCGCATCACCAACGCGCACGGCATGCAGGTGCCGCTGTCGGCGATCGCCAGCGTCGAACGCGTCATCGAGGCCAAGCCGATCTATGCCCGCGATCAGCACAGCATGGTCATGGTCGGCGGCGAACTGCTCAAGTCCAGTCCGGTGTACGCGGTGCTGGCGCTGGACCAGATGCTCGATGGCAAGACCCTGGCGAATGGCGCGACCTTCACCACCGGCAACCTCGGTTTCACTCAAGCCAGTCCCAAGGACGTGGTGGAAAACACGCTGTTGTGGGGCGGCGAGATGCGCCTGACGCTGGACGTGTTCCGCGATCTCGGCTCGGCGTTCATCGTCGCGCTGGTTTTGATCTATCTGATGCTGGTCGGCTATTACAAGTCGTTTGCCTTGCCGGTGATCGTCATGGGCGCCATTCCGCTGACCCTGGTCGGCGTGTTCCCCGGCCACTGGGCCACCGACCAGGCGTTCACCGCCACCTCGATGATCGGCGTCATCGCCCTGGCCGGCATCGTGGTGCGCAACTCGCTGCTGCTGATCGATTTCATCCTCGATTACCGCAAGCAGGGCTTTGACCTGGAACGCGCGGTGATCGAAGCCGGCGCGGTACGCTTCCGTCCGATTCTGTTGACCGCCTTGGCGATCATCCTCGGCTCGGCGATCATGATCACCGACCCGGTGTTCGGCGGCTTGGCGGTATCGCTGATCTTCGGCACTTTCGCGTCGACGGCGCTGACCCTGGTGGTGATTCCGTTGATGTATTACCTGTGGCAGAGAAAGCTGGCGGTCGCCGGCGACTCGCCGCAAGCATCGCACTAACTTTTTTCCTGGAGAAACCCATATGACCATCGAACGTATCGTCCGCATCGTTGCCGGCTTTTTCATCATGCTGTCCCTGGCGCTGGCGCATTTCAACGGCCAGGCCGATCTCGGCCAGATGAGCTGGATGTGGTTTACCGCCTTTGTCGGCTTCAATCTGTTCCAGTCCGGCATCACCACGCTGTGTCCGCTGGTGAGCATCCTGAAGAAGCTGGGATTCAAGGAAGGTGGCGTGGCCTGCAACAACTGACGGTAAACTTGCGCCCCTTCGCAATCCGTTACAGGTAATACATGGAATTCATCACTCAAAACATCTGGCTGGTGCTGCTGGTCGTCATTTCCGGGTTCATGCTGCTCGGCGGCGGCGGTTTGTTCGGCAAACTGTCCGGCGTCAAGCAGATCGGCCCGCAGGAAGCGGTGCTGCTGTTCAATCATGAAGACGCGCTGGTGCTTGATGTACGCGAGCAATCGGAGTGGGCCGACGGGCATATCGGCAAGGCCCGGCATATCCCGCTCGGCCAGTTGAAGAACAAGCTCGGCGAACTGGAGAAGTTCAAGGACAAGCCGATCATCGCGGTCTGCCGCAGCGGCCAGCGCTCCGGCAGCGCCTGCGGCACGCTGAAGAAAGCCGGATTCGAAAAGTTGTACAACCTCGCCGGCGGCATGATGGCCTGGGAACAGGCGGGTTTGCCGCGCGAACGCAAATAAGGAAATGACATGCCCAACGTCAAGATGTATTGCACCGCTGTTTGCCCCTATTGCTCGATGGCCGAACGCCTGCTGAACAAGAAAGGCGTGACTCGAATCGAAAAGATACGCGTCGACCTCGACCCCGCGCTGATGCAGGAAATGATGCGGATCACCGGTCGTCGCACCGTGCCGCAGATTTACATCGGCGAGCATCATGTCGGCGGTTTCGACGATCTGTCGGCGCTGGATGCCGGCGGCGAGCTGGATCCCCTGCTGGCCGTCTGAATCGCCATTCGTTCTCCCAGCCGGGGAACGGACGGCTTGATTAATGCCGCGCGGACGCAATATGGTTCCCTGAATATTTCATCTGGAGCCTGTCATGGAACTGGTTTGCCCCAACTGCGGCGCGGTCAACCGTGTACCCGCCGAGCGCCTGCAACAACACCCCAAATGCGGCAAATGCGGCGCCGAAGTGCTGCCCGCTCAGCCGGTCGAACTCGGCGCCGCGAATTTCGAAAAATTCATCACCCGCAACGAACTGCCGGTACTGGTCGATTTCTGGGCGCCGTGGTGCGGTCCGTGCAAGCAATTCGCGCCGACCTACAGCCAGATGGCTGGTCAATATGTCGGTCGTATCCGGTTTGCCAAGGTCAATACCGAAGCCGAACAACAACTGGCCGGGCGCTACTCAATTCGTAGCATTCCCACGTTAGCCTTGTTCAAGCAGGGACGAGAAGTCGATCGCGTCGCTGGCGCGTTGCCGCCGCAACAGCTGCAGGCGTGGCTGGCGCAAGCGCGCTGAACAGACTTTTCCGCCTCCCGCAACCCCATGCCGAAGCGGGTTTCCACTTGCCGCAATGGCTATAATGCCGCACCTTTTTTCACTCACCGGACTCCGACATGACCGATCAGCAACCTGAACAACCTCAGCAACCCGCCCTGCCCAGCTTCAACATCGAAAAGATCTATGTCAAGGATCTCTCCGTCGAAGTACCCAATGCGCCGGCGATCTTCCTGGAGCGTGAACAACCTCAGATCGACATGCAGTTGAACACCCAGAGCGCGCCGATCGATACCGCAAACGGTATTTACCAGACCATATTGACGCTCACCATCAACGCCAAGATCAAGGACAAGGCGGCGTTTCTGGTCGAGTTGCAGCAGGCCGGCATTTTCCGCATCCAGAATCTGCCCCAGGAAGCGTTGGAACCGGCGCTGTCGATCGGCTGCCCGAACATCCTGTTCCCGTATGCCCGCGAGGCGGTTTCCGATGCCGTGCTGAAGGCCGGCTTCCCGCCGCTGATGCTGCAACCGGTGAATTTCGAAGTGCTGTACATGCAGCAGCAGCAGGCGCAGCAGGCCGCCGGCCAACCCAACTAAGCTTCCGCGCAATGGTTTTGAGCGTAGCCAGGACAGCGTTCCGATGCGCATCTCGGTACTAGGCGCCGGCGCCTGGGGTTCGGCGTTGGCGCTGCGTCTCGCCGAGCACGCGCCGGTGACGCTGTGGACGCGTTCCGCCGAGCACGCGCAAGACATCGAGCGCGACCGCGAAAACCGCCGTTACCTGCCCGGTTTCGCGTTGCCGCCCGGGCTTGCGGCCAGCGCCGATCTGCAACTCGCGGTGACGCATGCCGATCTGCTGATCTGCGCCGTACCAAGCAACGCGTTTCGCTCACTGGCGCTCGCCCTGCGCGACACCGGCATTGCCGTGCCGCTGATCTGGCTGTGCAAGGGCATGGAAACCGGTAGCCGTAAATTGCCGCACGCGGTGCTGGCCGAGGCCTGGCCCGAACATCCGCCGGCGGCGGTGCTGTCCGGCCCCAGCTTCGCCCAGGAAGTCGCCGCCGGCCTGCCGGCCGCCCTGACCGTCGCCAGCCGCGATACCGAGTTCGCCCGGCGCATGGCGCGCGAACTGCACGACCCCAAATTGCGCCTCTACGCCAGCCACGACGTGATCGGCGTCGAGCTAGGCGGTGCCGTGAAGAACGTCATCGCCATCGCCGCCGGCATCTCCGATGGTCTGGGCTTCGGCTCCAACGCCCGCGCGGCGCTGGTCACCCGCGGCCTGGCGGAACTGACCCGCCTGGGCTTGAAGCTGGGCGGACGACCGGAAACCTTCATGGGCTTGTCCGGCATGGGCGATCTGATCCTGACCTGTACCGGAGACCTGTCGCGCAACCGTCAACTCGGCCTGCGACTGGCCGCCGGCGCCAGCCTGGCCGATGCATTGCAGCAGCTCGGCCATGTCGCCGAGGGCGCCACCACCGCGCTGGAAATGGCCGAGCTGGCGCGCGAAGCGGGCATCGACATGCCGATTACCGCGGCCGTGGCGCAGATCATGACTCAGCAGACGCCGCCCCGCGAGGCGGTAGCGGCCTTGCTGGCGCGCGACCTGAAAGACGAGGGCAATTGAGACAGCCCCGCTGTCGAGAGCCAAGTTACAGCGCAACGCTTTGATTTTGTAGGGTGCGCCGTGCGCACCATCTGGTGGTGCGCACGGCGCACCCTACCTTTTATTCGCCACGCCTTCGGTCAGCGCCCATTACTTCGCCAACACTGCCCTATTCGTCTTCCAAAACCTCAACCACACTGCTGGACATGACCAGCCGCTCCTCCAGCACATGGCGCATCGATTTCATGCGCGCAAAGCAGGCCGGACACACGTGCTGACCATCTTCGGTGGCAATCCAGCCTGACAAGGCGGCTTCCGCGTCATCGCCGTCAAACCAGTTGCGACCATCCGTGACGCGTCGACCGATGCGTGAATTGCGGCCGATGGAACGGCGCATTTCGATATAGCGGATCGCCAAGGGATTGCAGATATCGCAAAAGATGAAGCTGCGTCGCGCCATTTCGACTTTCCGGTTGCGGGGTGTTTTGAAGGATAGTCGCTGGCATGACGGCATCCAAGCGATTTTGTAAACCCGTGCGCCGCTCGCGGCGGCGCGTCAGTTGGCGGTGTGGCGCGGAAAGCGCACGCGAAACAGCGTACCGCCGTCCTGGCCCTGGTCGATCTCCACCCGCGCCCCGTGACGAATCGCCACTTCCTTGACGATGGCCAGCCCCAGACCACTGCCGGGTTGGAGATTGCCGGGGATGCGATGAAAGCGTTCGAAGACCTGTTCGCGCTGGTCTTCCGGGATGCCCGGCCCGTTGTCTTCCACTTCCAGCCAAGGGCTGTCGCCATTCCCCGCGCGCACGGTGATTTTTCCGTCGGCCGGGGTATAGCGGATTGCATTGTCGAGCAGATTGTCGAGCAGATCGCGCAGACTCGCCTCCTCGCCCTGTACTGGAATCTGGCTCGGTTCCGCCTCGTAACCGATGTCGATATTCTTTTGCAACGCATCGGGCGCCCAGTGCGCGGCGATCTCCTGCGATATGCGTTGCAGATCCAGGGTTTGCATGGTTGCGCTGTGGCGCGCTTCCGGCTCGTTGCGCGCCAGGGTCAGCAACTGGGTGACCAGATGGCTGCAACGCTGGGCGCTGTCGCAGATCCGCTCCAGCGCCTCGCGCACCGGCTCGGAGACTTCTTCCCGCTTCGCCAGTTCGGCCTGCGCCCGCAGGCCGGCGAACGGCGTGCGCAACTGGTGCGCGGCATCGGCGATGAACCGGCGTTGGGTATCCATCATCGCCTGCAAGCGGGCGATCTGGGCATTCACTTCCTGAATCAGCGGACGCACCTCGCCGGGCGCGCGGGTCTCGTCGAGCGGCCGCAGATCGTTGCGCGGTCGCGCCGCGACCGCGCGCCGCAACCGTTCCAGCGGCTCGAAACCGCGCTTCAGGCCGATCCAGACCGCGATGCCGGCGATGACGATGAAGATCAGTTGCGGAATGACGATATTGCCGAGAATGCTGCGCCCCAGAATCAGCCGCGCCGCCACCGGTTCGGCGGCCTGGATCAGCAACAGCTCGCCATCCGGGCGTTTGACTCTCAGGGCGACCAGGCGCAGCTTCTCGTCATTGAAGTAGGTGTCGCGCAACTGCGGTTGCGCCTGCTGAAAATCAGCCGGACGCGGTGACGGCAAACGGCCGCTGGAAACCAGCTTGCGGCCGCTTGCATCATGCACCGAGTAACGAAACAGACTGTCGTCGTCCGAAATCTCGACGTCGACCCGGCCTTCGACAAGCAACATATAGCGACTGGCGAGCAATTTGGCGCGTTCCAGCAGCACCAGATCATAGGGTTTGTTGGATAGATTCACCGCCGCCATGTAACCGGTGACGGTGGAAAACAACAGCAGCAGAAACAGCGGCGTGAACAGCCAGTTGACCAACTGGTGGCGCAGGGACAGCGCGTCGTCTTCTTGCATCGATCAGCGCGTCAAGGTGATACGGCGCAGGACTGCCCGATCATTTGCGCAGCCAGGCCAGGATGAACTCGACGATGGCCGGCGCGTCGTTCAGATCCAGCCAGGTCGGCGCCGCGCCGTCCGACGGCTGGTCGGCCGGGGCGTGATCCGCCGCCACGGCGATGAAGCGACCGTCATCGGTATGCAGCCAGGGCCGCTGATGCGCCGCGCGCCAGACTTCCAGCTTGTCCAGATCGGCATGTTTGTAACCTTCCACCAGCACCAGATCACACGCCGACAGCCGGGCAAGATGATCACTCAGCGCCGGCTCCGGCGCGCCGCGCAATTCGCCGACCAGCATCCAGCGATACGGCGAGCTGAGCAGCGTTTCATGGGCGCCGGCCTGGCGATGCCGCCAGGAATCCTTGCCGACCACGTCGACCTCGATGTCGTGATGGCTTTGCTTGATCACCGAAACCGTCAGGCCGGCGGCGTTCAACAGCGGCAGCAGCCGCTCGATCAAGGTGGTTTTGCCGCTACCGCTGTAGCCGGCGATGCCGAGAGTTTTCATGACTGGCCATTCGGGTCGTGGGATGGGTTGAGGTCGAATGCGTATACAGGCTATCCGGCGTGGAAGTTGATCAAGATCAAGCGCTGCGCTGTCGGGTTGCGGGTGGCAAGTTTATATTGCTGATAGACCATCATTTATACGGTATAGCGGACACACATGAACAAGCTGATTGATCGGTTCGGGCGCCGCATCGAGTACTTGCGGTTTTCCGTCACGGATCGCTGCGATCTGCGATGCGCCTATTGCATGCCGGAAGGCTTCAAGGGTTTCGAGGAACCGGCGCACTGGCTGACTTTCGATGAAATCGAACGCCTGATGGGCTTGTTCGCCAGTCTCGGCATGAAACGCATCCGCCTGACCGGCGGCGAACCACTATTGCGGCGCAATATCGTCGGCCTGGTCGAACGCATCGCCGGCTTGCCCGGCATCGAGGATATTTCGCTGTCCACCAATGCCACGCAATTGGCCGGCATGGCCGGCGATCTACGCCGCGCCGGCGTATCGCGACTGAATGTCAGTCTGGATTCGCTGCGCCCCGAAAGTGTCGCCAAGATCAACGGTCGGCCGGTCCTGGACAAGATCCTGGCCGGGCTGGAAGCCGGCCGCGCGGCCGGATTCGCGCCGATCAAGGTGAACATGGTGGTGATGCGGGAAAACGCCGACGAAGTCGACGCCATCGTCGCCTGGTGCATGCGGCGCGGATTTGTGCTGCGACTGATCGAACTGATGCCGATGGGCGACACCGCGCGCAAGATGGGTTATGTCGATCTGCAGCCGGTCAAGGCGCGCCTGCAACAGCGTTTCGGCCTGATCGACACGGTGATGACCGGCGGCGGCCCGGCGCGTTATCTGGGCACGCCTGACGGAAATTTCACGGTCGGCTTCATCACCCCGATCTCGCAACACTTCTGCGCCACCTGCAATCGCGTGCGGATGACCGTCGATGGCGTGCTGCACCTCTGCCTGGGTCAGGAAGACCGGGTCGACTTCCGCGAGATGATGCGTGCCGGCGCCAGTGACACGGACCTGCTCTGCGCCATCCGCCGCGCCATCGACATGAAACCGGAACGCCACGAATTCATCGAAGCGCCACAAAAGCTGGTGCGCTTCATGAGCATGACCGGCGGCTGAGGCGCCGCCCAAGTCCCCGCTTTTCCCCGGCCAACGCCGGCGGCGCCCTTGCTGCTATGCAGCACTAATGGGCCAATAACCTGACCTTATAACTGAATACAAAAAATTGACTGTGCACGCTTGCCCGGCGCGCATACCCTACCGCCCGCTTTGGTTTTTCCGTACCAACCACCCTCCCTTTCCAAGGGATTGATTTAAAGAGGTTTTTCATGCGACTGATTCTACTCGGCGGCCCCGGCGCGGGCAAAGGCACTCAAGCTAACTACATCAAGGAACGCTACGGCATTCCGCAAATCTCCACCGGCGACATGTTGCGCGCCGCCGTCAAGGCCGGCACCGAAATGGGCCTGGCCGCCAAGAAGATCATGGATGCCGGCGGACTGGTGTCCGACGAGATCATCATCGGTCTGGTGAAAGACCGCATCCTGGAAGCCGATTGCGCCAACGGTTTCCTGTTCGACGGCTTCCCCCGCACCATTCCCCAGGCCGACGCGATGAAGGCCGCCGGCGTGCCGATCGACGCCGTGGTCGAAATCGACGTGCCGGATGAGGAAATCATCAAGCGCATGTCCGGCCGCCGCGTGCATGTGGCTTCCGGCCGCACCTACCACGTCGTGTTCAATCCGCCCAAGGTCGACATGAAGGACGATGTCACCGGTGAAGATCTGATCCAGCGTGACGACGACCAGGAAGAAACCGTCAAGAAACGTCTCGATGTCTATCACGCGCAGACCGAGCCGCTGGTCAAGTATTACTCCGACTGGGGCAACTCCGGCGTCGCCGGCGCGCCGCGCTACTTCAAGGTATCCGGTGTCGGCTCGGTCGACGGCATCCGCGATGCCTGCTTCTCGGCACTGGATTCGGTGAAGAAGTAGGCATGAGCATTCCCGCATTCTCCGCCTCGGACCTGGCCCTGGCGCGCGCCACGCTGAAGGAGCGGTTCGGCTTCGAGGTGGACGTGCAGGAAGTGGAGACGGAAGTCCGTCTGCATGAGGGTGATCGGGAACTCGCGCAGTGCCCGGCCATTTACTGGCAGGTCGAAAAATGTGCTTTCGTGGTGGCGAAGACCGGCCCGGCGGGTTTCCGGGCGATGTTCTTCTATTCCGTCAAAGACCGTTTCGCCACCGCCAAGGAAGAGTACGACAACCTGGGCGACTGCCTGATCACCCTGCTCAAAGTGCAGGAGATAGAGCATGAGCGTCGCCGGCAAGAAGCCGGCATCCGTTAAGAACACCGTAGGGCGCGCCCGGCGCGCCAACTTCGCGGTGCGCCTGGCGCACCCCACGCATCTGGAGTGAACATGACCATCAAAAACGCTTTCTACGCGCAATCCGGCGGCGTCACCGCCGTCATCAACGCCTCCGCCTGCGGCGTCATCGAAACCGCCCGCAAGCACGCCGACCAGATCGGCACCGTCTACGCCGGCCGCAACGGCATCATCGGCGCGCTGACCGAAGATCTGATCGACACCAGCAAGGAATCCGCCGCCGACATCGCCGCGCTGCGTTCCACCCCGTCCGGCGCGTTCGGTTCCTGCCGCTTCAAGATGAAGAGCCTGGAAGCCAACAAACGCGAATACGAGCGTCTGATCGAAGTTTTCAAAGCCCACAACATCGGCTACTTCTTCTACAACGGCGGCGGCGACTCGGCCGACACCTGTTTCAAAGTTTCGCAGTTGTCCGAAGCCATGGGTTACCCCATTCAAGCCATCCACGTGCCGAAGACCGTCGACAACGATCTGCCGATCACCGACTGCTGCCCTGGTTTCGGTTCGGTCGCCAAGTACATCGCGGTGTCCACACTGGAAGCCTCGTTCGACGTCAAGTCGATGGCCAAGACCTCGACCAAGATCTTCGTCGTCGAAGTCATGGGTCGCCACGCCGGCTGGATCGCCGCCGCCGGCGGTCTGGTCGCCGACCAGGGCATCCCGGTGGTCATCCTGTTCCCGGAAATCGAATTCGATCAGGCCAAGTTCCTCGCCAAGGTCGATGCCAATGTCAAACAACACGGTTTCTGCACCATCGTGGTGTCGGAAGGCTGCCATTACCCGGACGGCAAGTTCCTCGCCGAACAGGGCACTCGTGACGCCTTCGGTCACGCCCAGCTCGGCGGCGCCGCGCCGGTGGTGGCCAACATGATCAAGGACGCGCTGGGCTACAAGTTCCACTGGGCGGTCGCCGACTATCTGCAACGCGCCGCTCGCCACATCGCCTCCAAGACCGACGTCGAACAGGCTTACGCCTTGGGCGAAGCCGCGGTCAACCTGGCCATCGCCGGCAAGAACTCGGTGATGCCCACCGTGGTGCGTCTGTCCGATATCCCCTACAAGTGGGAAATCGGCGCCGCCGAACTGAAAGATGTCGCCAACGTCGAGAAATTCATGCCGCGCGACTTCATCTCCGAGGACGGCTACGGCATTACCGACAAGTGCCGCAACTATCTCACCGGCCTGATTCAGGGTGAAGACTACCCGGAATACGAAAACGGCCTGCCCAAATACGTCACGATGAAGAACGAAGCGGTGGCAAAAAAACTGCCCGAGTTCAAGCTGTAAATAACCCAGGTCAAGGGCGCTTTCGGCGCCCTTGTTCATTATTGCGTCCGGATGACAGGTTCCACTATGACTCTCGACCGCGCTCGCCAATTGCTCAAGGTTCAGGCCGATTTCGGCGGTTTCTACAACGCCAACTCGGCCAAGCTGATTTTGTCCGAAGTTCAGCGCGAACACGGCCAGGCGGCGGTGGATGGTTTGATCAGGGAATTGGATCTGGAGGCGATATTCGGCTTCGAGCCGGGCACGCGCTTCGAGGGCGGCCTGGCTTTGGGACGCGATATCTGACGTAGTTGCACAGGTTGTTGCAGTAACCGGCTACCCGGCTCAGACCGGGGGCCCAGGGGCGATTCCTCTGGTTTGAGGGGTTGTTGCCGCTTCGGTGGCGATGACGCTTCTGCCGCAATGCAGTTGGTGACTTTCTAGGAGATGAAGCGATGAATGAAGGTTTGATGTTCGCCCTCGTGGCGGCGGTCCTGGCCCTGTTGTACGGGGCCATTTCCATTAAATGGATCATCGGCTTGCCGACCGGCAATGACCGAATGCGAGAAATCGCGGCCGCCGTGCAGGAAGGCGCGCAGGCCTATCTGAATCGACAGTACACCACCATCGGCATGGTCGGCGCGGTTCTGCTGGTCGCCATCTTCTTCGCCCTGGGCTGGCAAACCGCCGTCGGCTTCCTGCTCGGCGCGGTGCTGTCCGGACTGACCGGCTACATCGGCATGAACGTCTCGGTGCGCGCCAACGTGCGCACCGCCGAGGCGGCCAGTGACGGCCTCAATGCCGCGCTCAACGTCGCCTTCAAGGGCGGCGCGATCACCGGCCTGCTGGTGGTCGGCCTGGGCCTGCTGGGCGTCGCCGGCTACTACGCCGTACTGACCCTGATGCTCGGCGAATCCGCCGATCAGGCGACCCACGCGCTGGTCGGCCTGGCCTTCGGCGGCTCGCTGATCTCCATCTTCGCCCGACTCGGCGGCGGCATCTTCACCAAGGGCGCCGACGTCGGCGCCGACCTGGTGGGCAAGGTCGAAGCCGGCATCCCGGAAGACGACCCGCGCAACCCGGCGGTGATCGCCGACAACGTCGGCGACAACGTCGGCGACTGCGCCGGCATGGCCGCCGACCTGTTCGAAACCTACGCCGTGACCATCATCGCCACCATGTTGCTCGGCGGCCTGATGATCACCGGATCGCCGGAAGCGGTGATCTACCCGCTGGTGCTGGGCGGCTTCGCGATCATCGCCTCGATCATCGGCACCTACTTCGTCAAGGCGCGTGAAGGCGGCAAGATCATGAACGCGCTGTATCGCGGCCTGATCGTCTCCGGCGGTCTGGCGGCGGTGGCGTTCTACCCGATCACCACCTGGATGATGGGCGAAGGCGTGGAGATCGACGGCGAGCTGGTTTCTTCGATGAACCTCTACCTCGCCACGCTGATCGGCCTGGCGCTGACCGCCGCCATGGTGGTCATCACCGAGTACTACACCGCCACCGAATACGCGCCGGTGCGGCACATCGCTCAAGCCTCCACCACCGGTCACGGCACCAACGTCATTGCCGGTATCGGCGTATCGATGCGTTCCACCGCGATGCCGGTGCTGGCCGTCTGCGCCGCGATCTGGGCCGCCTATGATCTGGCCGGCCTGTACGGCATCGCCATCGCCGCCACCTCGATGCTGTCGATGGCCGGCATCATCGTCGCCCTCGACGCCTACGGCCCGATCACCGACAACGCCGGCGGCATCGCCGAAATGGCCGGCCTGCCGGACAACATCCGCAACATCACCGACCCGCTCGACGCCGTCGGCAACACCACCAAAGCCGTGACCAAAGGCTATGCCATCGGTTCCGCCGGTCTTGCCGCGCTGGTGCTGTTCGCCGACTACACCCACGCCCTGACCGCCGGTGGCCAGAGCCTGACCTTCGACCTGTCCAACCACATGGTCATCATCGGCCTGTTCATCGGCGGCATGGTGCCCTACCTGTTCGCC
This sequence comes from Betaproteobacteria bacterium, assembly GCA_020061585.1. Taxonomy (GTDB): domain Bacteria; phylum Pseudomonadota; class Gammaproteobacteria; order Burkholderiales; family Thiobacillaceae; genus PFJX01. The sequence goes on along the minus strand of JAGUXX010000086.1, from coordinate 6,919 downwards.
GCCATGGGCATGGAAGCCGTCGGCCGCGCCGCCGGTTCGGTCGTGGTTGAAGTGCGTCGCCAGTTCAAGGAAATTCCCGGCATCATGGCCGGCACCGCCAAGCCGGAATACGGCACCTGCGTCGACATGCTGACCAAGGCCGCGATCAAGGAAATGATCATCCCCTCGTTGCTGCCGGTCGCGGTGCCGGTCATCGTCGGTTTGACCCTCGGCCCGCAAGCCCTGGGCGGCGTGCTGATGGGCTCCATCATCACCGGCATCTTCGTCGCCATCTCGATGACCACCGGCGGCGGCGCCTGGGACAACGCCAAGAAGTACATCGAAGAAGGCAACTTCGGCGGCAAGGGCAGCGAAGCCCACAAGGCCGCGGTCACCGGCGACACCGTCGGCGACCCCTACAAGGACACCGCCGGCCCCGCCGTCAACCCGCTGATCAAGATCATCAACATCGTCGCGCTGATGATCGTGCCGCTGATGGTCTGATCGCGGCAAGCAATTAAAACGGGCCGGCTTGCCGGCCCGTTTTTTTTCGTTCTGAATTCGATGTGGATAGGGCGAGGGATTGGAGCCGGTGCTTATCGGCCAGGAGCGGTCTTTGTCCCGCGCCAGCTTCAACTTCGGTAACGAAGCGGCAACCGAAGCGCCATCACGCCTAAACATTTGGTTGCCAAAGTCGGTACTGGATGCGAGCCCGCGTCCACTCACGCAAGCCAACACAACAGGAGGTCCACTATGAATTACCGAACCACACTGGCCGTGGCCGTCGCCATGGTTGTTACCACCAGTTTTGCCAGCTCGGCATCCGCCAATCGTGACTATGATGACAACAGACAAAGCCATTTCCAAAACCATGGCGAGATGAAACAGGACGAAACCGCGCAGCTCGGCCCCCGCCCCTTCTATCTGGTGGAAGGCATGGATGAAGGCAAGCTCAAGGACCGCCTGATGCAGTGCCAGAATGGGCCCTTTTACAAAACCGACTTCTCCATCGGTCACCGGGGCGCCGCCATGCAGTTCCCCGAACATTCCGATGTGTCGTACATGGCCGCTGCCCGCATGGGTGCCGGCATCGTCGAATGCGACGTGACTTTCACCGCCGACGGCGAGCTGGTCTGTCGCCACAGCGAGTGCGACCTGCACACCACCACCAACATCGTCGCCACACCGCTGAACGACAAGTGCACCGTGCCCTGGACCGGCCCGGTGCCCGCCAACCCCGCGCCGCAGTGCTGCGCCAGCGACCTGACCCTGGCGGAGTACAAGACCCTGCAGGCCAAGATGGACGCCAGCGACCCCGGCGCCACGACGCCGGAAGGCTATCTGGGCGGCACCGCCAACTGGCGGACCGATCTGTACGTGGGCCGCGCCAATGTCCTGACCTTCAAGGAGAGCATCGCCCTGAACCAGGAGATGGGCGTGAAGCACACCCCCGAGCTGAAGAGCGCCAGCCACCAGGACCGTATCGACGCCATTTTCGGCGGTCAGGCGCAGTACGCCCAGCAATTCGCCGACACCATGGAAAACGCCGGCGTCCGGCCCCGGGATACCTGGCCCCAGTCGTTCAACCTGGAGGACGTGTTGTACTGGATCGACAACACCAAGTACGGCAAGCAGGCGGTGTATTTGCTGGACTACGACACCAGCAAGGATGACGTCATCATCCAGTCGCCCTACGACACCATGGAGCGCATGGAATTCCTGCAAATGTTGAAGCAGCGCGGCGTCAAGGTCATCGCCCCGTCCATGCCCGCCCTGCTGCGGCTATCGAACAGCGGCGAAATCGTGCCCTCTCTCTTCGCCAAGGACCTGAAGCGCATGGGCTTCGACATCATCACCTGGACCTTCGAGCGGGCCGACCTGCGCCAGGGCGCGTCCAAGGCCGGCTACTACTACGACTTCGACCCCGCCGGCGTGGCCATCAAGAAAGACAGCGACATGTACAAGGCCCTGGATGTGCTGGCCAAGGATGTGAAGATCCTGGGCATCTTCTCCGACTGGCCCGCCACTGTGACCTACTACGCCAATTGCATGGATATGAAGTAACAGTTCAAGCTTGCGTCTTGCGGGGCTCCCTGCCGGGGGCTCCCGGCAACCTTTGTCGGCTTGACCATCGGCCCGCCACAAAGCAGGTATCAAGGTCCCTTCAGCGCTCAACACCTGTCATCGGCTCGCAGCCTTTGACGCAGGCTCCGGGCGCTTCATGGTCTTGCGCTGCTCCGTCGCGACGCTCGGCAAGGATGCATTGGGTTAAGCAAAACGGGCCGGATAAACCGGCCCGTTTCATGTCGGGATGCGCGGCGCGGCGGTTGACCCGCCGCTGTTGACCCGATCTCCCCGCGTATATCAGTGCGCTTGCACGCCCGGGCCGAAGAAGGTGTAACCCATGCGCATCTGGCGGCTGAGTTCGAAACGCTTCTTGTCGACGGGACTGCTGAAACTGGCGGCGATGCCGGTGTAGGCCTTGTCCGCCCAGGCGCTGTCGAGCAACAGATCGGCGACGCCTTCGGCCCAACGCAGCTTGTCGCTGGCCGAGGCGAGATGACCGCCGCAACTGTCCATCAGCGGAACGATTTCGGAAGCCGGCAGTTCGTAGGCTTTCAGGCGGCTGGCCAGTTGCACGCACTGGTCGCCGTTGACGCAGGCGGCGGCGGCTTTGGCGAACAGGCCGTTGGCGGCGGCGTTGTCGCCGATGTCGCGATAAAGCTTGGCGGTGTGCGCCAACGCGTAATGATCGGTGGCGCGGGCGGCGGCATCGCCGAGCAGCTTGGCGGCCATCGCCGAATCACCCAGCGCGGTCTGCACGGTTTCCGCCATTTTGGTGTAGTCGTAAGCGCTGTCGCCCAGCGCGCGGGCTTCGGCGTAAGCGCGGGCGCGCGCCTTGCCGTACTCGGCGTCGGTCAACTCGTTGGCGCAGGTCAGCACGATTTCACGGAACCAGACGAAGTCGGCGGCGTTGGCGACGCTTTCATCCAGCAGCTTGCCCAGCCATTCCTTGTCGCCAAGACGGTCGACGCCGAGGATCAGCGACTTGAAGCGGGCGAAGTGGAAGCCGCCCTCGGCGCGCATCTGGGTTTCCGCCAGGCCCAGCACCTTGCCGGCGTAGGCGGTGTCTTCCAGTTCGGCGATGATGCGGTCGGACAGGTTGATGAACTGCTTGACCGTGGTGCACTTGGCTTCCTCGTTCTGCAGTTCGGTGTATTTGGCCTGATTGGCTTCGCGTTTGACCAGTTTGCCCTTGACCCGCTCGACGCGCGCGGCGTCACCGGCGAAGTGCTTGTCCACCGCGTCGACCACCTTGCGCATGTCGAACAGGTTGCCGACGGCTTCTTCGGCCTTGTCCAGCATTTCGGCGGCGCTCGCGGTATCGCCGGCGGTGGCGCAGGCATCGGCCAACTGGATCAGTTCGTCGGTGGAAGTGGCCAGCGCGCCGCCCTTGGCCAGCACCGCCTTGGCGAACTCCGGATTGCCGGCGGCGGCCGCCAGCACCTGCATCAGCGCGGTGAAATCCTTGGCCGAGTCGAGCGCCTTGGCGTACAGACCGGCGGCGGCGGCCGGGTCGATGTCGTTCATGGCGCCGGACAGCGCGATCAGATCGGCCGGGCTGCCGTACTTGGCGGCGCCTTCGTTGATGATCTCGACGCCCTTGGCCTGGTCACCGGCGGCGACCATCTTCGCCAGACGCGCAAAGTCGCCGGCGCGACCGCACTTGGTCTTGATCTTGTCGACAATCTGGCCGAACAGCGCGGCATCGTTCAATTCGGCGACCACGGCGGCCAGGCCGTACAGCTCCTCGGTCACCGACACTTCCTTGAGCGCGCCGGCCAGCGCCTTGGCGGCGGCGGCGGAATCACCCAGCGCCAGCCACTGGCCCATGCCGACGGCAACCTTTTCGCTGCCATCCATGGCGAAGTCGGCGCCCTGGCCGAGCATTTCCTTGGCCTTGGCGGCATCGCCCAGCGCTTGATAGCCGATCGCCAGCGCGACGAAATCCTTGGTGAACATGGCGTCGCCGGCCACTTTGTCGAGCGCGGCCTTGGCGGCGGCGTCATCGGTAAACTGGGCGCTGCCCAGCAATTCCTTGGCATAGCCCATATCCGCGGGCGCTTCGAAGGCATCGCGGGCGATGGCGAACAGATTGGCGGCGCTGGTGCTTGCCGCGGCTTTGGCGGCGAGGGTGTCGCGGGTGGCCATGGGACAACTCCTTGGGAAAATGGGGGAACGATATGGGAAACGCTGAGCGAAACGGTATGGCGCGCGAGTTTACCGGCGCATCCCCCCCTTGTCAGCGCGGCTTTGCTTATGGGCGCATGACGGGAATTTATGCAACCGCGCCTGGCAAGCAGGCGAGCAGTGTGGCGCGGGTCTCGATCACCGCCTTGAATGCCGCGACAACCGCCCGCTGGCGGCGATCAACAACGCTTGCCGGCTAGCCGGTGGCGTCGTCGTGATTCTGCAAACCGCGCAGCACCGCCGTGACCAAGGCCTCTATTTCATTGCCGGTGAGCTCGGGGTAGGTTTTCTGAAGCTGGTTCAAGGCGCGGTAGAAACCGGCGCCTTTGAGTGATTCCGGGTTGCTCAACAGCGGCTGCAACGAGGCCAGTGCGGCATCGTAACGGTGACCAGACTGGCGCTTGCTTTGGGTCTCGGCGAGATTCGAGCCGACAGGCGCGGCGACGTGCGTAAAGGTTTGTGAATTCATTGAGGTCTCCATCCATAGTCATTATTTTGCCGGGCCTCTCGAATCTAGCCCGGTTGCATTACAACCGCGTGACCAGTTGGTACTTGTCTACCAGATCGGCGCGGGCTGCGATTGTGCGTGGCTTTGCCTGATATTTCAGCAATATCGCCGCAATTTATTGACACATATCAATTTTTCAACATATTCCGAATACCGTAGGACTGTCGAACCCGCTCCGCATGACTCCGCCTCGGCTTTAAGGCCCGATTAATCACCCCTGACTAATCTGCCGGACAGATGCCCAAACAGAGCTTATGTCCGATGTCCGCACCATCTGAATTTCGCCGCCTTGCCCCCGCCAGACCCGTCGCCACCACGACGCGGTTGATTACTCCCGACTCCCGGCGTCGCGCCGAGGCGGAACAATTCATTCGCGACGTCTTCGCCCGCCGTTACGCCGCCCAAGTGAGCAGCTTCGCGCCCGACCTGATGTTGCTCGAACCTGTGGAAGTCTGTGCGCGCAATGGTGTCATGGCCGCCGCCGGCTGGCGTGGCGCGGCCGGTACGCCGTTATTTCTGGAAACCTATCTCGACCAGCCGGTGCAGACGCATCTCGAACGCCTGGCCGGCCATCCGGTCGCGCGCGAGCGCATCGCGGAAGTCGGCAATCTGGCCTCGGTGACGCCGGGCGGCGGCGCGCGCATGATCATGGCGCTGGCCGAACATCTGGATCGCCTCGGTTTCGAATGGGTGGTGTTTACCGCCACCCAGGAGCTGATCGGCATCTTCGCCAAACTCGGTTTGCCGCCGCTGGCTCTGGAGGTGGCCGACCCGCTGCGACTCGGCGACGCGGCGCGCGAATGGGGCCGCTATTACGACAGCCGCCCGGTGGTGGTCGCCGGTCGCATACGTCTGGCACTGGAGCGTTTGCGACAGCAGACGGAGACGCGGCGTGCCTGAACGCTTGTTCAGCGCCCTGAACCGCTTGCCCGAGCAGCGCGTGCTGTTGTCCGGCAACGGCCGGAGCCGCACGGCGGCCAACTTGCGCCTGGATATCGAGCGGCTGACCTGGCGGTTGTGGCAACTCGACGGCAAGGTACTGGCGCTGCTGGCGGACAACGGGCCGACCTGGGCCACGGTCGATCTGGCGGCGCTGCGGGCGGGTATCGCGCTGTTGCCGCTGCCCGGCTTTTTCAATGATGAGCAGTTGCGCCATGCCCTGGACAGCGCGGCGGCGGATCTGCTGCTGACCGACCAGACCGCGCGGATTGTCGGCCTGGATCTCGGCTTCCGCGAAATCGGCCAGTGGGATGGCCTGGCCTTGCTGGCGCGCGAGGTCGCGCCGGCGCGCCTGCCGCCGGGAACCGCCAAGATATCGTTTACTTCCGGCAGCACCGGCCAGCCCAAAGGCGTTTGCCTGTCGGCCGCCGGGCTGCTCGATACCGCCGTCGCGGTCGAGGCGGCCCTGACCGATCTACCGATCACCCGTCATCTGGCGCTGTTGCCGCTGGCGCTGCTGCTGGAGAATGTTGCCGGCATCTATGCCGGGTTGCTGCGCGGCGCGGAAATCGTGCTGCCCAAGCTGGCCGATCTGGGTTGGCGCGGCATGGCTGGATTCGATGCGCTGTCATTGCAGCGACGGGTCGGCGAGATCCAGCCTGACAGTCTGATACTGGTTCCGGAGCTGCTGAAAGCCTGGACGCTGACCTTGCGGGCCACCCGCCAGAACGCGCCGGCCAGCCTGAAATTTGTCGCGGTCGGCGGCGCTCGCTGCGCTGTACAACTGCTCGACGCCGCGCGCGCTGTCGGCCTGCCGGTACATGAAGGCTATGGCATGACCGAATGCGGCTCGGTGGTCTGTCTCGATCTGCCTGGCGGCGATCGGCCGGGCAGTGTCGGCCGGCCGTTGCCGCGGGTGCGGCTGCGGATCGACGCCGAGGGCGAAATTCATCTCGAAAACCGCGCGTTTCTCGGCTATCTGAACGCGCCGGACACATCCGGCGCACGTGTCGGTAGCTATGCCAGCGGCGATCTCGGCCGGCTCGACGCGGACGGTTATCTGTATCTGTCCGGCCGCAAAAGCAATCTGATCATCACCGCTTACGGCCGCAACATCGCGCCGGAGTGGATCGAGTCGGCGCTGCTGGCGCAGCCGGAAATCGCTCAAGCGGTGGTGGTCGGCGAAGCCCGCGCCTGGCTTGCGGCGCTGCTGGTGGCGCAGTCGGCCGACGCCGATCTGGC
>JAGUXX010000099.1 GCA_020061585.1 Betaproteobacteria bacterium | reverse complement strand
TCATCGCCGGCCAGTTGCGCGGTCTGTCGCTGGCCGACAGCGCCAGGCTGGCCACCGCCAGCGCCCTCGGCGCCCTGACCCAGTTGGGGTCACGGCTGCCGGCGGCGGAAGAGATCGAGTCATTCATGCAGCAAGTCACGCTTCGCGCCGCGAAGGTCTGAACAAGGAGACACACATGGCCAATATCATCGCCGTCACCGCCTGCCCCACCGGCATCGCCCATACCTATATGGCGGCGGAAGCCCTGAAGAAAACCGCCGCCGTCATGGGGCACCACATCCGCGTCGAAACCCAGGGCGCGGCCGGCGCCAAGGACCTGCTGAGCGACGCCGAACTGGCCGCCGCCGAGGTGGTCATCCTGGCCGCCGACACGCATGTCGAGCTGACCCGTTTCGCCGGCAAACCGGTGCATGAAACCAGCACCAGCGCGGCGATCCGCGACACCCGGGCGGTGCTCGAAGCGGCGCTGGCGCTGATCGGCATCGCGCCGCAACCGGCGGTTGCAACGCCGGCCCCGCTCAGCCGGGTCAAGAAGATCGTCGCCATCACCGCCTGCCCGACCGGCATCGCGCATACCTTCATGGCCGCCGAGGCGCTGAAGAAGGTCGCCGCGCAGCAGGGTTATGAAATCAAGGTGGAAACCCAGGGTTCGGTCGGCGCCAAGAACGCGTTGACGGATGAGGACATCGCCGCCGCCGACGTGGTGATCATCGGCGCCGACACGCACGTCGACACCGCCCGCTTCGCCGGCAAGGCGCTGTACGAAACCTCGGTCGGCCGGGCGCTGAAGGAAACCGAGAAGGTCATCCAGGAAGCGTTTGCCGTGCCGGTGCCGAGCAAAGCAACCGCCGTTGCGGCCAAGCCGGTGGAAAAAACCGCCGGTCCCTACAAACACCTGCTCACCGGCGTGTCCTACATGCTGCCCATCGTCGTCGCCGGCGGCCTGGCCATCGCGTTGTCGTTCATTTTCGGCATCGAGGCGTTCAAGGAAAAAGGCACGATCGCGGCGGCGCTGATGGACATCGGCGGCGGCGCGGCGTTCGCGCTGATGATCCCGATCCTGGCCGGCTTCATCGCCTTTTCCATCGCCGACCGTCCCGGTCTGGCCCCGGGCTTGGTTGGCGGCATGCTGGCCAGCCAGTTGGGCGCCGGCTTTCTCGGCGGCATCGTCGCCGGCTTCGCCGCCGGCTACATCGCGCGGTGGCTGCGCAACAACCTGAAACTGCCGGCGCATTTCGAGGGCCTGAAACCGGTGCTGATCATCCCGCTGCTGGCGACGCTGGCGGTGGGTCTGCTGATGATCTACGTGGTCGGCAGCCCGGCCAAGGCGATCATGGACGGCCTCACCGAATTCCTCAAGGGCTTGAGCGGCACCAACGCCGTGCTGCTCGGCCTGCTGCTGGGCGGCATGATGGCGGTGGACATGGGCGGCCCGATCAACAAGGCGGCCTACACCTTCGGCGTCGGCCTGCTCGCCAGCAACAGCTTCATGCCGATGGCGGCGGTGATGGCCGGCGGCATGGTGCCGCCGCTGGGCATCGCGCTGGCCACCTTCCTGGCCAAGAACCGCTTCAGCGCCGACGAACAGATCGCCGGCAAGGCCGCCGCCGTGCTGGGCATCTCGTTCATCACCGAAGGCGCCATCCCGTTCGCGGCGAAAGACCCGCTGCGGGTGATCCCCGCCTGCGTCGTCGGCGCGGCCACCACCGGCGCGCTGTCGATGCTGTTCGGCGCGACGCTGCATGCGCCGCACGGCGGCATCTTCGTGCTGGCGATTCCCAACGCGGTCGGCCAGTTGCTGCCCTACATCGCCGCCATCCTGGTCGGCGTGGCGATCACCGCGCTGCTGCTGATCGTGTTGAAGAAACCGATCGTCGAGGCGGCGATGCGCTGAAGAAACGCCGGCTTGTTCCATCCCGTCATTCCGGCGAATGCCGGAATCCAGTGAGGTCAACGTACTGGACCCCGGCCTGCGCCGGGGTGACGGCAAAACAAGCGTCTTCCTGACCCGCCTCTAATCCAACCACCACCCCCATGACCACGCCGGGCACGGCAGGGGGACGCTTTTGCCTGAAATCCTTGCCAGCCTGTCACTTCGGAGTCCACGACCATGCGTACTTCATCCATCAGCCAACTCAGCCTGACCCTTCTCGCCCTGCTCTGGGGCCAATCCGCCGCCGCGCTCGATGTCGGCGGCTACATTCGCGCCCTGGGCGGCGCCAATTCCGAATCCGGTGACGCCGCCTGCTTCAAGCTGGAAGGCGCCGGGTCCAAATACCGGCTCGGCAACGAATGCGAAATCTATGGCGAGCTGATGCTCGGCCAGCAACTGGCGACCTTGTCCGGCGGCGGCACGATCAAGGGCAACGTGATGTTCAGCCTGTTCAAACCGACTTCCGACAGCGCCATGCTGACCGACAAGGACGCCGATCTCGATGTGGCGCAGGCCTATATCCAGGCGGAAAACCTGGCCGCGCTGAACGGCGGCGGCGTCTGGGCCGGGCGGCGTTATTACAAACGCGAGGACGTGCACATCAGCGATTATTTCTACTGGAACCCACAGGGACTCGGCGCCGGCATCGAAGATGTGCCAGTCGGCGGCGTCAAACTCAGCTATGCCTTGTTTCGCGAGGACAACGAAGACCAGGCGCGCAAGGCCACCCGGCATGATTTCCAGGTGCGCGGCGTGCAGGCCAACACCGATGGCGAGCTGGAATTCGGCCTCAGCCTGATTCCCGATGCGGGCTTGGCCGCCGGCGGCGATGACGGCTGGGCGCTGACCGTGCAGCACCGCCAGAACAAACTGTTCGGCGACGGCTGGAACAAGCTCGCCGTGCAATACGGCCAGGGCCCCGGCACGGGTCTGGGCGGCACCGGCGCGCTGACCAATACCTCCGACGTCAAACGCTGGCGCGTTGTCGATGGCATCTATGCGCAACTGACGCCGAAACTGGGCGGCATGCTCACCGCCGTGTATCAGAAGGATGAATCGAACACCGGCGATCAGACCTGGACTTCCATCGGCGGCCGCCTGACCTATGGCGTCAGCCGGCAGTTCAAGATGCAGGCCGAACTCGGCCACGACCGCGTCAAACCCAGCGGTGGCGACACCCGTAACCTGACCAAGCTGACCATCGCCCCGACCTGGGCTATCGCGCCCGACTTCTGGTCGCGTCCGGAACTGCGTGTGTTCTATACCTATGCGCGCTGGAACGACGCGGCGGCGCTGGCGGCGAACGGCTCAAGCGACGCCGCCGTCGCCTCGATGTCCTCCACCGGCGTGTTCGCCGGGGCCAATCATGGCTCGACGGTCGGGCTGCAATTCGAGGGCTGGTGGTAAGCCGGCGCAGCGCTGTAGAAGTATCGTAGGGTGCGCCGTGCGCACCGATTGACGCGGAAAGGTGCGCGCGGCGCACCCTACGGAATCAACGGTTTTCGCTTGTGCATGCGTGGCATGCGGGATTCCGGCTGGCCCGGCCGCTCAAGCCAGCAGTCTTTCGTCATAGCGCCATTTCCTGAGTTTTGTCGCGCTCAGGCCGGATGCGTCCGGGTGCAGCGGGTTGATCAGGATATTGCTTTCTTCCGGCACCACGATGGAGGGCACGACCAGCACAGCCGAGGCCAGCGCGGTCAGCCAGGCATCGCCGAAATCCAGGCTGACCTTGCCGGTGGGCAGCGCATCCCAGCCCACCGGGGCGGTCTGCAACGGCAATATCTGACGCCGCCGCCAGATCGCCTCCGAAATCTCCACGCTGACCAGATAACGATTCAACGGCAAACCGCCGGCGCCCAGGTGAACCAGCGTCTCCAAGGCGGCCAGGGAAATCGACTCGGCACAGTAAACCAGCGGCGCTCCGGCCCGGTTCCAGCGCCCGCCGGTGGTCTTGGCGCCCAGCCCGCGCAAGTCGTCAGCGGTATAGGTTGGCGTGTCGGTTGCGATGCGCCAGACCCGCATCAGGCATAGGCCCCCGACTGCATCATGGCGAGCAGGTTGGCGACGATGCGCTGGCCTTCGATGGTGTCCATATAGTCGGCCGGCTTGTCGCCGCCCAACGCGGGGCTAGGGGTTTCCAGCCAGCTTGCGAGCCACCTGGCCGGATCGAAGCCGTGCGGGTTGCCCGACTCGATCACCATCGACTCGACCTGGCCGATCAGTTTCTGCAAACCGATGATGCGTTCCGACTGATCCGGCGACAGCAGTTCATCCTGAGCGATCTTGCGCTTGACCGTGCCGGCCGGGAAATTCAGCGTGGCGAACAGGCGTTCGCGCGAGATGCCCATGAGCTTGCTGGTATTGACCAGCGCATCGGCCTTGACGCCTTTGCGGATCAATTTGACGCGATCTTCCGGCGTCGCCTGGAACAGCGAGACATAAGCCGAAACATAAGCCGAGATGTCGGGGGTGGAGTCAGCGCGGTAATCGTGCGCGGCCATCGGCGCGGCCGCCATCAACGGCGCCTTGGATTTGGCGGCGCCACGCTTGGAAACACCCTGCCGAGTCGTTTTTGCTTCCATGCTGATTACCTCATTTGATTCTTGATTACGTATCAAATGATACAACATTTCATCGGCCCGGCAAGTTCTTCTCGCCGCCGCCTCTGCTACGCCAGCAGGGTTCAACCTTGCATACGCTCGTTGATAGCCGCCGCGCGTTTGTCGAGTTCGGGGATCAAGCGTTCATCGACTTCCTTGCGAAACCGCGACAGTCCGCTTTTCTTGCGCAGCATCAAGGTGATGCCCAAGGCCAGAAACAGAATGGTCAGCGGGACGCCGAACAGCGCGAACAACAATGGGAAGGCGTTGAATGAAAACTCGGTTACATCGGCGAGGACGCCGGCATAGACGATGAAACCGCTCGCCGTCAGCAACATCAGCCACAGATAACGGAACCGGACACCCTGCATCCGCGCGGCCGCGTAGGGGAAGTAAATCAGCTCGCGCAAGGTATGGTTGCGCAACAACAGGTAGGGGCGCTCGCCGCCGCCGCCGGGAATGCAGCGGATCGCCGACATGAGATGCCCTTCGCGCACGGCGATGTCGACATTGCGCATTTTGATGTCCTGCTCCTGCCCATCCATCGTGCGGATGAAGAACTGATCGTGTATGACCGTTTCGCTGCTGCTGGAAACCCCTTGGTTGCCGCCGCTGACGCGGGTGATGGTCTGGATGCCCTTGCTCGGGCTGAGCACGATGCCGGTGATGCAATCCAGAGTGTGCGGCGCTGACGATTTGACCTGCATGGCATCCGCCGCATCAAGCGTTACCCGTCGGGCAAACTGACGCAGATGCAGCAGCAGAAACAGCACGATCAACCCAGCCGAAACCAGAAACGGCAGCGAAAAGCCCACGATGAACGCGCGCGCCGATTCCCTGCCGCCGTGACCGCCGAGTATCTCCGCCAGGTAATCCAGCATGCTCGGAGACGCCACTTCGGTGCCCTGTCCAGCGCCGGTGCAGGGTAGAGCGGCTCCAAAGTCGGCCGACAAGGGTGTGCCCGGCGGCAATTGCATGGCCCGCTTCCAGAGCGTGCCATGCAGCCGGGGCACCTGGCTACGCTGCCATTCCGGCTTGAAATGGCGATCCAGCACAACCCGATAATAGTCGGGCGAGAAGGCATACTGCTGTTGACAACGCGGATACAGGTACTTCTCGCAGCCATCTCCCTCGCAATTCTGTTTGGCGAATTTGGCTTCCTCGCGGCTGTCCACCTGTTCGCGCGCTTTGCGATATTCGTCCAGCTTGCGCTTGATCTCCGGGGAAAGCGTCTGTTCATTGAAAGGTTGCGGCGACAGGTTTTGCACGATCGCGTTCATGATCTGCAACGCGACACTGGCCTGCGCGGCGGTGTCGCGTTCGCTGACGCCGCGCGCCGCGTCCACCACCTGGCGCGCCGCGGGCATGCCGGTCAACCAGTCGTTATCCCGCGCCTGCGCATGGGTCGACACGTCGGTTGACACCAAGCTGGCGATGAGCAAGAGCTTAGCCATTAGACGAAACATGTATCCCCCTTCGCGGAAAGTAACAATGCCAGCCGAAAATGGCATGAGCAGATCGCGCCCAGGTCTCGGCTCGGCTTCAGCAACAACAGGAGGCGTGACGTTAACATTGAAAACACGCACGTGGATTCACTCGATCCACCCCGATCCGTGCGTTTGAGTCGAAACCAGAAGGCGGCTACGCTTTTGCCTTGATCAAATAGCCGGTGTCGCCGACGCAGATCGCGACAAGAAAGGAGTATCCATCGGCATGGCGCAGAAGCACGAATCGCAAAGCGAAATCGAATACCTGGACAGCGAGGCCTACGCGCCACGCAAGCGCGAATTCGTCGCGGGCGAAACCTATGCGATGGCGGGAGGCAGCGCGCGGCACAATCGGATTTCCCTCAATGTTGCCTGCGCTATTACCTGCTGATCGATTCCGAAAAGCGCCACGCCCGCATCCGTATCCGCGACGGCGAGGGCTGGCTGGAACAGACGCTGGATGAAGAAGACATCGTGCCGCTGAGCTGCGGGCCGGTCAGCACCACGTTGTGCCTGGACGACATCTACGAGCGTACCGGTTTGCTGTAATCGATGGCGCTTTAGCCGCGCGGGTCCGGCACGAATCCGCCGGGGAACGGGCGTGGCTCCGGAAAATGGGGACGCGGTTGGGGAATCACGCCACGCGCCACCAGGTTGGCATGGCTGTCATAGCGCAGGCTGAGGATTTCCCCGGGCGAGCGGCTGGCGCGCTCGAACGCGGTGTATTGGGTCGGCGCATATTCGCGCGGCCCGTGGCCGGTGCCCAGGCGTTCCGCCTGGTTTTTCGCCATCGATTCGCTTTCGCTGCGCGGGGCGTCGGTCGCGGCGGCTGGCGGCGCGGCATTCGGATACAACACCCGCGGCCGGGCCTTCTCCCGGAATGCCGCAACGCCGATCACGCCGACATCGTCGGGCCGGTCGGTGCGCGCGGCGTAGGAATCCGGCAGAGCGGTGAAGTAGAACTGGGCTATCTCGCGCAGATTCTTGCGCCAGCCGGCGATCTCGACGCTGCTGTACGGTTCCAGCACATAGCCGGACTGGTCCGTTGCGGCGGTCTCGCCGGTAACGACATTGACGCCATCCACCGACAGCACCGCCAGCACGCGGCCGCCGCTGCGATTGATCAGGCGGAGCGCGTAACGTTCGCCAGGATTGCCGGCGATGTAGGCGAGTCCAGCGTGCCGGTAGGGAGTCAGCACCTCGCCGCTGGCGCGGTTGACGATCTGTAGATCAAGCAGATGTCCCGCCTGAGCCGGAACACTGAAGACAAGCAAGGCGAACAGGAAAGTGACGCATTTTGCGACGAGGCGGACAAGCATGATGAACTCCTGATGCGGGTGGAAGACATCTGCTTAAACGCCGGCGGTGGACAAACGGGGTTAACCGCCGGGGAAGTTTGTTTGGCATCCGGAATCCAGTGTGGAAGCCTTGCAGTTCGCCAGCCACACATGGATATTGAGCAGGCCAGTCATCGCCTCGGTAGATCAGTTCGGCCTACCGCCCTTTAAGCCCTCGGAACAAAGCTTGCCCCCGGGAGCCGCAATGCCAACTGTCCCGCGTCTTCTCAACTGGCGCTTCCACTTCTACTCTGATGAAGGTCATCAGCCGCTGCTGCTCCTGCCGTCAGCGGCCAATCCGCCGATAAGCGGCATCCGCCAAGCGTTGCATTTCGGCGCGGGCGATGGCGCCGGAAAGGGCATAGCCCATGTCCTGGTCGATCCAGTAGAACACTTCGACGCCGTTTTCCCTGGCGTGGCGGAAGCTGGTATCGGCATTGCCCCCGGCTGCGCGGCGAACGTAGAGCGTGATGCGGCGCTGGTCGGCGCTCTGGTACATGAATTGCGCGACCGGGCCGTTGCCGCCGGTCAGCAGACGGCCACCCAGCAGCTCGAAGCCCTGGGCCGTGAAATCGGGTGGCGCGAGTTGCGCGCCGAGGCGCTTGGACAGCCATTTCACCAGGTGCTCGGCATGCGCGGCATCGACTTCCACCGGATGCCGTTGTTCCGGGCTGAACACGACATGGGCCAGGGCGGCATCGCGCGGCATCCGCGCGATGATTTCGGGTTCCGCCGAACGCAGGCCGAGGCCATAGCCGGCGAGGCCTGTCACGGCGAGGACAGCCATGCTGGCGGCTGCCCGCCATAAACGGCTGATCGCCGGACGCTGGCGTCGGGTTGCGCGCACCAGTTCCAGCGGCAGCGGTTCGTTCAAAACCGGGTCAAAGGCGGCATGCAAGGCCTGGTTCTGCGCGATCCAGGCGCGCACTCGCTCGGCATCATCGGGATGGCCGGCCAGCCAGGCATCCACCTCCAAACGCTTGGTCTCATTCAGCATGCCGTCGACGTAGGCGTGCAGTGTGTCTTCATCGAATGCGTTCATTTGATTACCTTGAGCTTCACCACCTTGGCGTCAATCTCTTCACCCGCCAAAAGTTGGCGCAAACGTTCCCGCCCGCGAGACAGACGCGACATCACGGTGCCCAGCGGAACGTCCAGAATGCGCGCCGCTTCGGCATAACCGAACTGTTCCAGGCCAACCAGCAAAATCACTTCACGCTGTTCCGCCGGCAAGCGCCCCAGCGCGGTGTGGATGTCACGCAGCGCCATGGCGTCCATCTGACCACCGTTGACCGGGATGTCTTGCGCCGTATCCAGGTCGGTTTCCAGCGGCTTGTTGGCGCGCACCTGATTGACGAACAGATTGTGCATCAGCGTGAACAGCCAGGCGCGCAGGTCCGTACCCGGCCGCCACAGGTCGAGCTTGACCAGGGCGCGCTCCAGCGTGTCCTGCACCAGGTCGTCGGCCTGGGTCACATCCCGCGTCAACGCCCGGGCATAGCGGCGCAGGCGCGGCAGGTGCTCGATCAGGTCGGGGCGCAGCAGGTTCAAGGCTTGGCGACGTGCCAGACGTTGTTGACGTTGTCGCCGCTCATGTCGCCCGGCTTCTGGTCCTTGAACCACAGGTACAACGGCTTGCCCTTGTACGCCCACTGGCTCGTGCCATCGTCGCGCGCGATCACGCCATAGTCGCCACCGGCATAAGCGCCGGTGGCAGCGGTGAGGGGCGGCCATTTCACGGCGCAGTCGCCGTTGCAGACGCTTTTGCCGGAGCCGGCGACATCCTTGTCGAACACGTAGAGCGTCATGCCGGCGGGGTTGGTGAGCACGCCGGAGCGGGTTTCAACCGGGGCCATGCCGGTGCTGGCGCAGCCGGTTACGAGCGCCACCAGGGCGACGGAGAACAGGGAAAGGGTTTGCATGATTGATTCCTTGAATAACGGGTGGGAGAGTGGGGTGTCAATAAACAGGCAAGCCTGCAATCACGTAAACGCTTCTCCACCCGGTTTTATTCCCTGAGTCGCACTGGATTTCGTGGCAATCACCGCGGTGGTGGACGATCTGTCCGCCAATGTGGCGACAGACAGCCGTATCAATCAGCTTCAGAAACCGAGGCGTTCGCCAGCGCCCAGCAATGTGGCGATGCCGAGGACCGCAAAGATCGTGGCGGCAATACCGTGAACCAGCCGGATCGGCAGATGATGCGCAACCCGGTCGCCAAGCAGTACGGCCGGAACGTTGGCGATCATCATCCCCAATGTGGTTCCGGAAACGACCGCAAAGAATGCCTGATACTGCGCGGCCAAGGCCACCGTGGCGACTTGCGTCTTGTCGCCCATTTCGGCCAGGAAGAAG
This sequence comes from Betaproteobacteria bacterium, assembly GCA_020061585.1. Lineage (GTDB taxonomy): Bacteria > Pseudomonadota > Gammaproteobacteria > Burkholderiales > Thiobacillaceae > PFJX01. The sequence continues at coordinate 8,060 of JAGUXX010000099.1, read as the reverse complement.
GCGATCAGCGTCGTGGCGAACACGCCTGAACGCGCCAATTTGGCGTCGTTCTCGTCGAATTTATCGGGAACCAAGGTCCAGATCGCCATCCCGATGAAAGAGATGCCCAGAACCCAGCGCAGGGTCTCGGGCGCAACCAGAGATGTAATCCACGCCCCCAGCGCGCCGGCGAGACCGTGGTTTGCCAGGGTGGCGACCAGGATGCCGAGGATGATCGGCAGGGGCTTGCGGAACTTTGCCGCGAGCAGGAAGGCGAGGAGTTGTGTTTTGTCGCCAATTTCAGCGAGGGCGACGATGCCCGTGGAGATCAGAAAAGCTTCCATGTGGGTTCCTTGGCCGGATTCGACGAATGACCACATTGCCTATCCGGCCAGTCCGGAGGCGATGTGGTCAAAGGTCTTGCCAAGTTCGGGACCGCTTGCGCCATGACCAAACGGCCAAGCATGTTGACGTAAGCCCCTTTCGAGTAAGGGCGGCTACTCCCCAATGACGGCGGCTATTCTACCCTGCCAAGTCTTGGCCTTCGCTGACAAGTTCTATCCGACAACGACAATCGCATGATCGTGTCGGTCGTCGCGCAGCGGAATCGCCAATCCGGTCAGCGCCTCGCCATCCAGCGTCAAGCCGGGCTCGCCAGCCTTTGTCACGGTGATGTGATACACCGTCTCGCGATAGCGGTAATGCACCGTGTACCCCGGCCAATGCGCGGGCAGGCAGGGGGTGATGTGCAACATGTCCACTTCCAGGCGCAGGCCTAGCAGCGATTCCACTATCAACCGGTACATCCAGCCGGCGGAGCCGGTGTACCAGGTCCAGCCGCCGCGTCCGGTGTGCGGGGCGACGGCGTAGACATCGGCGGCCATGACGTAGGGTTCGACTTTGTAAGCCGCGATGGCATCACGCGATTTGGCGTGGTTGGCCGGGTTGATCAGGGTGGTGATTTCCCAGGCGCGGCGGCTGTCGCCCAGGGCGGCGTAGGCCATCGCCGCCCAGATCGCGGCGTGGGTGTACTGGCCGCCGTTCTCGCGCACGCCGGGCACGTAACCTTTGATGTAGCCGGGGTCGAGTTCGGTTTGGTCAAACTCGGTCTGATCGAACGGCGGGTCGAGCAGTTGCACCAGGCCGGCTTCGCGCCGCACCAGGCGCTCGTCCACCGCTTGCATGGCGCGCTGGGCACGCTCCGGATCTCCCGCGCCGGACAACACCGACCAGCTTTGCGAGATCGAGTCGATCTGGCATTCGGCGTTGCCGGCGGCGCCCAGCGGGGTGCCGTCGTCGAACCAGGCGCGGCGATACCAGTCGCCGTCCCAGGCGTGTTGTTCGATGCTTGCACGCAGACGCTGGCCCGCCGATGCGCAGAATTCGGCGAACTCGGCGTCGCCGTGCCGCCGCGCCAGGCTGCCGAACTGGCGCAGCACTTCGATCAGGAAGAAGCCCAGCCAGACGCTTTCACCCTTGCCATGCACGCCGACCCGGTTCATGCCGTCGTTCCAGTCGCCGGAGCCGATCAGCGGCAGGCCGTGTTCGCCGAAGCGCATGCCGAACCGGATGGCGCGCACGCAGTGCTGATACAGACTCTCCGTGCCCGAGGCTGAGCCGGGCAGATCATAGTAGGACTCGTCGTCGGGATTGAGCGGGGGTCCTTCGAGGAACGGCACCGCTTCGTCCAGCACGCCGGTGTCGCCGCTGCTCAGCACATAGCGGCTGGTGGCCAGCGCCAGCCACAGGTAATCGTCGGAACAGTGGGTGCGCACGCCGCGCCCGGCGGGCGGGTGCCACCAATGCTGCACATCGCCCTCCAGGAACTGGCGGCTGGCGCTGAGCAGCAGTTGCGCGCGCAGCAGACCGGGTTCGTTATGCACCAGCGCCATCGCGTCCTGCAACTGGTCGCGGAAGCCGAAGGCGCCGCCGGACTGGTAATAGCCGCTGCGCGCCCACATCCGGCAGGCGATGGTCTGGTACAGCAACCAGCCGTTGGTCAGCACGTTGAGCGATTCATCCGGTGTTTCCACCTGCACCGCGCCCAGGCTGTGATTCCAGAACTGCCAGACCTGTTCCAGCGCCTGGCGGGCGGCGTCGTTGCCGCGGAAGCGATGCACCAGCCGGTTGGCGTCTTCCACGCCCGGTATGCCACCCACACCAAGCCGGAACACGATCTCGCGCGCCTGTCCGTCAGCCAGATTGCAGCCGACCTGAATCGCGCAGCACGGGTCCAGCCCGCTGCCCAGCTTGCCGGACAGATGCGTGCGGCCGAGCGCCGCCGGGTTGACCAGGCTGCCGTTGCGGCCGATGAATTCGGCGCGGTCGCAGGTGAAGGTGCGCTGCGGGTCATCCACATCGAAATAGGCGACCCGGTTGGGGAACTCGGTGTTGTAGGCGTTGCGGGCGTACAGCGCGCCGCTGTAGGGATCGACCTCGCTGACCACGTGCATCAGCGACTTGGGCCGCAGGTCGCCCAGCACCCATTCGACATAGCCGGTGGCCGACAGCCGCCGGGCGCGGCCGGACAGGTTGCGCAGCTTGAGCACGGCAAACTTCACCGGCGCATCGGTGGCGACGTAGACCCATAACTCGGACTGGATGCCGCTTTCGGTATGTTCAAACACGCTGTAGCCGAAGCCGTGGCGGCTGACGTAGGGCGTGGCGCCGCGCCGAGGCAGGGGTGTGGGCGACCAGAACTGGCCGGTGTCCTCGTCGCGCAGATAGAACGCTTCGCCGCCGGCGTCGGTCACCGGATCGTTTTCCCATGGGGTGAGGCGGAATTCGTGGGCGTTCTCGCCCCAGGTATAGGCCTGGCCGCTTTCCGAAATGACGCTGCCGAACCGGGCGTTGGCCAGCACATTCACCCAGGGCGCCGGGGTGAGTTGCGCCGGCGTGGTGGTGATGACGTATTCGCGTCCGTCCGGCGTGAAGCCGCCGATGCCGTTGGCCAGGATCAGCTCGCGTTGCGGCAGGTCGAAGGCGGCGGGCGGTTCGGGGCGTGGCGGCTTTTGTGACGGCAGCCTTGGCACGCGCACCAGCGGCGGCAAGGGTCGGTCGAGCTGCTCCGCCAGCGTGCCCCGGTTGTCGCTCAGGATGACCCGGGCGACGGTCTGGAACAGCGTGCGGTCTTCTTCGGAAATATGTTCCGCCGAGCGGATGAATATGCCGCCTGGCCGATCGATTATCTGGCTCTCCAGCCCCACCGCCACCAGGCCGAGGATCTGGTCTTGCAGCGCTTGCCGATACCCGGCGCGGTCCTCGTTCCAGATCACCAGATCCACCACCAGCCCCTTCAGCCGCCAGTAGGCATGCGCCTGAATGAGCTGGCGCACCAGTTCGATATTGGCCAGGTCGCCGATCCGCAGCAGCACGATGGGCAGATCGCCGGAAATGGCATAGCCCCAAAGGCCGGACTGGCCGCGCTGGTTCTTCAGCAGCACGCTGCTGTCGGCGCGCAGCCCGGCCTGGGCGTAGAGAACCGCGTTGGCCAGACGGCTGTAGAGCTGGGCATCGGCCTGGTTGGCGTTGATCTGGCGCAGCAGCACCTGGGCGTGCGTCCAAGCCAGTTCGAAGACGCGGTCGGCGAGTCGGCGATCCTGATATTTATCCACCAGATTGAGCGCCACCTCGCGGCTGTCGCCGACGCCGAACACCAGATCGACGCTGACCGATTGCTCGGGCGCCAGCGTGATGCGGCAGCGGATGGCGACGATCGGATCGAGCACCGACCCCTGGCTGCCGGACAACCCCCCGGCCTGGTCCATGGCCAGCGGCGAAGCGCCGCCGCGACCGCGGCCGATGAAGCGGGCGCGATCCGTCTCAAAGGTCATCGATTCGACCTCGGCATCGTGCACCGACATCAGATGGAACAACCACGGCGGGCGTTCTTCGCGCGAGCGTGGGCGGCGGGTGCAGAGCAAGGCGCGGTGCGGTTCGACGATCTCGGTCTGGACGAACAGATTGCTGAACGCGGGATGCAGGGCATCGGCGGTGGCCGGCGCCAGCACCACTTCGGCATAGCTGGTGATCTCGATGCGGCGCGGCGCGTCGGCGCGGTTGGTGATGCGCACCCGGCGCAGTTCGATGTCGTCTTCCGGCGACACGACGATGTCGGTGTGGGTGTCGAAATCGAAGTCCTCGTTCTTGTTTCGGCCGGTATCGCGGCGGCGAAACTCGGCGCGGCCCTCCGAGAAGATCGCCTCGTAATGGTCGGCGCGGCGCAGGGCCGGCTGGTGCGCGGTGGACCAGGTGGCGCCGCTGGCGACATCTTTCAGATAAATGAAATTGCCCCACGGGTCGCGCGTGGTGTCTTCCCGCCAACGGGTCACCGCCAGGTCGTTCCAGCGGCTGTAGCCGCCGCCGGCATGGGTGAGCATGACGTGATAGCGGCCGTTGGACAGCAACTGCACTTCCGGCGCCGCCGAGTCGGGGTTGGTCAGCACGCGGATCGGCATTTCCGGGGTGCTGGCGCCGGTCAACTCGCCGCTCAGTTCCGGGCTGTGGGCATACAGGGTCGAGGCGCGGGGGATGCGTTCCTGCAACAGCAACAACGCCGACTGCAACAGCGGGTCGGCGGCGAATCGTTTCTGCATCGGCCGATCCAGCAACAGATAGGCCAGCGCCAACAGGCTCATGCCCTGGTGATGCACCATGTACGAGCGCACCAAGGCATGGGTTTCGCCGCGCCGCTGGCGCAGCGGCGTGTAGTCGATGGCCTCATGGAAACCGAAACCGCCTTCCGCCCCGGCGGCGGACAGCCGTTGCAGGTTCTGGCAGGCCGCTTCCGGCGCCACCATCAGCGCCATCACCGAAGCATAGGGCGCCACCACACGATCTTCGCCGAGGCCGCGTTTCAGCCCCAGGCCGGGCACGCCGAAGGCGCGGTACTGATAATTGAGTTGCGCATCGACGGTGTTGTAGCCGGATTCCGAAATGCCCCAGGGCAGGCCGGTCTGCTGGCCGTATTCGATCTGCCGCGCCACCGCCGCGCGCGCGGTCTGGTCGAGCAGGGTGTGGTCGTAGGTCGGCATCACCAGTTGCGGCATCAGGTACTCGAACATCGAGCCGCTCCACGACAGCATCAGCGGCTCGCCGCCGGCGCGGGTCAGCAGGCGTCCCAGCGCGAACCAGCTTTCCTGCGGCAACTGGCCCTGGGCGATGGCGACGAACACCGCCAGCCGCGCCTCGGAAGCCAGCAGATCGTAGTAGCTGCTGTCGCGCCGCCGCTCATCGACGCTGTAACCGATGGCCAACTGGCGCGCCGCTTTGTCGTAGAGAAAGCCATATTCCATGTTGGCCATTTCACCGGCCTGCACCGCCAGTTGTTCGATGACCGCGATACGTTGCAGCGCGCGGACGCTGCCGAGGGCGATGTCGCGCTGGAAGGCGGCCAGCCAGTCGGCCTGCTCGGGTGTGGGGTTGACGCTCTGGCGTCTCGCCAGCCGCGCCGCCCAGACCACTTCCAGCCCGGCCAGCGTGCGCAAGGTCGGGATGGCGTCGAATTCCGGAAACTCGCCCAGCCCCACCGGCGCCGCCGGCAGCCCGGTCCACGGCGCGAGAAAGATCAATTCATCGCGCGCCGCCCGACATTGCCGCGCCAACGCGGCCGCCCACCAGAGCGTCTGGCTGGTCGACCCGCTGGCAAGCTCGGTGTCGTTATGACCAACAACTTCGGCGGCGAATTCGTCAACGATGGCGGCGGCATAGCGCGCCAGCCGGTCGAACAGATGCCGCGCCGCGACCAGCGTGAGCGGGGGCACGCCTTCGGTGTCAACTTCGGCTATCGCTTGCGCGGACTCCAAGGCCATCTGGAACTGCTTCAGCGTCGCCGGTGTCGGCTGGCCCGCCGCCGCTTCCAGGATGCCCAGCGTGTCGCGCAGGCCGTCCAGACCGCGCGGCTCAAGTATTGGCCGATCGAGCAATCCCAGCAGGCCGGGGCGCAGGGTCAGCAGATGGCCGGCCAGATTGCCGCTATCCACCGACGAAATGTAGGCCGGGTGCAGCGGTTGCAGGCTTTGCGTGTCGTACCAGTTGTAGAAGTGGCCGCGATGGCGTTGCAGGCCGGCCATGCTGGTCAGCGCGTCGGCGCTGCGTTGCAGCAGTTGCCCGGCCGGGATATAGCCGAAATCGTGCGCCGCCAGATTGGCCAGCAAGGCCAGCCCCATATTGGTCGGCGAGGTGCGATGCGCCAGCGTGGCAGCACGGTATTCCTGATAGTTGTCGGGCGGCAGCCAATGATCCTCGGCGGTGACGAAGGTCTCGAAATAGGCCCAGGTCTTGCGCGCGACGCGCCCGAGATAGCGCGTCTGATCGAGGCTCAACCGCGCCTCGCGGCGCGGCAGCGGCAGGCTGACCCACCAGGCGATGACCGGCGACAACAGCCAGAGCAACAGTATCGGGCCGGCCACCGGCAGGGCGGACGGATTGATCAGCGCCAGCCAAGCGGCGGCGGTAACGGCCAAAGTCGGCGCAAACGCCATGCCACGCAGTGTGGCGGATAGATCGCCGCGACTGGCGCGCTCCTGATCGCCGGACGGATTCCACTCCAGCAGGCGCTGGTGGGTGAACCACAAGCGGCCCAGGGTGCGCAGGATCGCATCCAGGCTGTAGGCCGCTTCATGCGGCAAGATGACCAGCGCGAAGCCGGCTTGCAGCAGTCGCTGGCCGCCGGCATGGGCGGCGGCGGCGAGATGCTGGCCGGGCCGCATATCGCTCGGCTTGCGCAGCATATCGACCAGACTGACCAGCAGCGGCGGAATCAGCACAACGCCGAGCAGCGCCAGGGTCCACCCCAGGGGCGACGCCAACAGCGTCCAGCCGAGCAGCAGCAACAGCGTCAGCACGCCGGGGATCAGACTGCGGCGCAGGTTGTCGAACAGTTTCCAGCGCGACAGCAAGGTCAGCGGGTTTCTCCGCGAACGCCCATCGGCGCCGGGCACCCACGGCAACAGCCAGGCGGCGAGTTGCCAATCGCCGCGTATCCAGCGATAGCGCCGGTTGACGTCGGCGCCATAGCGGGCCGGATATTCCTCGTACAACTGCACGTCGCTCAACAGCCCGGCGCGGGCGTGGCAGCCTTCCAGCAGGTCGTGGCTGAGAATGCGGTTTTCCGGAAAACGCCCATGCAGCGCCTGCTCGAAGGCATCGACATCGTAAATGCCCTTGCCGATGAAAGAGCCTTCCTGGAACGCATCCTGATACACATCGGACACCGCCCGCGTGTACGGGTCGATGCCCGGCTCGCCGCCATTCAGGCGGGCATAGCGCGATTGACCGGAACCCGGCAGGCTGGCGCTGACGCGCGGTTGCAGTATGCCGTAACCGGCGTCGACCCGACCCAGTGCCGCATCGAACACCGCCCGGTTCAACGGATGCGCCATGGCGGCGACGAACTGCCGCGCCGCCTCGCGCGGCAACTGGGTGTCGGTATCCAGGGTAATGACGTACTTCACGCCGCTCAGCACGGCGGTATCGCCCACCAGCCGCGAGAAACCGGCTTGATCGCCGCCGCGCAGCAAGGCGTTCAGCTCCGCCAGCTTGCCGCGTTTGCGCTCGTAACCCATCCAGATCTTGTCATGCGGATTCCAGCGGCGCGGCCGATGCAGCAGGAAAAACACGTCATTGCGCCCCGCCGAATACCGCGTGTTCAGCGCCTCGATCAGCTCACCCGCCAGTTCCAGCAAGGCCGCATCCTCGGCCAGGGTTTCCGCCGCCGCATCGGTGAAATCGGTCAACAGCGCGAAATGCAGATGCGTGTCGCGATTGGCCAGAAAGCGCACTTCCAGCGCCTCGATCAGGCTTTCGATATTGCGCGTGCCGGTCAGCATGGTCGGCACCACCACCAGCGCGCGGTATTGCGCCGGAATGCCGGTGGAGAAATCCATGCGTGGCAACGGATGCGGCGAAGCCAGCAAGGTCGCCAGCCAGTTCACCAGCGAGGTCGCCAGTTGGCCGCCGGCGAGCAGGCCGAGTAGCGCGATGGCGACCAGAATCCCGGGCGCCAGGCCCGCCGGCCAGACCAGCGCCAGCAAACCGGCGCCGAGCAGCAGCGTCAGCAGTCCGATCGCGCCGAGATAGAT